>NZ_CP019702.2:300000-600000 GCF_002005205.3 Rhizobium rhizogenes | reverse complement strand
CAGTGATAGACGAAGACGCCGGCCTTGGTGGCCTTAAAGCGCAGGATCGCCTTTTCACCGGGGTTGACGATGGTGAGCCCGCCGCCGCCGAGCGCGCCGGTGGCCGAGTGGAAATCGATATTGTGCTGCAGCTCATTCGTATCGGGGTTGATGAGGGTCAGTTCGACATAGTCGTCCTGATGCACCACCATCAGAGGGCCGGGAACCGAACCGTTGAAGGTCATGGCGTGGACCTCGGTGCCCTTGTCGTCGAGGATCATCTTCTGCTCTTTGATCGTGAGCGTGAACTCGACGATCTTCGGTCCGCCTTCGGCTTTCTGCGTGTGGGCATGCACGAAGGGCGGTTTGACGAGATCAACTTTTACGCGAGGCAGCGCTGCAATCTCAGCGCTCGTCAATGGCTTGGCTGCGGCCTTCTTTTCCTCTGCCGCGCTCGCTGCCGATGGCATGATCATGGGAGCTACAGCCCCTGCAAATGCTGCGCCTGCGAGAATATTACGCCGTGTGATGTGGAAGGTTTCCGTCATCATTCTTCTCCTATCCCTCTTGGGGCAGAGCATGTTTCGCTCTGTCACAGCATTTGTAGCGGAGGGGTGGAAATACAATTTGAGATGGAGCAAACTTCGCTTTCGGCACCCTGCGACATTTTGGCAGGCGGCTGAAGGCCGGTGTGGAAGCGTCACACCGCCTCTTTGCCTGTTCGCAAAGAAGCCGGACGGGCTTGGGTCTAGACATATGTCAAGACCAAGCAAGGAGCATCATAATGAGTGGCAGCGAAACCGTTCTCACCGAAGGGCGCAGCCGGCCAAAGGGCGGCATTCCAAGAGGGCTGGCGCGCACCGGCCCGGTTATCTTTTCTTACGGCTTCCGGCCGTTTTTCCTCGGCGGCGCCCTCTGGGCCATCGTGGCGATGGTGTTGTGGATCGCAACCCTTTCCGGCTTCATCGACCTTGGCGGCGATTACGGCGCGCCGAACTGGCATGCCCATGAGATGCTGTTCGGTTTCGCTTCGGCGGTGCTGGCCGGTTTTCTTCTAACGGCCGTGCCGAACTGGACGGGGCGGTTGCCGGTGTCGGGCAAACCTTTGGTGTGGCTGTTTGCGCTCTGGTGTGCCGGCCGGCTTTTCCTGCTTGTGCCAGACCAGGTGGGCGTGGTCACTGCCGCAGCCGTCGATGGGCTTTTCCTGCCGGCACTTCTCACGATCTGCGCACGCGAGGTCATTGCCGGGCGCAAATGGAAAGACCTGAAGGTGCTGGGCGGGCTGCTGGCGCTTTCCGTTGCCAACATCATATTCCACGTTGCGGCGATTGGGGGCGATCATAGCCAGATCGCGACCCGCCTTGCGGTCTCGGCCTATACCGTGCTTGTCATCATCGTCGGCGGCCGCATCGTGCCGAGTTTTACCCGCAACTGGCTGAACCGTTTCGGCCGCACGGATTTCCCCGTGCCCTATAACCGTTTCGATACCGCCGCCATCCTCACCGGCATCGCGGCGCTTGCTGTCTGGACGATAGAACCCGAAAGCATCGTGGCGGTGCCAGCGGCGTTTCTGGCGGCTTTCATGCACGCCGTGCGTCTGATCCGCTGGCGCGGCTGGACGACATGGCCGGAGCAGGTGCTGGTGGTGCTGCATGTGGCCTATGCCTTCATTCCCGTCGGTTTCATCACCATAGCGCTGGCGGCTCTTGACGTTATGGATACACGCTCCGTCCTGCATGTCTTCACCGTCGGTGTTATCGGCTGCATGATGCTTGCGGTGATGACGAGAGCAAGCCTTGGCCATACCGGACGCAAGCTCGCGGCCAGCAGGGTCACCATTGCCGCTTATGCGGCGCTGATCGCCTGCGCGCTGCTGAGACCGGCAGCCGAGTTCTTCCCCGGTGCGATGATGCATCTCTACGCTTGCTCGGCGTTCTTCTGGGTCGTGGGCTTTGGTCTGTTCTGCGTTGAATATGGGCCGATCCTGATGCGCGAGCGCAAACCGCTGAAAGCCTAGATTGCTTGCGACGCCGCCAAAACGAAACGCCCCGGAAGCAATTTCCGGGGCGTTTCGTTTTCTGGGATTTGATATCCGGCTTAATGCGCGCCGGCCCCGGCGCGGATGAATATACGAAACGCCGTGCGTGCCTCGTCGAAATTGCCGGCCCATTGATGGCCCCGGGCCAGAAGTTCCGGGTAAAGGAAGGTCGGCTCCTGCGGCATCAGCACGAAGATCACGGCACCCGGCGGAAGACGGTCGAGTGCGGCAAGCGTGCGGCTCGCCTGGCCTTCGGCCGTCTCATCGCTGAGATCGAGATAGATGACCGGGTCCGGCCATATCTGCGGCTCCTCGGCATTGCCCGCAAGCGCCGGTGACACGGAAATCTGTTCGGTCTCAGTGGATTGCGGCGTAAACAGCACTTCCCAGTCGCCGCCGCCGATTTCCCTCACCTGATGGTCGAAACCGCGCTCCGCCATCACCTTGAACAGCGGAACGGGCCGGAAGGTGGCGTATAATCGCAGCGCCTCACCGGGAGCAAGCCCGGCCACGGCTTCCATGATGGCCGGAAAGGGCTCGCCGCCACTCAGCAAAAGCGGCCGGACATCGAGTTCCCTGATCATTTCCGTCATTGCATCACCTCATCTATCGGCTGGCGGCGGCAAGGGCCATCCGCCAGAGGCCTTTTCACCACACCGCCAGGGCAGGGGTCAATGTTCGGATCCGCAGCAGCATTCGCAGCCGGACATATCGTCTTCTGAACCTTCGGCCTGTTCTTCCAGCCGGCCAATATCGAGACGCCAGACTTCCGGGCCCTGTTCGAGATATTCCCAGCCGAACTGGCCGGGGAAATTGGTGGCCAGCTGGTAGAGCAGCGGGCGGGGATCGTGATCGCTGGTGATCTGCAGCGATTGCCCCTCATTCAATGCGCTGAGCGCACCGAAAATGCGCGGATGGCGTTCGCGATGCGGAATGATGCGCACGTCGATATTGGTTGCGATTTGGGCTTCGGACATAGGCTGGCTCCACGGCCGCGGATGGAATGATGTCCGGCGGTGCGGCCGGCCGGCGGACTGGAAAAACCTATCTGCCGGGCGGTCGGGAGACATTGTCGCCGCGCAAACAAACCTGAGATTCGTCAGGTCCGTCGGCGACATGCGTCAGCCGGCAAGGCTGCGATAGATTGCCGGCAGCGCCGATGGCAGCTTGGCGATCCTGCTGACGATGGCATAACCGTTCTGGCCGAACATGGCCGGAATATAGGACTGCGCCTTGCTGTCCACCGTTACGCCGAACACGCTGACGCCAGAGCGTCGCGCCTCGGAGACCGCGCGGCGGCTGTCCTCAATGGCGAAGCGGCCCTCATAGTGGTCGACATCGTTCGGCTTGCCATCCGTCAGCAGCAGAAGCAGCTTGCGCCGCTCCGGCCTTTCACGCAGCTTGGCGCTGGCGTGGCGGATGGCGGGGCCGATGCGGGTGTAGAAGCCGGGCTTCAGCGCCGCGATGCGACGCTCGATAGTGTGGCCCATCGGCTCATCGAAACCTTTCACCGTTTCCACCCGCACCCAGGAACGGCGGCGGGAGGTGAAGGTCAGGATGGAGTGACTGTCGCCGCAGGCGGAAAGCCCGTGGGCAAGCACCAGCAGGGCTTCCTTCTCCACATCGAGCACCCGGCGGTTGTCGAACCAGGCATCGGTCGATAGCGACACATCGACGAGGATCGTTACGGCGAGATCATGCGCCTGCGGGCGGCTTGCCATATGAATGCGGTCGCTGCCCTGTCCTCCAGCGGCGATATCGCTTCTGGCGCGAACCACGGCGTCAAGATCGAGATCATTGCCGTCAAGCTGGGCGCGCAGCATCTCGTGGCGCGGCCGCAGCACCTCGAATTGCCGCCTGACCCGGCGGATGAGGCTCTTGGTGTCCGGGTCGGGTTCCGGTGCCATCTCGGCGTCTTTCGCTGGACCGGCGATGACCCGGCAATGATTGGCGAGATAGGTACCGCTGCGATAATCCCATTCGGGATAGGTCAGCTCCGCTGTCAGCGGTGTATGGTTCAGTGCTTCAGGCGGCAAGTCGAGATCGAAGCGGAAGCGGGCGGAAGGCCGCCCCTTTCTTTCACCCAGCGTCATATCGTCAAGCTCGTCCGCCGCGCTGCCGTCGGTATCGTCGCTGTCGTCACCCGGCCGGTCGACATTGACCATCTCGGCCATGGCGAGGATTTTTTCGAAACGGTTGAGGATGAAGGGGCTGCGTTCGGTTTGCCGATTGTCAGCCTTTTCACGCACGGCAATATGGCGGGCGGCCTCCGCCCCCTGCGGCGCGGCGCCCGCTGCCGGCTGGTCTTCGCTCTGCCTGGCCTCGGATGTTTCCCGCAGCAGCGTGTCCGGCCATAGCGGCACCGGTAGCATCGGCAGGTAGCGCGGCGGCGCTTTTTCCGGAAAGCCGGCGGGTGGCGCAAGGCCGTCGATCCCTGCCGCATCGGCGAGCATGGAAAGCACCCGTTGTTCCACCTGCTGCTCCGCCTGCGGCAGCGGACGTTTCTGGCGCACCGCGAGCATGGCGGCGCAAAGCCGGCGATAACGGGTCTTCATGCCGGGGAAAGCATGGATGACGGTTTTTGCCAGTTCTGCGGCGCGGTCGAGCCGGGCAAGATCGTTGCGAAGCGGGTCGGCCGCCGCCACCGGTTCAAGCGGCATCATCGCCATGGCGGCGGCGAGCCAGAGATAGAGATCGCGATTGAGACGCTGGTCGGGAAACAGATCGAGTACGGGCGGCAGCATCAGCGTGGCGTGATCACGCCCGGGCTGGGCGAGCTTCTCTTCGCCAAGACCCATGCGCTGGCGCAGCCTCAACCGGTGCGTGGAAGTGCGGGCGCGGGCCGGGGCGATCTGCACCGCATGTTCACCGCCAAAACCGCGGAAACATATGGCCAGCACGGCCTGCATATCCTCCAGCTTCACGGCATGATCCGGGAAGCGCAGCCATGTGCCGGTTTCGCCGATCAGCCTGTGCCAGGCGCGGCCGACGGTTTCTTCCAGTTCCAGAAAATCCAGCATGGTCTTTTCCCCAACCGCCTATCGAATGATCGCATCCGCGACTTCATGCAGCGCGGCCTTCACATCGGGCTCGTCGGTCAGCGGTTCGATCATGGTCGCGCGCACGGCCTGACGGGCGGGAAGGCCGGTATCGATGAGGCTGGCGCAATAAACGAGCAGGCGGGTGGAGACGCCTTCTTCCAGATCGTGGCCTTTCAGGCCGCGCAGCCGGTGGGCAAGATCGACGAGCGGCTCGACATCGCGCGCATCCAGCCCGCTTTCATGCGAAACTACGGCGATTTCCTGCTCCTTGGGCAGAAAATCGAATTCAATGGCGACGAAACGCTGGCGGGTGCTGGGTTTCAGGCTCTTTAAAAGGTTCTGGTATCCGGGATTATAGGAAACGACGAGCATGAAGCCCGAGGGTGCTTCCAGCACTTCGCCGGTGCGTTCCAGTGGCAGGATGCGGCGATCATCGGTGAGGGGATGCAATACGACAGCCACATCCTTTCGCGCCTCAACGATCTCGTCGAGGTAACATATGCCGCCCTGACGCACGGATCGTGTCAGCGGGCCGTCCATCCACACGGTTTCGCCGCCTTTCAGCAGGTAACGGCCGGTCAGATCAGCGGCGGCAAGATCGTCGTGGCACGAAACGGTGGAAAGCGGCAGGCCGAGTTTCGCTGCCATATGGCTGACGAAACGGGTCTTGCCGCAACCGGTCGGGCCTTTCAGCAGCAGCGGCAATTGCCGCACCCAGGCGCTTTCGAACAGCGTGCATTCATTACCGAGCGGGGTGTAGAACGGCGCGTCCGGCGAAGGCTGCGGCGCGGGGCGGAAAATCGTATTCATGGTCATCTCCATGGTTGGTGGTAAGGAACCGGCTCTCCGGGGGAAAAGGAGAGCCGGTCCGTTTCTCATTCGGCGGGCTGCACGAGGCGGGCAACGTCGCCCTGTTTCTGCTTGCCCGGTACCAGGATTGCCCAGATGAACATGACCGCCGAAATGAGAACCGCGAAACCAGAACCGAGACGGATCCAGTAGAAGATCGCCAGCTGGTCCTGCACATCCATGAAGCTTTCGCCCATGACCCGCTGAAGCTGGATCTGCACCACGCCGGCGAATGTCAGCGCGAAGGTCATCACCGACATGGCCGTGCACATGACCCAGAAACTCGTCATCGAAAGCCACTGATTATAGGGCGCACGTTTCTTCATTTCGGGGATGGCATAGGCCATCATCGCAAGGTTCAGCATCACATAGGCGCCGAAGAAGGCGAGGTGCCCGTGGGCGGCGGTAAGCTGCGTGCCGTGGGTGTAATAGTTCACCGAAGACAGCGTGTGCAGGAAGCCCCAGACGCCGGCACCGAAGAAGGCCATGACCGAGCAGCCGATCGACCACAGAAGCGCGGCGCGGTTCTCATGCTTGCGGCCGGCCTTCCAGGTCATGACGAAGGTGAAGATGACCATGGTGAAGAAAGGGGCCACTTCCAGCGTCGAGAACAGCGAACCGATCCACTGCCAGTAACCCGGTGCGCCGATCCAGTAATAATGGTGGCCGGTGCCGAGGATGCCCGAGAAGAGGGCAAGACCGACGATGACATAGAGCCATTTTTCCACCACTTCGCGGTCGATGCCGTTGAGCTTGATCATCAGGAAGGCGAGGATCGACGCCATGATCAGTTCCCACACGCCTTCCACCCACAGATGGATGACGTACCACCAGTACATCTTGTCGAGCGCCAGGTTCATGGGGTTGTAAAAGGCGAAGAGGAAGAAGATCGCCAGACCCCAGAGACCGAAGAGCAGGATGTTGATGACGGTGGTCTTGCGGCCCTTCAGCGCCGTCATGGTGATGTTGAACAGGAACATCAAAACGACAAGCACGATGCCGACCTTGATGGCGAAGGGCTGTTCGAGGAATTCGCGGCCTTCATGGATGCGGAACATATAACCGACTACGGCGACCGCGGCGGCCACCAGGAAGATCCAGAACTGCGCGATGGCGAGCTTGGGGCTGTAAAGCTCCGTTTCCGTTTCTTCCGGCAGAAGATAGAAGGTCGAGCCCATGAAACCCATCAGCAGCCACACGACCAGCGCATTGGTGTGGATCATGCGCACGATGTTGAAGGGCAGAAGCTCGGAAAGCGTGTTGGGCAGTACGTAGATCGTCGCGGCGATGACGCCGAACAGGATCTGCGCCACGAACAGCCCGATTGCGCCGTAAAAATACAGCATGGCGACTTTTTGCGTCTGGTATTTCATCTCGTCATCTCCTTGCCGTCAACCTCAACCCGCATCGTTCGGCGGCCAGTTCTGCGTCTTGATCCGGCTCGTCCATTCGAGGAAGTCGACGAGATCATCGAGTTCCTGTTCGGTGAGATTGAACTGCGGCATCTGGCGCCGGCCCTCGATGCCGGTGGGCTGGGCGGCCATCCAGGCCTTGATGGAATCGCGCGCCGTCTCCTTGTCTTCCACGCCGCCATAGCGCTTCCAGACATTGCCGAGTTCGGGCGCGAAATAGGCGCCTTCGCCGAGCAGCGTGTGACAGTTGATGCAGGAATTTTTCTCCCACACGTGTTTGCCGCGCGCGACGCTTTCCGTCAGCGTGCTTTCATCCGTCGAGGTGGTGCGCATGTAATAATGGCTATGGGCGGTCAGCCCGACGAATATGGCGAAGAAGAAGATGGAGCCGCCGTAAAAGACGTTTCTCGCTCCTGTTTTGGTCAGGCGTTCTGCCATGCCAATGGTCCTTTCCATCCGGAAGACCGCTTATGCGGACTGGCTTGATCGAACCCTCTTGCCGGGATTTGCCAGCAGGCTGGGGGTCTGAAGCCTTTCTAGCCGCTGGCTGCCGGCGTTCTTTGCCATTTGGCAAACAAGTGGAGAGGTGGTGCGGTCCGCCTTTTCAGAGCGACAAAATGCCCTGCAGGAACGCCCGCAAAAGGGCTGCGGCGGCAAAGATTGCGGGCCATGCCAGAAGTGCCGTGCGCAGCAGGCCCCGCTCTTCGCCAAAACCCAGAAAGTCGTCGATGACGCGTCTGGATTTCATGAGCGCGAAAAGCAGCATCAGGCAGGCGGCGGCGACCGGCGGCAGAAGCGCTGCCTTCCACGAGGTGACGACGGCCGTACCGGCGAGAACAAGAATGGCGAGCACTGCGAAACTTCTTGCAAGCTGGCGGGAGGTGCGGTGGATCATGACGGTCAAACCAGATAGACGATGGGAAAAATGACGATCCAGACCAGATCGATGACATGCCACAGCGTCGTCACCAGCGTGACGTTCTCGTTTTTTGGGAAGACTGCGACGAGAAACAGCAGCACGGCCACGAAGACGACATGCAGCAGGTGGAAGCCGGTGAGCAGGAAATAAAGCTCGAAGAAAGCGCCATAGGCGGGATCGGACGCGAAGGCGATTTCGGTGGAGTATTCATGGAGCTTCACACCGACGAAAGCGAAACCCAGCAGGCCGGCAAGGACAAGCGCCCGTCTTTTGCCCGGCAGCGCGGTGTGGCGGCTGGCCGCGACGGCCGCCTGCCAGCCGCTTGCCAGCAAAATCAGGGTGTTGAGGCCGGCAAGCTGCGGCTGCAGATGCTGGCGCGCGGCGGCGAACGCATCAGGGTTGAGGGCGAAGGCAATGATGAAGGCGCCGGTCAGCGCGCCGAAGGCGGCAAGTTCGCTCCAGACCAGAATCCACAAAAGCAGGTTTCCGCTTTCCTCTTCCGTATTTATCGCCATGGCCTTGTCCGTAATTGTAAAACAGCAAGCCACGCTTAGGCGTCCTCAAACCCCGCTTCTTTGCGGTCGGTCAAAGAAGGGAGCGCGCAAAGCCCTATTGTCATGACAAAGCGCAACTCTGGAAAATGGAGCTTCCCATGAACGACGCGCAGGTCGGGCTGATTGTCGCAACCCCTATTATCATTGGCTTTGCGGTGCTGTTGTACCGTATGGGTGTGTTGCAGCGCATGGGCGCGGTTTCCGCCGTGCTTGCCTCCGTGGCCATTGCTTCGGTGCTGTTCCTGAACCAGTGAGAAGGCAGACGCATGCTTGAACTTGTCGCCGCTCTTTCGCTTTTTGTGGCGCTGCATTCCATTCCCGCCGTGCCCGCCGTGCGCGGCCGGTTGATTGCGGCCATCGGCCGGCCCGCCTATTTTGGGGCTTATTCCGTGGTCTCGCTTCTGGCGCTGGGCTGGGTGTTTTATGCCGCGCTGTCGGTGGATTATATTCCGCTCTGGGATGTCGCGCCCTGGCAGGCGCATATCACCTTTCTGGCAGCGCCGATTGGTCTGTTTTTCGTGCTCGCTGGCCTTCTCAGCGTCAATCCGCTTTCCATTTCCGTGCGGCAGGGAGATAAACCGGGGGCAATCGTGCGCATCACGCGGCATCCGGTGCTGGTCGGTTTCCTGTTCTGGTCGCTCGGCCATGTCGTGCCGAATGGCGACCTGCGTTCCGTCATCCTGTTCGGCGGTTTTGCGCTGTTTTCGCTTGGCGGAATGGCGATGACTGAAAAACGTGCCCGCAAAAGAATGGGTAATGCGTGGAGCGCGGCGGCTGCAAAAAACGCAACGATCCCTTTCGCGGCAATCCTTTCCGGCAGAACACGCATCGCCGTGGATGGACCGATTTTGCTCGCCGCGGTACTGACAGGGTTGACGGTCTGGTGGCTGCTGGCCGGCGGCCATGCCGCGCTCTTTGGCGCGGACCCCATGGCCTATTTCTGATCGCTCACGACGTCTTCACTACGTGAGGCTGCCATATCGGCGCCTGCGGTGCGGGCGCGATGCCGAGCTGATCGATAGCGCGGGCGGCGAGCTGATCGACAATGTCGAAGACGCTTTGCGGCCTGTTGTAAAAGGCCGGCACTGGCGGCATGACGATAGCGCCTGCCTCCGTGACAGTGCACATATTGCGCAGATGGATGAGATGCAGCGGCGTCTCGCGGGTCATCAACACCAGTTTCCGGCGTTCCTTCAAATGCACATCGGCAGCGCGGGTAAGAAGATTGTCCGAAAGCCCGGTTGCAATGGCGGCAAGTGTGCGCATGGAGCAGGGGGCGATGACCATGCCTGTTGTCGGGAAGGAGCCGCTGGCAATCGCCGCGCCGATATCGTCGACGGCATGATTGACGCTGGCGAGCGACAGCATCCGCCCCATGACTTTGGCACCTTCCTCATGCAGCACGGTGCGTCTGGCGGATTGCGACAGGACGAGATGGATTTCGACGCTTTTCATCGCGGCGAGGCGCTCGATGATGCGCAGCGCAATGCCGGCACCCGATGCACCGGTGACGCCGACCACGACGCGGCACGGGTTCATGGTCGTTCTCCAAGGCCAAGATCACGCCACATCAGATCCACCTTAGCGATGATGTCAGGTGTCATGGAGAGCACGCGGCCCCATTCGCGCTCCGTCTCCGGCGAAAGCTTGCGGGTGGCGTCCAGACCCATCTTGCCGCCGAGGCCGGCTTTCGGCGAGGCGAAGTCGAGATAATCGATCGGCGTATCGTTTATGATCGTCGTATCGCGCGAGGCGTCGAAACGGGTGGAAAGCGCCCAGATCACATCCGCCCAGCTGCGCACATTGATGTCGGGATCGACCAGAATGATGAGCTTCACATAGCTGAACTGCGGCAGCATCGACCACAGGCCCATCATCACCCGCTTCGCCTGACCGGGATAACGCTTGTCGATGGAGGCGACCATGACGCGGTAGGAACAAGCCTCCGGCGGCATCCACAGATCGACGATTTCCGCAAACTGCCTTTTGACGAGCGGCAGGAAAATCTCGAGCATGGCTTCGCCGAGAACCGAGGGTTCATCCGGCGGCCGGCCGGTATAGGTGGAAAGATAGATCGGGTCGCGGCGCGTGGTGATGGCCGACAGCGTCATGACCGGGAAAGGCTCGACCGAATTATAATAGCCGGTATGGTCGCCATAGGGGCCTTCGAGTGCCGTTTCCGTTGCTGAGACGGTGCCTTCCAGCACGATCTCGGCATTGGCGGGCACCGGCATCGGCACCGTCAATGCTTTCGCGATGCGGCTTTTCGAGCCGCGCAGCAGGCCGGAAAAACCAAGCTCGCTGATATGTTCGGGAAGCGGCATGACGGCGGAAAGAATGGTGGCGGGATCAGTGCCGATGGCGACGGTAACGGGCATATCCAGCCCGCGCGCCTGCCACAGCCGGTGGTGATGCGCGCCGCCACGATGCGCCAGCCAGCGCATGATCACCCTGTCCGGCCCCAGCACCTGCATGCGATAGATGCCGACATTGATATCGTCGGGATCATCAGGCGAACGGGTGATGACCAGCGGCCAGGTGATGAGCGGGGCCGGTTCGCCCGGCCAGCACCATTGCACCGGCAGGCGGGCAAGATCGACCGCATCGCCTGTCAGTACCTTTTCCTGCACCGGCGCGCGCGCGACGTTGCGTGGCCGCATGGACAGTGCTGCCTTCAGCAAAGGCAGCTTACCCCATGCCTCGGCCATGGATTTCGGCGGCCGTGGCTCGCGCAATTCGGCGAGCTTTTGTCCAAGTGCTGGCAGGCCGCCCGTCTCGAGCCCCAGCCCCCATTCGATGCGCTGCCGCGTGCCGAAGAGATTGGCAAGCAACGGCATGTCCCGCACCTTGCCCTCATGGTCGACGGGTTGCTCGAAAAGCAGGGCCGGCCCGCCATCGGCAAGCACCCGGCGGTGGATTTCGGTGATCTCGTGCAACAGCGAAACCGGCTGGCGGATTCGCCGCAGCTGCCCGCGTTCTTCCAGCAACCGGACGAAACCGCGCAGATCGGCTGCGTGGGCGGGTTTCGCTTCTGTCTCTTTATCTGTCGGTTCGTCTCTCATGCCGCCTGTTTGCCGGTGGCGGTGCGGCATGTCCTTGCGCTGCCGCAAATGCGGCTTCAGTGCGAGCGAAGATAGTCGGCGAGAACGAGGGCGTGGTTGTGTTCGGTATCATGGGCGGCATAAAGCAGCGTGACGCGGCCTTCCGCCATCAGCGCCTTCATGCGCGCCACGGCATCGGAATTGGCCGCCAGTTCTTCGTCATAATGCCGGGTGAATTCGGCAAAACGTGACGGCATATGGGAAAAGCTCTTGCGCAATTCGTTGCTGGGCGCGATCTCCTTCAGCCACAGGGAAAGCTTTGCGTCTTCCTTGCGCATGCCGCGTGGCCACAGCCGGTCCACCAGAACGCGTGTGCCGTCGTCGTCGCTGGCGGGTTCGTAGATCCGTTTGATCCTTATATCGGGCATGGCGGCCTCCATTATTCTGCAAGCGAATGATTTATAGCGCCTTTTGCGAATTCGCGCGCGAAAATCACCCTGTCTTTGCGTTCGCTCAAACCGCCACCCCTGCGCCGCGGCTAGGTTGCCGCCCGCAACTGAGCCGACAGGATCCTTCATGAGACCTTTTCCCGCCGCCATCGCCCGCCCACTGAATTTTCTGCCCCTTGCCGTGGTGCAGCGAGCGACGGCGGCGATGCTGGCGCAGATCATGAAACGGCACCCGGATATGTTCGGCCGGCTCGGCGAGCATAACGGCAAGCGCTATGCCTTCCTGCCTGTCGATCTGCCCTTCGCCTTCATGGTCGAGCCGGCGCGTCCGGCCATCACCGTCAGCCGAAAGGGTCGCCTGCCCAAGGTGGATGCGGCGGTGGAAGGGCCGCTTTTCATGCTGCTGGCGCTGATGGAGGGGCGGCAGGATGCCGATGCGCTGTTCTTCTCGCGTGATCTCAGCGTGACCGGCGACATGGAGGCGATGCTGGCGCTGCGCAATGCGCTTGATGACAGCGGCATCGATTTGCCGCGCGATCTCGGTGCATTTGCCGGGCCTTTCGCGCCTGTCGTAACGGGCCTCGCGAACCGCCTGCGCGGCCATGTTCTATCCGAAACACGGGGAGGTGAGGCATGGAACTGATCTGTCCCGCGGGAACGCCCGCCGCCTTCCGCGAGGCCGTGGATGCCGGAGCGGATGCCGTTTATTGCGGCTTTCGCGATGAGACCAATGCCCGCAATTTTCCCGGCCTCAATTTTTCCCGCGAAGAGCTTGCCGAAGCCATTGCCTACGCGAAGAAACGCGGTGTGCAGACCTTCGTGGCGCTCAACACCTTCATGCGCGCTGGCAATGAGGATATCTGGTATCGCGGCGCGGCCGATGCCGTGAAGGCGGGGGCGGATGCGCTGATCCTCGCCGATTTCGGCCTGATGGCGCATGTGGCGGAATATCATCCGCAGCAGCGCATCCACGTTTCCGTGCAGGCCTCCGCCTCCAATGCTGACGCTGTGAATTTCCTCGTCGATGCCTTCGGCGCGAAACGCGTGGTGCTGCCGCGCACGCTGACGATTTCCGACATCGCCCGGCTGGCGCGGCAAATCCGCTGCGAGATCGAAATCTTCGTGTTCGGCGGTCTCTGCGTCATGGCGGAGGGGCGCTGCTCGCTGTCCTCCTACGCCACCGGAAAATCACCCAACATGAACGGCGTCTGCTCGCCGGCAAGCCATGTGCGTTACCGGCAGGATGGGCGGGAGCTGGTATCGGAACTCGGCGATTACACCATCAACCGCTTTCCGGAAGGAGAGGCGGCGGGTTACCCCACGCTGTGCAAGGGCCGTTTCGAGATTGCCGATGACAAGTCCTATGCCTTCGAGGACCCGGTATCGCTTGACGTGATGGACCAGATCGATGCCTTGCGCGAAGCGGGGGTCAGCGCGCTGAAGATCGAGGGCCGCCAGCGCGGCAAGGCCTATGTGGCGGAAGTGGTGCCCACCCTGCACCGGGCGCTGGCCGCCAGTGCCGAAGAACGGGGACGGCTGCTTTCGCGCCTGCGGCTTTTAAGCGAAGGCCAGCGCACCACCGTCGGTGCTTACGAGAAACGCTGGAGATGATGGCGATGGCAAAAACCGCAAAGGCCACATTGGCGCTTGGCCCGGTCCTCTATCTCTGGCAGGGCGAGAAATGGCGCGATTTCTATTTTCGCATCGCCGATGAGGCGCCTGTCAGCCATGTCTATCTTGGCGAAACCGTCTGCTCAAAACGGTTTCATTTTACCGAACCGCATCTGGCCGAGGTGATAGAGCGGCTGGAGAGTGCCGGAAAGCAGGTGATCCTCTCGACCCTCTCTCTGGTGACGCTGGAGCGCGAAAGCCGCCAGCTGCGCGGCCTGATCGCCGACAGCCCCTATCCGGTCGAGGCGAACGATCTTTCGGCGCTCGGTATGTTGCATGGCACGCCGCATGTCGTCGGGCCGATGGTGAATGTCTATAATGCCGCCACCGCGCGGCTGCTCGCCTCGCGTGGGGCAAGCGCCATCTGCCTGCCGCCGGAACTGCCGGTAACCTCGGTGGAGCGTATCGTGGCGGAGACACCGGATGTGGACTTCGAAGTCTTCGCCTTCGGCCGCCTGCCGCTCGCCATTTCCGCGCGCTGCGCCCACGCCCGCGCCAAGGGCAATATCAAGGATAATTGCCAGTTCGTCTGCGGTGACGACCCGGATGGATTGCCGGTGCGCACGCTTGACCGCCAGTCGTTTCTGGCGCTGAACGGCGTGCAGACGGTGTCGCACACCTGCCAGTCGCTGCTTGGCGAATTGCAGGATCTGGCCGCCACCGGCATCGCCCGCTTCCGGCTGTCACCACAGGATTGCGACATGGTGGCGGTGGCGCAGATCCATGACGATGTTCTGGCCGGCAGGCGGGATGCGGCAGATGGCCTTGCATGTCTCGGGCAAATCTATCCGGACGTGCCTTTTTCCAATGGTTTTCACCATGGGCAGGAGGGGGCCGCCTGGGTCGCCCGTGCCCGCAACACGGCGCATGGGGTGAATGTATGACGACGAACGGGCAAAGTGAGCAAATGCTGTCCGCGGTGGCACCTGGCGGAGCGGATATCGCGGCGGCAATCCATCTGGTGCGCGACATTGTCTTGCAGAGTGCGCTTGATTGCGGCTGCCGCGACAGGGTGCATGAGGCGCTGCGTGAACTCGAGGATTTCGAGCGCCAGCGCAATATCGTCAAGCTTCTGGCCGCCGCCCGCGAGGAGCGGCGCAAGATCGCGCTTTTGACCGAGATGCTCTGTGATTTCGCCGAAGACGACACGGTGGATGAAGGTGTGGTCGAAACCGCAAGCCTGATGTTTCTCGACATCGCCGCCGCCGCCCAGGAGGGCGCGCGCATCCTGCGCGAAGCCCTGTCGCTTAAGACAGGCGAATAGGCGTGGTTTCCGGCGCTGTTTGATCCTGCGCAAAGATTGGGCGCTTGCAAAATGTCATTTCCAGATGGGTGACGTGCCTGTGGCCGGAAGGTCGGCCTTCAGCGGGCGTCACGCGCATCATGGCGCTTCCGGCGCGAACAAGGATCAGGACCATGGCTCATCTCACCCGTCGTCAGGCGCTTTCGGCCCTTTCGGGATTGACGGTCGCGACACTTGCCGCACCGCATATTCTGAAGGCGGAAGCGCCGCTCACCCTTTATGGCCCTCCTGCCGCGCCGTCGGCCGTGCTGGCCCATGCGGTCAAGGGCGGGTTCCTGAAGGATGTCGCGCCGGAGGCCGTCTTCAAGGCCTGGAAAACGCCGGATGAAATGCGCGCCGCCGTCGCCTCCGGTTCCATGGGAGCGGTGGTGATGCCGAGCTACGGCGCCGCCAATCTGCATAATCGCGGCCTCGGTCTCGGGCTGTTGAACGTGTTGACAACGGGCCTGCTTTATATCGTGTCGAAAGACGAGGCGCTGAACTCCCTGCAAGGCCTTTCCGGCAAGACGCTCGCTCTGCCGTTCAAGAACGACATGCCCGATTTCGTGATGCGCCGGCTTGTTGTCGAAAACGGCCTGAAGCCCGGCGACATCAAGCTGGAATATGCCGCCTCGCCGCCGGAAGCCGTGCAATTGCTGTTGACGGGCCGGGTGGACGCGGCGCTGCTCAGCGAACCGGCCGCGACCGCCGTGCTCATCAAGGCGAAGTCGTTTTTCATGACCGTTCACCGCACCATCGATATCCAGCAGGAATGGGCAAAGGTGGCGGGCAAGGCCGAAATCCCGCAGGCGGGTCTCGCCCTGACCTCGCAGGTTCAGGAAAAGCTCGGCAAGGCGGGCATTGAAGCTTTGCAGACAGGCATGGAAGCCGCGCTCGCAAGTGCCGTGGCCGATCCGCAGGCTGCGGCGGCGGCCGTCGCCGACGCGCTGGGTTTCCCGTCTGAGATCATTGCCGCTTCCTTCCCGACGAGCCATCTGTGCGCGCTGAAGGCGAGCGCTGCGTGCAGCGATCTCGAGGCTTTTTATGACGAACTCGCCAAGGCCGAGCCGGCCATCATCGGCGGGCGGCGGCCGGATGACGGATTTTATCTGGTGTAGCAGGCATGAACCGCATTCTCGAAAGCCTTGGCTGGACGGGCCGTTACCTCTGGGCGGGCTGGGCCGGGCTTTCCGGCATCTTCTGTTTTCTCGCCGCCTGGCAGGCCGGGCATGAGATTTACGGCTCCTTCATCCTGCCCGCGCCGGGGGAGACCTTTGCTGCGATCGGGATGCTTGCCAGGCGACCGGATTTCCTTTTCATCCTGTCGCAGAGCGCCGTCAGGGCCCTTGCCGGTTTTGCCATTGCCGCTGGCGTCGGCACCGTTGCGGGCCTTCTGGCGGGCTATTCCTTTGCGGCCATGCGGCTGATGAAGCCTGTTGTCACCGTTCTGCTCGGCGTGCCGCCCATCGGCTGGATCGTGCTGGCGCTGATCTGGTTCGGCTCGTCGGGCGGCACGGCCGTCATGACCGTGGTTATCGCCTCGGCGCCGGTCTCCTTCGCCGGCGCGCTGGAAGGTGTCGCCAAGCGGGACCGTCAGCTGGAGGTGATGGCGCAGGCTTTCGGCGCTCGATGGTTCTACCGTCTGCGCACCGTCACCATGCCGCATGTTCTCTCCTACCTCTTCCCGGCCTGGACGACGACGGCCGGAAGCGCGTGGAAAGTGACCGTCATGGCCGAGCTTCTTTCGAATTCCGGCGGCATTGGCGGCGAACTGGCCACCGCACGTGCTCTGTTCGACATCGCGCAGGTCAGCGCCTGGCTTACCATCACGGTCGGCCTTGCGCTGCTGACCGATTACGGCCTGCTGCATCTGCTGCGCGAGGCGCTGGAGCGCTGGCGTGCGGCCGGGCTGCCATGGGGTGTCAAACGATGAGCGACCATTCCGCCCTCCGTTTCGAGCAGGTCGGCCACGCCTTTCTCGGCCGCAGCCTGTTCGAGAATTTCGATCTCGGCATTGCGCCGGGGGAAACCGTGGCGCTGCTTGGCCCTTCCGGCAGCGGCAAGACGACGATTTTGCAGATCGCGGCCGGTATCATCGATCCCGTTCGCGGCCGGGTGCATCGCCGATATCGCCGCCAGGGTCTGGTGTTTCAGGAGCCGCGGCTGCTGCCATGGATGACATTGATCGACAATATCGCCTACGGCCTTGCGGCGGCCGGTATGCCGAAACGGCAACGGCGTGAGACTGCGGCACGCTTCGCCTTGGAAGTGGGTCTGGAAGAGACGGATTTTCGCAAATATCCGGTCGAACTTTCCGGCGGCATGCGCCAGCGCGCCGGGGTGGCGCGGGCGCTGGCGGTGGAGCCGGACATGCTGTTTCTGGATGAGCCCTTCAGCGCCGTCGATGTCGGCCTGCGCAGGCATCTGCAGGAGCTTCTGGTGGCCGCTGCCGGAAGGCGTGGTTTTTCCACGCTCCTTGTCACCCATGATCTTCACGAAGCGCTGCTGGTGGCCGACAGGCTGATCGTCTTGTCGGGCGTCGGCGGCCGCGTCATTGCTGCGCACAGGCCTGCCGGTTCGCCGGGCCATCGCATGGCGCGGGCGGTGTTCGATGAAGCGGAACGTCTGGCCGAAACTGCGGCTTTTGCCGAACTGTTTTCGGCAAAGGAGCGGGGCAGATGAAACCGCCGCCGATCCTCTCCGAAGCCCTGCGCCTGTTTTTTCCCCTTGCCGCCCTGCACGGTGCGGTCTGGCCGTTCCTGTGGATCGTCGTTGGTGGTTATGCCCTGCCTTTCGCCGATGCCGTTCCGCCGTCGCAATGGCACGCCCATGAGATGATTTTCGGCACCTATGGCATGGCGCTCGCCGGGTTTCTCGGCTCGGCCGTGCCGGAATGGACGGATACCAAGCCGGCGCAGGGAAGAACGTTGCTATATCTGGCCGTCCTCTGGCTGCCGGGCCGCCTGATCGGTTTCGTGGGGGCCGATGTGTGGAGCCTGCCTGCCGGCTTTTTCGATGTGGCGTTTCTGCTCGCGCTTTCGCTCCTCATCGGCAGGGCCATGCTGGTGCGGCGCACCGGGAAGCATCTGGCATTCCTCGTCTGGCTTTTATTGTTTACGGCCTCGGAAGCGGGTGTGCGTTATGCATGGTGGGCTGGTGATCTGGAACTCGCCGCCCGCTGTCTGGAGGCGGCGTTGTGCATATTCACCGTGCTGTTTTCGCTTTCGGCGGCGCGCATCAATGTGGTCGTCATCAACCTGGCACTCGATCCGAGCGGTGAGACCACACCCTATCGGCCGCATCCCGGCCGCCAGCATATGGCCGGGGCCATGGTAACGCTTTACATGGCGGTCAGGCTTGTTCTTCCGGAGAGTGATATTTCCGCCTGGCTGGCGCTTGCGGCCGGTGCCGCGTTTTTCGACCGGCTGGCCGAATGGTTCATCGGCCGCGCCGCCTTCAGGACCGAGGTGCTGCTGCTCGGCGTCGGCAATGCCTTTGCCGGTGCGGGGTTTCTGGCGCTCGGGGCGACGCGGCTCGGTTTTTCCATCACATCCGCCGCAGGCCTGCATCTCTTGTCGGTGGGCGCGCTCGGCTGCGCCATCATGGCCGTATTCATCATCGCCGGTCTCAGGCATACGGGGCGTGATCTGACGCACCTGCCCTGGCAGGCGCACATCGCCGCCGCCCTGATGGTGACGGCCGGGCTGACCCGTATCCTGCCCGAATTCGATGTCGCCGCGATCCTGTCGCCTTATCATCACGGTCTCAGTGCAATAGTGTGGGCAGCGAGTTTTGGTGTCTGGCTGCAGGGCTTTCTGCCCTTCCTGCGGGCGCCGGGCACCGACGAGGCGGGAGCCTGCGGATGAGCGCGCAGCTTTCCGCAGCCGTGACGGCAGCGACCTTCGCCCGTTTTTACCCTGTTTGTTTATTTTTTCGGCAAAAGCCCAATAAGAAATCAGTGACTTAGGCTGGCGATATTGACGAATGTTAGTTCTGATAAATAATCAATAAAATCAAGTGGTTGAATATTTTTGCCTTTTGGCTGATGATGTCTCGAACCGAACAGGAAACGCGAATATGCCTAAAATAGTCGCGCCTCAACACGTGGATGACAAGCCAAGCCGGACGAGGGAGCTCGTGACGTTTGCCGTTCTGGCCTTCGGCATATGGCCCGTTCTGGCGGTTGGATTTGTCGGGGCCTATGGCTTCATCGTCTGGATGTTCCAGATCATTTACGGGCCGCCGGGACCGCCCGGTCATTGAGGGTGAAATGACGATGGAAGTCTCTCTCAGCCGGCGCGATTTCCTGCGCGGCGGGCAAAAACGGGAAACGCGTATCTGTCCCCCCGGGGTCGTGTTGAGCGACCTCGCCGCCTGCAGCGGTTGCGCAAAATGCGCGGAGGCCTGTCCGACCGGCATCATCGCCATGGCGGATGGTTTGCCTTCGGTGGATTTCTCCGCCGGTGAATGCACCTTTTGCGGCAAATGTGCGCAAGTCTGTCCAGAGCCGGTTTTTGCGACCCCTGCGGCGCAGCGTTTCGATCATGTCATGGCGATCGGTAAAGGGTGTCTCGCTTTCGGCAATATCGATTGTCAGGCGTGCCGCGATGCCTGCCCGACCGAGGCCATCCGGTTTCGGCCCCGCCGCGGCGGCCCCTTCGTGCCTCAGCTTGTCGAAGATGCCTGCACCGGCTGCGGGGCCTGTATATCCGTCTGCCCGGCCGGCGTGATCGAGATCAAGGCAATAGCCATGGAGATGCAATATGCCTGAAAATACAGGCCGATATCATGTCTCAAGCGCCGTGGTGGCGGTGATGCCGCAGATGCGGGACGCCGTTTTCGCGGCACTTTCAACGCTCGACAATGTCGAGGTTCATGGCGAGGGCAACGGCAAGATCGTCATCGTCATCGACGGCACGAGCACCGGCATGCTGGGCGATACGCTCACTTATATTTCGACACTCGACGGTGTGATTGCCGCCAACATGGTTTTCGAACACGTCGACACAGAGGAGACGAGCGGCGATGAGCAGCGAACTGACGCGGCGTGATCTATTGAAAGCCCATGCCGCCGGCATTGCGGCGGCAACGGCGGGCATTGCGCTGCCGGCCGCCGCCCAGCCGGTACCGGGCGGTGTTTCCGCCCTGCAGATCAAATGGTCCAAAGCGCCCTGTCGTTTCTGCGGCACGGGCTGCGGCGTCATGGTCGGCGTCAAGGAAGGCAAGGTGGTTGCCACCCATGGTGACATGCAGGCGGAGGTCAACCGTGGCCTCAACTGCATCAAGGGCTATTTCCTGTCCAAGATCATGTATGGCAAGGACCGCCTGCAAACCCCGCTGCTGCGCAAGAAAAACGGTGTCTACGCCAAGGATGGCGAATTCGAGCCGGTAAGCTGGGACGAGGCCTTCGACGTGATGGCCGCGCAGTGCAAGCGGGTGCTGAAAGAAAAGGGGCCGACCGCCGTCGGCATGTTCGGCTCGGGGCAATGGACGATCTTCGAGGGCTACGCCGCGACCAAGCTGATGCGCGCCGGCTTCCGCTCCAACAATCTCGATCCCAATGCCCGCCACTGCATGGCGTCCGCTGCTTACGCCTTCATGCGCACCTTCGGCATGGATGAGCCGATGGGGTGCTATGACGATTTCGAACATGCCGATGCCTTCGTGCTCTGGGGCTCGAACATGGCGGAAATGCACCCCATCCTTTGGACCCGCATCGCCGACCGGCGTCTGGGTTTCGACCATGTGAAGGTGGCGGTGCTTTCGACCTTCACGCATCGCAGCATGGATCTCGCCGATATCCCGATGGTTTTCAAACCGGGCACGGATCTCGCGATCCTCAACTATATCGCCAACCACATCATCAAGACCGGGCGCGTCAACGAAGACTTCGTGAAGAACCATACGAAATTCGTGCGCGGCGTCACCGATATCGGTTATGGCCTGCGTCCCGACAATCCGGCGGAGGTGAATGCCGCCAATTCCGCCGATCCGACCAAGACCGAAGCGATCGATTTCGAGACCTTCAAGGCTTTCGTATCGGACTATACGCTGGAAAAGACCGCCGCCATGACCGGCGTGGAGGCCGGCTTCCTTGAGGAACTGGCCGAGCTTTATGCCGACCCGAACCGCAAGGTCATGTCGCTGTGGACCATGGGGTTCAACCAGCATGTGCGCGGCGTCTGGGCCAACCAGATGGTCTACAATATCCATCTTCTGACCGGAAAGATTTCCGAGCCGGGCAACAGCCCGTTCTCGCTCACCGGCCAGCCCTCGGCCTGCGGCACGGCGCGCGAGGTGGGCACCTTCGCCCATCGCCTGCCGGCGGATATGACGGTGACAAACCCGGAACACCGCAAACATGCCGAGGAAATCTGGCGCATTCCGCACGGCATCATCCCGGAAAAGCCGGGTTACCACGCCGTGCAGCAGGACCGCATGCTGCATGACGGCAAGCTGAATTTCTATTGGGTGCAGGTCAACAACAACGTTCAGGCCGGTCCCAACACCAAGAACGAGACCTATCAGGGCTATCGCAACCCGGAAAACTTCATCGTTGTTTCGGACGCCTATCCGACCATCACGGCCATGAGCGCCGACCTCATCCTGCCCGCCGCCATGTGGGTGGAGAAGGAGGGGGCCTATGGCAATGCCGAGCGGCGCACCCATGTCTGGCACCAGCTTGTCGAAGCCTCAGGCGAGGCGCGTTCCGACCTCTGGCAGCTGGTGGAATTCTCAAAGCGTTTCACCACCGACGAGGTGTGGCCGGCGGAGATACTCGACGCCAACCCCGCCTATCGCGGCAAGACGCTTTACGAGGTGCTCTACAAGGACAGCGATGTCGGCAAGTTCCCGCTGAGCGAAATCAATGCGGATTACCAGAACCAGGAATCCAAGGATTTCGGTTTCTATCTGCAGAAGGGTCTGTTCGAGGAATATGCCGCCTTCGGGCGCGGCCACGGCCACGATCTGGCGCCTTACGATGCCTACCACGAGGTGCGCGGCATGCGCTGGCCGGTTGTCGACGGCAAGGAAACGCTGTGGCGTTATCGCGAGGGTTACGATCCCTACGTCAAGCCGGGTGAAGGCGTGAAGTTCTACGGCAACAAGGACGGCAAGGCGGTCATCATCGCCGTGCCTTACGAGCCGCCGGCGGAATCCCCGGATGCGGAATTCGATACCTGGCTGGTGACGGGCCGCGTGCTCGAGCACTGGCATTCCGGCTCCATGACCATGCGTGTGCCGGAACTCTACAAGGCCTTTCCCGGCGCCCGCTGCTTCATGAATGCCGACGATGCGCGCAAGCGCGGGCTCAACCAGGGCGCGGAAATCCGCATCGTCTCGCGTCGTGGCGAAATCCGCTCCCGCGTGGAAACGCGCGGCCGTAACCGCATGCCGCCCGGCGTCATCTTCGTTCCCTGGTTCGACGCCAGCCAGCTCATCAACAAGGTCACGCTCGACGCAACCGATCCCATCTCCAAGCAGACGGATTTCAAGAAATGCGCAGTCAAGATAGAGCCAGTCGCATGATCGGGAAACACGGATGGATCGCCGCCACTCTTCTGGTCGTGGCTCTGGCGACGGGGGCCGTTGCACAGATGGTGCCGGAATTGTCAGGCCCGCGTGGCGACGCCATGCAGACCGAGCCGGCGAAACCCCTGCCGAAATGGGTGGTCGACGATTTCAGGCGCATGCGCGCCTATCCGGAGCAGCCGCCGGTCATTCCGCATTCGATCGACGGCTACCAGCTGTCGGTCAATACCAACCGCTGTCTGTCCTGTCACAAGCGCGAATTCACGCAGGATTCCGGCGCACCGATGATCAGCGTCACCCACTATATGACGCGGGAAGGCCAGATGCTGGCGGATGTTTCGCCGCGCCGTTATTTCTGCACCGCCTGCCATGTGCCGCAGGCCGATACGCGGCCGCTCGTGCCCAACACGTTTGAGGACATGAGCACGATGGGCGTGAAACCGGCGGGTAGCGAATGATGATCGCCCGTGTGAAAAAACTTCTCGCCTGGCTCTGGGCGGTCCTGACGACACCGGCGGGCACGCTCAGCCTCGCTTTCCTGACGCTTGGCGGTTTTGTCGGCGGGGTCATGTTCTGGGGCGCCTTCAACACCGCGCTTGAAATGACCAACAAGGAAGCCTTCTGCATTTCCTGCCACGAGATGCGTGCCAATGTTTATGAGGAACTGACCCGGACGGTGCATTTCTCCAACCGTTCCGGCGTGCGCGCCTCCTGTCCGGACTGCCATGTGCCGCATGAATGGACGGACAAGATCGCCCGCAAGATGCAGGCCTCCAAGGAGGTCTGGGGCAAGATTTTCGGCACCATCGACACCCGCAAGAAGTTCCTCGACAAGCGGCTGGAACTTGCCCAGCACGAATGGTCGCGCCTGAAGGCCAATGACAGCCTGGAATGCCGCAACTGCCATTCCTCCGCCGCCATGGACTTTACCAAACAGACGCAGCGCGCCGCCGATATCCATTCGAAATACCTGCTGACGGGCAAGGCCACCTGTATCGATTGCCACAAGGGCATCGCCCATGAACTGCCCAATATGGAAGGCATAGACCCCGGCTGGAAAATGCCGCCGGCGCTGGACGACCGGCCGGGGCAGACGGCGTCCGCTGTCGATGATCTGCGTCGCGCGATGACGGATGTGCACCGGAACGTGTTCTGAGCATCAGCTGCGAGCTGACCGCGGGAGGCAGGGTTCAGGCCCGCCCGGCCTCCTCGATGAACCTGCGCAACAGCGGCAGATGCCGCCTTTCGGCGAGACAGACGGCATATTCGTCGATCAGTTCGCGGGCGTCGTCCAGAGGGATGAAGGAAAGGCGCGCATCATGGCCGAATTCCAGATCGGCCACCACACCGCATCCCACGCCATTGGCGATGGCTTCCCGAACGCCTTCTCTGGACGAGATTTCGATCACTGGCTGGATGGTTATGCCGTGATCGGCAAGGTTCTTCTCGAAAATTTCACGCGTGCGCGAGCCGCGCTCCCGCATAACGAAGGACAGCCCCTCCAGTTCGGCCATCAAAACGTTCTGACGCGCAGCCAGTGGATGCGAGACGGGCACGCATAGCCCAAGTCGCATGCTGAGGAACTTGACGCCGTAAAGGCGGGGGTCATCGGGCGCGCGGGCGGTGATGGCGACATCGGCCCGGTAATCGATGATCTGCTCCACCACCCGCGCCGAATTGTCGACCGAAAGGGAAAAGGTCAGCTGCGGCCGTTCCGCCTTCAGCCGCGAAAGAATGGGAAGCGGCAGGATGGGGCCATCGGCTGCGACGCGCAGATGCCCGCCCGCGGCGCTCTTGCCGCCGCGCAGGAAGGCCTTGGCCTCGTTTTCCGCCTGGAACAGGCGGGCGGTGATCTCGAACAGGCGTTCTCCCTGCGGGCTGAGGCTCACCCCTCGGGGTTTTCTTTCCAGAAGGTTCACGCCGCTGATCGCTTCCAGTTCCCGCACATGGGCCGAAAGCGTGGACTGGCTTATCGCCATGTCCCGTGCGGCCTGGGAAAAACCGCCCGATTGCGCGACGATATGAAAGGCCTTCAGCTGCTTGGTCGACATGGGGTCCTGTTCTGCCGCCGGCCGACACGACTGGCGCCGGTGCGGGAGGATTATCGGCGAAAACGCTGACAACTCCATGACGCCCGCCGGATGACTTCATTAACCTCGCGGCGAAACCGATGGCAGGCATGGGAAATCGCTATGGCGCATTTACGATTTGTTAGGAATTCGTCATCGGCGCGTTAGTCCCGGCCTCTAATCGTCCCGGCATGGCCAAAGGGCCAACCCGTTTCACGCAAAAAGGCCAAAGAGATGACGACCTCCCAGAATTCGATCGCCAATCCCATTGAATCCTCTTCCGACTGGCTGCTGACCATTCCGGCTCTCGCCCAACAGCAGGGCATTCTTGTTTCGCCCGGTGGTGCCGGCATAGCGACCTCCTACAGCCTTGTTTATGATGTTTATTTTCCCGCAAGTGGCTCAAGCGGCTGGATGCCGTTCCTGCAGACAGACTTCAACAACGGCAATGACGGCGATATTTTCGGCAAGGTGGGCGTTGGAAGCTACGGTGTCGGCATCAGCGGCGGTTATCACGGTTCGGCAAAGCTGGATGCCTGGAACCGCATCGGCCTGACCATTGAAACGGACGCGGCAGGCGCCGTTTCCATGAAGAAATACGTCAACGGCGAATTCGTCGCCGACCAGAAGATCAACGGCGGTGCCAGCCGTTTTGCGATCGATCTGTCCAAGGGTTTCCTGATCTTCTCTGACGAAGACGGCGAAACGTCGCCGGGTTATCTCAGCAATTTCCTCTTCCTCAAGGCGGTGCTTACGAAGGATGAAATGTCCTATCTCGGAGCGGCGAAAGCTGCCGGCATCCTGCCGGATGCCATGAAGTCAACGGCTGAACAAACCGTCGTTCTGGAAAGCCGTTTTTCCGGCGGGTCGGCCGCGCCGGTTATGGGGACAGGCACGATCACCGGCAAAGGTGTCTCGCTTGAATTCACAACGCCTGCCCAGGCGAAGATCCCGGGCATTGGCGAACAGCCCGCCGTTGACCCGGCAAGCGTCGTCAGAACCGCGCTCATCAAGGACATGATGGTGACGCCCGATGCCGCGAACGTGACGATCGACCTTTCGCAGCACTTCTCCGGCGAAGACCTCGAATTTACCGTCCAGAACAGCAGAAACGAGACCGTGAAGGCCGTGCTGACGGACGGCAACAAGCTGACGCTCGATTTTTCCGCCCTTGGCCATTCCGATATCCGCGTCACGGCCACCGACAGCGCCGGAAAGAGCGCGACGGACGATTTCCGCGTGCGTGTGGCCGGTCCGAACGCCTACACCATCGCCGTGGTGCCGGACACACAGGACTATGTGTTCCCCGGCATGGGGCAGGCCACGCTGAATGGCATGTTCGACTGGCTTGCCGATAATTCAAAATCCATGAATATCCGTTTCGTCACCCATGTCGGAGACGTCACGCAGGACAATACGCCGGCCGAATGGGCGATCGCCAAGGAGGCCATCACCAGGCTGAATGGCAAGGTGCCTTACGCCATGGTGCCGGGCAACCATGATCAGGGCGGTGGCTCCAGAGACTATTCGTCCTTGCAGTCCACCTATTTCTCTCCGGAATACATGCGTGAACACTCCACGCTGGGCGGTGTCTACGATCAGGAAACGGGCGATTCCAAAAATGCCTGGTATCGTTTCACCGGTGCGGACGGCACGGAATGGATTGCCCTTTCGCTGGAATTCGGTGCCCGCGACGATGTGTTGCGCTGGGCGGGCGAGGTGCTGGCGGCAAATCAGGACCACCGCGCGATCATCACCACGCACAGCTACACCAACATGGGAACGCGTGCCGACAATTATTCCGGTCCGGTCTTCGCTGAAGGCACGGGCAAGGATTACGGGATCGGCAACAGCGCGCAAAACGCCAATGATGGCGAAGACATGTGGCAGAAGCTCGTCTCCAAGCATCCGAATGTCAGCTTCGTCTTTTCCGGCCATGTTTTCGGCGACGGTGCGGAAACCATCGTCAGCTATAACGACGCCGGCTTGCCGGTCTTCCAGATGCTCGTCAATTACCAGAACGGTGTGTCGACGGAAGTGACCGGCAACGGCGACGCGGGACGGGGCGGCAATGGTGGCAACGGCGCCATCCGTCTCCTCATCATCGACCCCGACAACAAGACGGTGCAGACGGAGACCTATCTTTCGGCCCGCGACGAATATCTGGTCGGCGCGCGCGGTGATGCGGAGCCCTCGCGCGACGGCAAGGGCAGCACCACGGGCGCCAACGCCTCCCAGATTCAGCCGGTTGTTTTCGGACGGGAAACGATCGATGGCGGCGATACCGGCATCATCACCGCACCGCAGTTCAATCCTTCCAACGGATTGAAGGTCACCCCCGGTTTTTCGCCTGCCGGCGGCGGCGATACGTTCGAAAACTATACGCTGGTCTACGATGTGAAGCTGCCCGGCACGCCCGGCCGCCTTGCTTCCATATTCCAGAGCGACCTCAACAACATCACCGATGGCGACCTCTGGCTGAACTATCGTGACGGTTACGCGCTGATCGGTACCGATGGCCGCGATGACGGCCGGCTGCCGCTCGATCAGTGGACGCGCATCGTCATAACGCTGGAGCGCAGCGGCGCCGGTTATACGATGAAGAAATATGCCGATGGCGCTCTCCAGGGAACGCAGACCGTGCAGGGGGTCTACAATATCGGCAAGGCCGGTTTCCTGATTTTTGCCGATGACAGCACGGAAACGCCGGAATTCTCGCTCTCATCCTTCGCATTCCTCGAAAAGACGCTGAGCGAGGCGGAAGTCGCGGGGCTTGGTTCCGTTACCTCGACCGGACCTTACCAGACTGCGCTGCCGGGCGTGAACATGGTGCAGTTCGATTTCACCGACGGCACGTTCAGGCCCTCCCTCGGCAACGGTTCCCTGTCGCAGACCATCGGCAGCGGTGACAACCGCCTGCAATTGACCGGCGCGCTCCGTGAGCATCAGGAAACGATCAGCAATGTCGATCTCGGCACGCCTGTTGTTCAGTTCGTGGCGAAAGCCGGAAATGACCGTACGGTGAAAGCGGATGCAAGCGGCAAGGCGAATGTGGATCTCGACGCCGGCCAGAGCGTGGACAAGCTCGGTCAGGTCGTGGTGACGCAATGGCTGAATGAGGATGGCGAGGTGATTGCCAAGGGCCGCGAGACCTCGGTGGATCTCGACGCCGGCGTTCATCGCCTCACACTTCGTCTTGTCGATGCACGCGGAGTGGAGAGCGTCGATCAGGTGAAGATCGCAGTTACCGACCGGAATACGCTGCTTCACGAGACCTTCGATGACGGCAATGCGGATGGCTGGTCTGCGCCCGGCGCCCGCTGGCAGGTCGCCGGTTCCGTCGCCTCACGCAATGACAACAGCCGGACGGCGGCGGCCCCCGAGGGTGCTCTGCGCGCCTATGATGGGGCGTCGGGCATCATGCGCTGGACGGGTGATGGCAGTGCTGCCTGGTCGAACTATACCGTTTCGGCCACGCTGCTAGCCGAGGACCAGCATGGTCTCGGGCTCGTCGCCTATTATCGGGATGAAAAGAACCACTACCGTCTGTCCTTCGATATTGCCGCGAATGAGCGCCAGCTGGTGAAAGTGCGCGACGGCGTTGAAACGGTGCTGGCCCGTGAAGTTGCGACCACGCCGTTCGATCGGGATTTCACGGTCGAATTCGCCGTTACCGGCAACCGGCTTTTCGCCACGCTCGATGGTAGGGCGCTGTTTGGCGGTGCGGTGACGGATGCGGCGAGCCCGCTTGCGGGCGGCACCGTCGGGGTCTGGTCCGAAGGACAGCGTCAGGTGTTTTTCGATGATATCATGGTGCGCAAGGGCGCATTCCATGTGGATGCGGGTCGTTCCCTACGGGTGATCGATGTCGATGGCGATGGTCGCGTCGAGGTCGAGCTTTCCGCCCTTGAGAGTTTTGGCAGCTCTTCTTCGTCCGGCTTTGTCTGGAGCGAGGAAGGCACCCGGCTCGCCAGCGGCGCTCAGGCCAAGGTTCAGCTCGAGGCCGGGACACATCTCGTTCGCCTCGATATGGCCGATGGCGCCCAGCGGTCGAGCGATACGGTGACGATCGAGGTCGTTGCGGCAAATGATGTGCTGATGCAGGAGGATTTCTCCGACGGCATCGCGCAGAACTTCCGCTTCGTCGATGAGGGCGAGCTTGGCGCGGCTGCGGCCTGGGCCGTCGCGAATGGCGGACTTGCGCAGACAGCCAACCGCTACAGCCGTGAACTCGGCGGTACGGGTCTGACTGCGCCGACCTCGCAATGGAGCCTCAACTGGAGCCCGCTCGGCGACGGCATCTATGCGCTTCGCAAGGGAACCTACGCGCTTTACGAGGCTCCCGGCTCGGACGAATGGATGGATTACAGCGTCGAAACGCGTTTCACCTCGGCCTCGCGCGGCGCGGTGGGGTTGCTGCTGCACTATCAGGACGAAAACAACTACATCAAGTTTGAACTCGACAACACGACCGGCTTCCCGCAGCTCTTCAGCCTCACGGACGGTATCGAGCAGACACTCTGGCAGGGGCCGATCCGCTACGATGCCGCCGGTTCCAACCTGCTGCGCGCCGACATTGAAGGCGGCAAGCTTCAGGTCTGGCTGAACGGCACGGCGCTGTTCTCGAAGCCCATCGCAGTTCACGGCGCGGAAAAGGGCACCTTCGGCCTTTATAACTGGCGTGCCGGTGAAGGGGTCAGCTACGACGATGTGCGTGTGGTGCGACTGGATGCTGCGAAGCAGGGCCAGACGCTCGAAGGCGGCGCCGGCAACGATGTCCTGCAGGCGGCAACTGCCGATGTGGCAATCCTCGGCCATGACGGCAACGATACGCTCCTCGGCTCTACGGGCGATGATCGTCTCGACGGCGGCAATGGTGATGACGGGCTGATCGGTGGAGCGGGCCGCGATGCGCTCTCCGGCGGTGCCGGCAATGACAAGCTCTGGGGCGATGCCGGCGACGACCTGATTTCAGGTGGCGTGGGCGACGATTTCATCGAAGGCGGCCGTGGCGACGACCTGCTGATCGGCGGGGAAGGGTCGGACCTCTATCGTTACGGGCGCGGCGACGGTTCCGATGTCATCATCGAGCCTGCTGCTCCATCGAGCGCAACGGACATCCTGTACCTCCACGATATCGCCAGAAACGAGGCCGTTCTGCGCAAATATGGTCAATCCGTCGAGATTGAACTGTCGGGCGGCGAAAAACTGTCGCTGCGCAACCAGCTGGCGGATGGCGGTATTGAAATGCTGCGTTTCGCCGATGGCACCAATCTCAGCCGCGAGGCTATCGCCAAGGGGCTCGTGAACCGTGGTCCGGTCGCTGTGGCCGACACACTTGCGGCGATCAATGAGGATGCGGCATCCTTCCTCATTCCCTTCAGCGCCCTGCTTGCAAATGACGTGGACGCCGATCTGGACGTATTGACGGTGACCAGCGTTTTCCGTGTCGTTGGCGGAACGGCGGTCCTGGAAGAAACGGGCATCCGCTTTACCGCGGCTGCCAATTTCAACGGCAAGGCATCCTTCAGCTACAAGATCGCCGACGGTCGCGGCGGTTCCAGCGAAGCGGCCGCCGCCTTCACCGTCAAGCCGGTCAATGATGCGCCGGTCGCCGCCTCCATCGCCGTAAAGACCGATGAGGATGTCGCCCTTAAAGGCAGGGTCGCGGCCTCCGACATCGATGGTGACGCGCTTTCCTATGCCATCAAGGCGGATGCCGGTGCCTCGAAGGGCAACGCCAAAGTCGATGCCGCAACGGGTGAGTGGGTCTATACGCCGAACGCAGATGTCAACGGAACCGACAGCTTCACGGTTGTCGTTTCGGATGGCAGGGGCGGCAGCGTCGAGAGCCTGGTGACTGTGACGATCGCTCCCGTCAACGATGCGCCTGTTGCCGTTGCGGACCGGATTGCGCTGGCGGAAAGGGATAGAACGTCCTTCGATCTCGTTGCCAATGACACGGATGTGGAAGGCGACCGTCTTGCACTCGTCAGCGTCGCCGTGACGGCTGTTGCTGGCCTTGCCATAACCAGTCAGCAGGCGGCTGCCGCCTTCTCAGTGGTGGATGGCAAGCTGGTTGTCGATCCTTCCTCCGCCTTTGCGGCGCTGGAGGACGGGCAGCAGGCGACGGTGACGCTCGACTACACGGTTCGTGATGCGAATGGCGGCGAAGCCAAGGGCACCACCACCGTCACCGTGGACGGTTATACCGAATACAACATCGTTGAAGGCGGTAGTGGCGACGACATGCTGATCGGGACCAGCCGCAAGGACATGTTTGAAGCCGGCGAGGGTGATGACACCGTCGTTGCCGGCGAAGGCGACGACATGGTGGATGCCGGAGCCGGCAACGACCGCGTTCTGGCCGGAGACGGCAAAGATGTGGTCGACGGCGGTGCCGGCAATGACGTGCTGACGGGCGGATCGGGCAACGATGTCCTGAGCGGCGGAGCCGGAAACGACACGCTGAATGGCGGCGCAGGTGATGACACGCTGAGCGGTGGCACAGGCAATGACACCCTGACCGGCGGCAGCGGTGCTGACACCTTCGTCTTTGCCGCGGGCGATGGTCGCGACGTCGTGACCGATTTCGAGGCCGGTGCCGAGGGCAAGGATGTCGTTCAGCTTTCGAAGGATGTCTTCGCCGACTATCAGGCGCTTATTTCCTCCGGCGCCTTCACCAATGGCGAGAATGGCGCCGAGATTGCCTTCAACGACGGTTCTTCCATCACCTTCGTTGATGTCAAGACGGAACAGTTCGTCATCGACGACTTCCGCTTCGCCTGAACCGTGAAAGGCGCATCCGGCCGGATGCGCCTTTTTCCCGCGCGGGCGGCTGTCAACGGCACGTTACCGTCTGCCGCTATCGCCGCCGCGACCTCAACGGATAGTAAAAATGCGTTTTCACACTGCCAATAATAATGCTCGTCAGATCAAGGGTGTGTTTGCCGGCTGCGCCGGCGCTTTCATCGGCATCGGCCTGATGAGCGCTCTGGTCAATATTCTTTATCTCACCGGCTCGCTGTTCATGATGGAGGTCTATGATCGAGTACTGCCGAGCCGCAGCCTGCCGACGCTCGTGGCCCTGTTTGCCATCGTCGTGGTGCTTTATGCATTTCAGGGCCTGTTCGATGCCTTGCGCGGCCGTCTGCTGGTGCGGCTTTCCGATCGCCTCGATCAGGCGCTTTCTTCCAGGATCTACGACGCGGTGATCGGCCTTCAGCTGCGCCTGCCCGTCAGCGGCCGCCAGGCACAGCCGCTTCGCGATCTCGATACGATCCGCTCCTTCCTGTCAGGAAGCGGGCCGATCGCGCTGTTCGATCTGCCCTGGCTGCCCTTTTACATTGCCATTTGTTTCGCGTTCCATTTCTGGCTTGGCGTCACCGCGCTGGCCGGCGCCTTCATTCTCACCGTCATCACGCTGATGACGGAACTTGTGTCGCGGCATCCGGTGGAGGCGGCGGCGGCTCATTCCGCCAAACGTAATCGACTGGCCGAAACCAGCCGCCGCAATGCCGATATTATCTCCGTCATGGGAATGGCGTCGCCGCTGCGCGCCCGCTGGCAGGCGGATAATCGCGCCTATGTGCGCGAGCAGAGATCGGCAAGCGACATCGCTTCCGGTTTCGGCGTGGCCAGCAAGGTGCTGCGTATGCTGCTGCAATCCGGCATTCTGGCGGTCGGAGCCTGGCTTGTCATCAATGAGCAGGCAACGCCGGGCATCATCATTGCCGGTTCCATCCTGTCGGCAAGGGCGCTTGCCCCGGTCGACCTCGCCATTGCCAACTGGAAGGGCTTCATCGCCGCGCGGCAAAGCCGCCGTCGTCTTGAAAAAACACTGGCGCTGTTGCCGGACGGAGCCGCGCGTATGGATTTGCCCGCGCCGCACGCCCTTCTGTCGGTTGAGCGGGTGGGCGCCATACCGCCCGAAGCGGCTGAGCCGGTCCTGCAGGAAATCGCCTTCACGCTCGCGGCCGGCAGTGCCCTCGGTGTGATCGGGGCGAGCGGCTCCGGCAAGAGTTCGCTGGCACGGCTTCTCGTCGGCCTCTGGCGGCCGCTCAAGGGCTCCATTCGACTGGATGGTGCGACGCTCGACCAATGGCCGGCCGAGGCGCTTGCCCGCCATATCGGCTATATGCCGCAATCGGTCGAACTGCTGGATGGCACGATTGCCGAGAATATCGCCTCCTTCGATCCGCAAGCGCGTTCTGAAGAGATCATCGCGGCGGCGCGTGCGGCCCGCATTCACGATCTGGTCGTCAGCCTGCCGGACGGTTACTCCACCGAGGTCGGCGAAACCGGGCGGCAATTGTCGGCGGGGCAGAAACAGCGGATCGCCCTTGCCAGAGCGCTTTATGGCGACCCGTTTCTGGTCGTGCTCGACGAGCCGAATTCCAATCTCGATTCAGAAGGCGAGGATGCGCTGACGGCCGCCATTCTCGGCATTCGCGAACGCGGCGGCGTGGCTGTCATCATCGCCCATCGTCCAAGCGCTCTTCTGGCGGTGGACAAGGTGCTGATGCTTGCCGATGGCCGCCAGCAGGCTTTTGGCCCCAAGGAGGAGGTGCTGGCCAAGGTGCTGCGCCCGGTTGGCGGCGCGGCAGGCGCCCTCAAGATCGTGCAGGCTGCGGAAACAGGAAAGGCATGACGATGGATGAATGGCAGATACTTAAACGCTCGATCCGCAATCACCTTGTTGTCGGAGGTCTCGGGTTCCTGACTCTCGTGGGCCTGTTCGGCGGTTGGGCGGTTGGCACCGAGATTGTCGGCGCAGTGATCGCTCAGGGATCGCTGGTGGTGGAAACCAGCCTCAAGAAAGTCCAGCATCCGGCAGGTGGCGTCGTCAGTGAGTTGATGGTGCGTGATGGCGACCGGGTGAAGGCCGGTGACGTGGTCATGCGTATCGATGCGACAATGACGAGAGCCAATCTGGCCATCGTCGTCAAAAGCCTCGATCAATTCACCGCTCGCAAGGCGCGGCTTGAAAGCGAGCGAGACCGGGCCGCCAGCGTGGCTTTTCCGCAGGCGCTGCTTGGCCGGGCTGATGACGTCGAGATCGCCGCGATGATGAACGCGGAACAGCGTCTTTATGAGACCCGCAAGGCCGTCCGCGAGAGCAAAAAAAGCCAGCTCGAACAACGCGTGCGGCAGCTTCGCGATGAGATAACCGGCATGGAGGCCGAGCGGGCGGCGAATTTTCGCGAGCAGGAAATGGTCGGCAAGGAGTTGAGCCGGTTTCGTTCCCTGCATGAAAGGGGCCTGATGGAGAGAAGCCGGCTCAGCACACTGGAGCGTCAGGCGACGGATATCGAAGGGGACATCGGTCGGCTGATGGCGGGCATTGCCGGTGTCGAGGCAAAGATCAGCGAAACGGCACTGCAAATCCTTCAGATCGATGAGCAATGGTCGGAAGAGGTCGGTTCCGATCTGCGCGAGATGGACGCCCGGATTGGTGAATATGTCGAGCGTCGCGTGGCGGCCGAAGACCAGCTGAAGCGTGTCGATATTCTCGCGCCGCAGGATGGCGTGGTGCATCAGCTGTCGGTTCACACCGTCGGCGGTGTCGTGGCGCCCGGCGAACCGATCATGATGATTGTGCCGGAGGTCGACAAACTCGTGGTCGAGGCCAAGGTTGCGCCACAGGATATCGATCAGATTTATTACGGCCAGCCGACGAACCTGCGCTTCTCCGCCTTCAACCAGAAGACCACGCCGGAAATTATCGGAACGGTGGAACGTATTTCGGCGGACGTGACGGTGGATCAGCGAACCGGTACCAGCCATTATCTGGTGCGCGTTGCTACATCCCCGGAGCAGATAAAGCGGCTGGGTGAATTCAGCCTGATGCCGGGCATGCCGGTGGAAGCTTTTATCACCACCGGGGAGAGAAGCGTTTTGTCCTATTTTCTCAAACCCTTGCTTGATCAGGCCAACCGCACCTTCCGCGAGGTATGAGAGGCCGCGGTGCCGAACCAGAAACGGAGACCGCCTGTAAAGGCCGCGTGTCCTTTGCATATGCGGTGCCGAATCGCCGACAAAGCCCCGGCAAAGCCGGGGCTTCAGGCTGATCCGTAATATCCGCATGCACCTCCGTCACCGCAAACCGGGTAAGGCGGCAGCGTGGTCAAGTCTTCGGTTGCAGGAGAAAATCGTCTCGTGGCGCAGGCGCGTCGCAGCTGGAGCCGGTTGGAGGCCGGGACGATGACCGGACTGTTCGGACTTTGTCATCAATTTCACGCCGTGTGCCCATCAGGCACACGGCGTCTTTAATTGCGGAACCGGATCGCGATCTTATCGCAGTCCGGTTCCGTTCATGCCGAAAGGTCAGCCGATCTGGGCGTTGTCGTCACGCTTGATGGCGATGAGGGCCGAGCGTGGCAGCTTGCCTTCGCCATCCGGGAAGGGGGCGTCGGGGTGCTGGATGCCAACGAAGTGGGTGCGCTTGTCGCCGGACCAGGTCTGGCCGGTGACTTCGGAACCCTTCGGTGCGGTCAGGAAGCGTTCGATACGGCCGGTGGCCGGGTCGCCCGCCAGCATCTGGTTGTTGCCCTGGCCGGCGAAGTTGCCTTCGTTGCTGTCCTCACCGTCGGTCTGGATCCAGAGCAGGCCGGTGGAATCGAACATCATGCCGTCAGGCGAGTTGAACATGTTGCCTTCGTTGATGTTCGAGGAGCCGGCGAACGCGTCCTTGTGAATGGCGGGGTTGCCGGCCATGCAGAACAGGTCCCACTTGAACTTGCCGTCGGCATGGTCGTCATTTTCCGGATACCAGCGCACGATCTGGCCGTATTCGTTCTTCTCGCGTGGGTTGGCGGCATTGATGGCCATGGCGTCGCCGCCGGCGTTGGAACGCAGCTTGCCGTCCTTCATTTCGCCACGGCGGCTGTTGTTGGTCAGCGCGCAATAGGCTTCGATGGCGACCGGGTTGATGGCGACCCATTCCGGGCGGTCCATCGTCGTCGCGCCCACCTTGGAGGCGGCCTGACGGGTGAAGACGCAGATTTCGTCGATCTTCATGCCGGTGCTTTCAGGCGTCAGAGCCACCCACTCGCCGGCGCCGTCATCGGCGAACTTGGCGACATAAAGCGTGCCTTCGTCGAGCAGCCTGGAGGTGTCGCCACCCGGCACGTAAATGCCGTTGGAGACGAATTTGTAGAGGAATTCGCCACGCTCGTCGTCACCCATGTAAACGACGACACGGCCGTCGCGGGCAATCACCACGGCGGCGTTTTCGTGCTTGATGCGGCCGAGCGCGGTGCGCTTGATCGGAGTGGAGGAGGCGTCCGAAGGATCGATCTCGACCACGTAGCCGGCGCGGCGCGGCTCGTTCGGGTTCTTGGCGACGTCGAAACGTGCGTCGAACTTCTCATAGGCGTAACGGGTTTCGGCCACGATGCCATAACGCTTGTAGTCATCAGGCAGCTTGAAGGCGGCATCAGTGGTGCCGAAATAGCCGTTGAAGTTCTCCTCGCATGTGAGGTAGGTGCCCCAGGGCGTGCGGCCGGCGCCGCAATTGTTGAATGTGCCGAGACAGTCGATACCGTCAGGATCGGCGGCGGTCTTGACGAGTTCGGAGCCGGCGGCCGGGCCGGAAAGCTTCATCGGCGTATTGTGGTGGATACGGCGGTTGAACGGGCTGTCGAGAACGATTTCCCAGCCTTCGTTGCCTTCCGCGACTTCCATGACGGTGACGCCCTGCATGTTCTGCAGGATCTTCACGTCGTCGGCCGTCTTCGGGTTGCCCTTGTCAGTGTGCGGCAGGTTGATTTCAGGGTTCACATATTCATGGTTGACGGCGATCAGCTGATGGGCGCCGACCATGAAGAGTTCCATGCCGTCGGTATTTTCGCCGAAGACCTTGTCGGAGTTTTCAACGCTGACGCCCTTGGCGGGGTCGAGATCGGGAACGTTGGAAAACAGCGGCTGGCCCCATTTGGCGACCGGCTTCCAGCTGTAGCCTTCCGGCACGTGGATGGTGTGGTCGGTTGCGGCGGCCACCGGCTTGAAGGGGAAACGGCCGGCGCCGGCTTCCTGCGCTTGCGCCGAAGTGCTGCTCATCAGGTTGCCGAGCGTGCCCATGGCGGCCGCAGCCGAACCGAAGGCAAGCACGCCGCCGAGAAAGCCACGGCGGGAAATCGCGCGTTCGACCACGCGGTCGAAATCGGTTTCGGCCGGCGGCGGGTTTTGCAGTTCATCCCATTCGTCCCAGGACAGCTTGCTCGTATCGATGTCGGTCATGTCGTATCTCCACCGTTGCATGTTTGGAATCATTCCAACAGGCTGCGTAGCGTCCCAGTGTTTCACACGGATGACGGGAAGGAGTGCTTTAAACATGAGATTCTAGCGGCAGATTTTACCTTTTTTCCCTCAATGCGGGAGAAGGATACGGGTGAGCAGGAAACCTTCGAAGCGGCCGAAGCGGAAGGCAATCTCCCTGCCGGCACACCATTCGCCGCCTATGTCGGCCGTCAGCCGCAGCGATGCCGAGCCGCTGGCATTAAAGCCGGACAATTCGGCTGCCTCGAAAAAGAAAAGCCGTTTGACCGTCGGATAAAGTGCCTTGAACAGGCTTTCCTTGGCCGAAAAAATCAGCCCGGTCATGAAGGGATCGACATCGTTGCCGAGGTTGTGGCGCTCATTCGCCGTCAGTGCCTGCGAAGCGATATCGCGGGCTTCCTCTTCGCTCAAAAGCTTCTCGATATCGATGCCGATGCCACAGAACCTGCTGCCGGGGCCGGCCAGCGCAATTGCCCGGTCACCGCTGTGGGAAATCGCGCCGACCACGCCTTCAGGCCAGATCGGCGCGCGATCGTCTCCCATTCCGGGAAATATCGCCTGCCCGGTAAGACGGCGTATGGCTTCCGCAGCACATCTGCGTCCCGCCAGAAACTCCGCCTTACGTCTCGGCACCGCCCGCTGGAGCTGCGCCGGCAGGGCAGGGCCCATGCCGGTGCCGGTTTCGTCATTCGGGCTATAACGAAGGGTGAGACAATGGCAATCGCCTCTGTCGTCCGGCCAGGGCCAAACGGCCTCCGGTGAAACACCGGAAGCGATTTCGCGATGAAATGCCGGCTCGGTCGCCATATGCTTTTCCCATTTCGCCGGTTGGGTCAGGCCGCGAGCGTCGCGCCGCCGTCCACCACGATCTGCTGCATCGTCACATGGCCGGCCTGATCGGAGGCGAGAAACAGCACCGTATCGGCTATATCGTCCGGTCTCGCAATCTTGCCAAGCGGAATGCCGAGCTTGAACTGCTCCGGCAGGCCGGCGACGAGCCGTTCCTTGCCGGTGGGATCGTTCAGCATACCGGCCAGCATCGGCGTATCGGTGGAGCCGGGTGAGACCACGTTGCAGCGCACGCCATAGGGCGCAAGCTCAAGGGCGGCGCAATGGCTGAGGCTGACCAGCGCCGCCTTGGAAGCGCAATAGGCCATCATGCCGATGCGCGGCACCACGGCGGCATTGGAGCCGACATTGACGATCGCGCCGCGCCGCTGCCGTTTAAAGATACCACTCCATTGCCGCAGCAGATGGAACGGGCCTGCGGCATTGACATCCATGCAGGCTTTCCAGTCTTCCGGCGTCAGGCTTTCGCTGTCACCAAGCCGCAAAATGCCTGCGGCGTTGACGAGGATGTCAAGACCGCCCCAGTCGCTTTCGATCGCCTTGCACACCCGCTCCACCGCGTCCGCGTCGGTGATATCGAGGGCAATCTGGCGGAAGGGAGCCTCCGCTGTGCCGGCCAGAAGGTCGAGGCCGATGACCTCGGCCCCTTCCTCGATGAAACGTTCCGCGATGCGGCGGCCAATGCCCTGGGCCGTGCCCGTCACCAGCACACGCCGCCCGGTAAATCTCTGTTGCGTCATCTTGTCCGTCCGTTCAGGCTGCGAGCCGCTTTTCGTCGATCAGTGTCCACCAGGCGGAAAGTGTGGGCACACGCGCAAGCTCATCGAAGCCGACGGTGACGCCGCGTTCCTTCAGTTCGCCGGCGAGTTTCATGACCTGCAGGGAATCCAGCCCGTAGAAGATCAGGTTCTCGTCGGGGTCGATATCGCTTTCGTCTTCCACAAGCTGCAGGACACGGGCTTTCAGCCATTCGCGGGTGTCGGCAGTTTCTCCGGCGCCGACAAGGCTTGCGGTGTCGATCACCACGCCGCAGCGTGTCGCCACATATTGCAGCGCCATGCGATGTTCGGCTTCCGAAAAATCGGCAACCCCGTCGCCGATCATGAAGGGCTGGATATCCTTCATGAAGGCTTCAACCGCCGTCATCATGCAGCCGATATGGGCGTAAACGCCGCCGACGATGATCTGGTCGCGGCCCCAGCCCTTCATGCGTTCGGCAAGATCGGACCGCTGGAAGGCGCTGTAGCGCCATTTGGTCAGCACCACGTCATCAGGTGTCGGGGCGAGCTTATCCACCACCTTTTGCAGTTCCGGGTCGACGACGGTGAGGCCCGGTCCCCACATGTCGTTCAGGAGCGCCCGGTCGCCCGGCGGCTGGTCATGCGGCTGGGCGGTATAGATAACGGGGACGCCGTTCTGAACGGCCCATGCCTTCACCTTCGCGAGATTGTCGATGAGGGTCGTCATCAGCTTACCGTCGGCCTCGTAGAACCGCAGGAAATAACGCTGCATGTCGTGGATGAGGAGCACGGCGCGTTTCGCGTCGGGCTGCCACTTTGTCTTGTTGGCCGGAAAGCTGGTAGCGACCGGCATCGGATAGTCGGAAATGCTGGGGATCGTCATGATGACCTCGGTGGTTTGCTGCGCCAGGGGGCGCTTGATCTCGGATTTCGGGACGCCCTTTCGAGCGTCCCCTTTCGCTCTGTGCTGCGCGTCAGGCGCTGATGGCGACGGGCGTTACCAGCAGGTCGCGCAGGCGCTTCTTGTCGATCTTGCCGACGGCGGTGAGCGGCATGGCATCAATGAAGCGCACACGATCCGGCAGCTTGTAATCCGCGACGCCGAGACCGGCGAGATGCTGGCGGATGGCGGGCGCCTTGAGTGCGGGATTGCGGGAAACGACGAAGACGCAGCTCTTTTCCCCGAGCAGCTCGTCCTGCATCGCCACCAGCGCGGCATGCGTGATATCGGGGTGCCGCAGGATCAGGTTCTCCACCTCCTCCGACGCCACTTTTTCGCCGCCGCGATTGATCTGGTCCTTCACCCGGCCGACGACCCGGAGATAACCTTCGGGCGTGCGCTGCACCACGTCGCCGGAATAATAAAAGCCCTGTTTGTCGAAGACCCGGGCGCTGTGTTCGGGCGCGCGGTAATAGCCCCGGAACGTATAGGGGCCACGGGTCGCAAGCATGCCGGCTTCGCCCTCGGGCACATCGTTGCCATCCTCGTCGACAATGCGGATTTCGTCATCCGGGCTGATCGGCCGCCCTTGCGTGGTGAAGACGAGATGGTCGGGGTCGCCGGCGCGGGTATAGTTCACCAGCCCTTCCGCCATGCCGAACACCTGCTGCAGGTCGCAGCCCAGCACTTCCGGCACCTGGCGGGCCAAGGCTTCGGCGAAGCTGGCGCCACCGACCTGCAGGAGCTTGAGCGACTTCAGCCGGTCGCGGTGGGCGGGCGCGGCCTGCAGCCACAGCGCCACGGCCGGTGGTACCAGCGGCACGATGTCGACGCCGTGTTTCTCGATGAGGTCGAAGCAGGCGAGCGGCTCCGGATTGGCGGCCATGACCACGGTGCCGCCGGCGTGAAACACGCCCAGCGCCCCGGGTGAACTCATCGGGTAATTATGCGCCACCGGAATGGCGCAGAGGAAACGTGTGCGTGGCGAGAGTTCGCAAATCTCCGCGCTGGCCCGGGCGCTATAGTCATAGTCGTTATGCGTCCGGGGGATCAGTTTCGGCGTGCCGGTGCTGCCGCCGGAAAGCTGAAACAGCGCCACCTCGTCTGCTGCCGAAGGGGCGTAAGCCGGCGGGTTTTCGGCAGGCGTTGCCAGCAGCCGTTCGAGGCTGCGCCGCTGATCCTTGTCTCCCAGCAGCAGGGTAACGGCGAGCCGGGGAGAGGCGGTCTTCAACTCCTCCAGAAACGCGTCGTCGGCGAAAAGTTCGTGGCTGCGAGAGGCGATCACCAGTTTCGGCGCGATCTGCTCCGCATAGGCAGTCATTTCCAGCCGGCGATGGCTGAAAAGCGCGTTGATGGGTGCCGCGCCGATTTTGATCAGCGCGAAAAAGACGAGGTAGAACTCGGCGATGTTGGGCAATTGCACCAGCGCCGTGTCGCCCTTGCCGACGCCTGCGGCGGAGAGGTGGCCGGCGAGATTGGAGGATTGCCGGTCGAGATCGGCATAGGTGAAGCGGCGGTCGCCGCAGATCAGCGCCGTCGCATCCGGCTGGCGCTGTACCTGTTGGGCAAGCATGTGGCTCAACGGCCTGTCGATCCAATAGCCGCGTTCGCGGTATCGGCGCGCCAGATCGTCGGGCCAGCGTTCAAATTCGATTGTCATGGTGTGTCCCCGGGAAATTCGGTCGGGCTCAGGCGGAAACGCCGCAGGCGTTCAGCATGGTCTTGAGTTTGGTCTGCACTTCGGCCCATTCGGATTCGGGCTCCGAAGCCTCAACGATGCCGGCGCCCGCGAAAAGCCGCACGGTCTGGCGCTGCACGGTGCCGCAACGGATCGTCACCACCCATTCGCCATTGCCCTGCGCATCCGTCCAGCCCACCATGCCGGTGAACAGGCCACGCTCGAAGGGTTCGACGAAACGGATGAGGCGATGGGCGCGCTCGGTCGGGAAACCGCAAACGGCCGGTGTCGGGTGCAGCAGGCACGCCAGTTGCAGCGCATTGGTTTCCGGGTCGGTAAGGCGGCCTTCGATGCGCGTCGAAAGGTGCCAGAGCGCGGCCGTGTTGATGAGGGAGGGTTTTTCCGGAACGTCGAGTTCCGCGCAGCACGGCGAAAGCAGCGAACGGATATCCTCGATGACCAGACTATGCTCGTAATGGTCCTTCTCCGAGGCGGAGAGCCGTTCGGCATTGGCCTTGTCCGCCGCCGGGTCGGTCATGCGTTTCGCTGATCCCGCCAGCGGGTTGGAGATGATCTTCTCACCCTGCTTGCGGATGAGCAGTTCCGGGCTGACGCCGATCAGGTCGCCGCCGTCAGGCAGGGGAATGCGGAACTGGTAGCCCTCGCGATTCTGTTTTGCGAGGCTGGCCAGCAATCTCTCGACATTGACCTCGGAGGCAAAAGTCAGTTCACGCATGACGGAAAGCACCGCTTTGCGGACGTCGGAATGGCGAAAATTGAGAATGGCATGCTCGACCGCACGCTTGAAACCCGTCTCGTCCGGCAGGCTGTTCTGTCCGACAAGCGCCGGCATGGCCGAATCAGTGGCGGTCGGAATGGTGTCGCGTGGACTCCACTCATAGTTGTCCGGTATATAAAGGCATGAAGGTTCGCTGACATCGAAGGGGATAGCGCCAATCGCGATCGGGTTATCCTGTCCGGCCCTGCGTGCCCGTTCAAAAGCGCCTTTTATCGCCTGCTGTAAAGGGCTTGCAACATCTTCACCACCTCTGGCGGGAAGCGTGATGCTTTCGCGTATACCTTTGGCCCGTAATTGTCCGGAACCGGAAGTAAACAAAAATTCTCTATTAAAATCAGTAATTTCGTCGGATTCGACGTCATTCGTCCTGAGTGCTCCCGTTTTCATGGGATGCCTCCTGTTCGAGTGGTTGACGATGGCTTATACTTGATTATGATAATCATGTTTTGTCAATCGGTGCAAACTCACATGCTAAATTTAACCCCGATGCAGGTGGCCTATTGGGTCGGTCGAGAGGCGGATGGGATACTCGGAAAAGTTACGCCCCATCTTTACCTCGAATTCGGCGGGCAGGGATTTGACGTGGAAAAACTGGCCATTGCGGTCGAAAGGCTTTGCCGGCGTCATCCCATGCTGAGCCTCAGGATCGATGCGGAAGGGTGCCAATCGGTCGATCCCTTCGGCCGGCCACTCCGCCTTGATGTCGAGGACCTGACCGCCCTCGATTCGGAGGCTCTGGCGCACCGGCTCGAGGCAAAACGGCGGGACTGGAGCCATCGGCAGACCGATTTGCGTAATGCCTCGCCGGCGGCGATCTCGCTCAGCCTGCTGCCGCAGGGACGCAGCCGGTTGCATGTGGATACCGACATGCTGGCGATTGATCCCGCCAGCGTGCGGATCGTGATGGAGGACCTCGCCCGCCTTTACGAAGAGGGCGAAGGAAAAGACGAAACCGCGCTTTCTGAAGGGGAGGCACCATCCTTTTTCGACTGGGTGGAGCGTCTTGCCTCCGATGCGGACCAGAGGACCGTGCGTGATAGGGACCGATCGTGGTGGCGGCAGCATATTGCGGATATTCCCGATGCGCCGCCCCTGCCATTTTTGCCGGAAGACGCCACCCGTGCCGTTCACACGGATCGCTTTGCCACCACGCTTTCAGCGGCTGAACGAGGCAGTCTGGAACAGGCGGCGCGGCGTTGCTTGGTGACGACATCGGCCCTGCTGCTCGGCATTTTCGCCGTGGCGCTGTCGCAGGCGACACAGGCGCAAAAGTTCAGGCTGTCCGTGCCGGCTTTCTGGCGTGCGCCGCTGGTGGAAGGGGTCGATGGCGTCGTCGGCGAATTTTCCAATGTGCTGGTGCTCGGTGTCGATATCAGGCCGGATGAAAGCCTCGAAGCGCTGCTCCGGCGGCTGTTTGACGAGATGACCGACCTTCTTGCCCATCAATCCTATCCGGGCGTCAGCGTCATGCGTGACCTCTCCCGTCTGCGTGGCGGTTTGCAGAACTCGCCAGTCGTTTTTACCGCCGGTGTCGATCTGGCGGGAGGCGAGCTGTTTTCGGAAAAGGTGGGACGGCTGTTCGGTCAGATGGTCCACACCGTCTCGCAAGGGCCGGGCGTCGCGCTGGATGCGCAGGTCGCGGCGGTGGATGGCGGATTGCTGATCAACTGGGATGTGCGGCTCGATGCGCTGCCGGAACATTGGTTGCGCGCCCTGTTTGACGCCTACACAGGCCTTCTTCGCCAGCTGGCGGATAGACCCGATCTCGTTTCCGAAAGCGTGGAACGATTTGGCGCACAGCAGCCGAAACCGGCAGCCGAGGCGAAAGGAAAACCGATGGAACGTCCTCTCTCACCCTTGCAACAGGCCTATCTGCTGGGGCGCGGCACCCATCTGCCGCTCAGCGGCGTGGCGATGCAGGAGTTTCGTGAATATCGCGGCAGCATCGACCCGTCCCTGCTGCAGTCGCGTCTTTCCGCCATGGTGGAGCGACATGAGAGCCTGCGCACCCGCATCGATGAGCGACGTCTGGTGCAGGTCGTCAGCGACGAGTTGAAGATCAACCTTGATATTGTTGATCTTTCCGCTTTGTCTTCTACCGAGGCGGAAGCGCGGATGGACGCCGTGCGACGGGATTTTTCCCATGCCCATTTCGATCTTGCCGCCTCTCCCTGGCAGGTTACGCTCTTCCGCCTGCCGGATGTCGATCCGACGGCGCAAAAAGTCGTGGTCTTCCTGCGTTTCGATGCGCTGATCCTCGACGGACGGGCCATCGCCAGTCTGGCGGCGGAACTTTTCGACGGCGCTCTGCCCTTGGAGACCGCCGCTGTGACAGTCACACCGCAGGCGGATATCGCGGCGACTCGGGCAGAGGACGCCGCCTATTGGACGGAAAAGCTGAAAACTGCCGAAGTGCCGTCGCAGCTGCCGTGGAAAGCCCCGCTCGAAACCATCGCCGTCTCGCGTTACAGCCGTCAGAGCCTGACCGTTGAAAAACAGCGCTTTGCCGCCTTTTCACGCATCGGCGCGAAAGCACGGCTGTTCAAGAATTCGGCGCTGACGGCGGTGATCCTCGATGTGCTGTCGCGCTGGCTGAATGAAGGCGCCCTCGTTGTCGGCATTCCTGTCGCCCCGCAGGTGGAAGGGGCCTTCGCCAATCGTTCGAGCTTCATTGCAGTCGAATGGAATGCGGCAAAAGGGGACTTCGCCGAGCGCGCGGCAGGCCTGCAGACGGATGTGCTGGAAGGCCTGAACCACCTTGCTTTTTCCGGCATAGACCTCAACCGCGTGCTTCTCAATGCCAATGCGGGCGGGCTCGCTTTGCCGGTGGTCATCACCAACGGCCTGAGCTGGCCGACGCTGTCGCCCGAATCGGCCATGCGCTGGACGGGCGGACTTACCCAGACGCCGCAGGTGGCGCTGGATTTCCGCTTTTCGCAAAATCCGCAGGGTGATCTCCTTCTCGATATCGACTATGCCGAAGAGGCGATCGATGCCGCGATGGTCGGGAATATTCTCGCTGCCATCGAGCGCACGATTGCCGCGATCACGGATAACGGCGTTTATGCTTTTAATGCACGGGATATTGTCGACCTGTCCCATTATCGGCTGAACGGTGACGAGCGGAGTTTCGTCTGCCCGCCATTTCTGGAACGGATCGCCGCGCATCTTTTCGAGGGTGACCCGTCGCGCACCGCGCTCGTCAGCGGTAAACGGCGCATCTCTTACGGTGAACTCGGTGAGATGGTGGCCGGTGCGATGGCAGGCCTCAAGGCCCGTAATATAGGTCGAGGAGATGTTGTGGCGGTGTGCCTGCCGCGCAGCCCTGAACATACGGCCATCACGCTTGCCGCGGCACTGACAGGCGCCATCTGGGTGCCTGTTGATGCGGGCTCGCCGGAAGACCGGCTGCGTTATCTGCTGACCAATTGCCGCCCGGCCATCATCGTTGCCCGCAACGTTCCACAGGGCTTCGAGGCCGTCGATCCGGAGGTGCTTCTCGCCACGCCCGCACCGGCGGGAACGCCTGTTGCCCTGACGGAACTGGGGGCGCTGTCCCGCAGCGAGGAACCGGCTTATTACCTCTACACGTCAGGCACCACCGGCAAGCCGAAATGCGTCGTGCTTTCCAACCGCGCCACCGCCAATGTCATCGGCAGCACGCTTGCGGAATGGGCGGTGACGGAAAAGGACGTGTTCATTTCCGTCACGCCGCTGCACCACGACATGTCGGTCTTCGATGTTCTCGGCGCGCTGGTCGCAGGCGCGACGCTGGTGCTGCCGGAACCGGGCGAGGAAAAGGATGCGGTGCGCTGGAACGAACTTGTGGCCGAACATGGCGTCACACTCTGGTGCTCCGTGCCGGCCATCCTTGAAATGCTGCTGTCCTGCCGCCGTGGCGACCAGCTTGCGTCACTCCGGCTCGTGGCGCAGGGCGGCGACTACATCAAGCCTGTCATCATCGAAGAGCTGCGCCGGCTGAAGCCCGATCTGCGGCTGATATCGCTCGGCGGCCCGACCGAAACGACGATCTGGAGCATCTGGCACGAGATCGTTGCGGAGGATGTCGCGGCCATCCCCTATGGCCATCCCCTGCCGGCCAATCGTTATTTCATCCTCAACGATCAGGGCCAGCACTGCCCGGCCGGTGTGGTTGGCCGCATCCATACGGTCGGCGTGAATGTGGCGATCGGTTATCTGGAGGACGGTGCCATCACCCAGACGGATTTCGTCACGGTGGATGATCCCGAAGGCAAGCCGGTGCGCGCCTTCCGTACCGGCGACCGGGGCCGCTACCGGCCGGATGGCAAGATCATGTTTGCAAGCCGGGTCAATGGCTACGTCAAGGTGCGCGGTGTGCGTGTCTCGCTGCCGGATGTGGAAAACGAACTCATCCGCCATCCCGCCATCCAGCGGGTGCTGGTGGTGGACTATGGCATCGAGCAAAAGGGCGAGGCGGCCATTGGCGTACTTTATGTCACTGCGCCCGGCCTTGAACTCTCCAGCGCTGATCTGCGCAATTTCGCCCGAAGCCATCTGCCGGAATCGCATGTGCCTGGCCGGTTCCTCAAGGTTGATGACCTGCCGCTTTCGGCCAATGGCAAGCCGGATCGCCGCCGGGCGCGGGAGTTGCTGATGGCCGCTGTCGGTGGTGCGGAACCGGTAAAAATCTCCGCACCTGCGGCTGCCGCCGTCGATCAGGGCGACCGTCGGGTGCTGGATATCTATCTCGGCGTGCTGGGCAAAAAATCGGCGACGGTGGATGCAGGCAGCGACCTTCTCGCGCTTGGCCTCCTGCCATCGCATCTGAAGGCCGTTTCGGCGGAAATCCGCACCGCCTTTGGCGTTGAACTGACGCCGCAGCAGCTTCTGCGGTGCCGCAACGCCAGGCAGGTGACTTCGCTTCTGGCTGCGAAGGCGGCGTGATCCCAACCATTTCGGGCGGCGCCCGGCAACAGGAATAGTTCAAGGAAAAACAGATGGCGCATATCGATCCTGCCGGCGGCTGGCTTCCACTGACCCAGCCGCAACTCGATTTCTGGGAGGAGTTCTCCTTCCACCCCGACGAGCCGGTTTCCACGGTCGCCCATTACATCGATCTTTCCGGTGCGGTGAACGAAAGCGCGCTCCTTCAGGCGATCACCCGCACGGTGCGCGAGTCCGAGGTTTTGTCGATCCGTTTTCGCATCGGTGAGGATGGCGAGACGCCGCAGCAATGCTGCGATGCCGGCCATGCCCCGGTGGTGGCGCTTGTCGATCTCCGCACGGATAAAGCGCCCTTTGAAGAGGCGCTGCGGCGCATGAACGCCGATGTAGAGGCGAGGCTGGACCTCAGAACCGACAGGCTTTCCGCGCAGCTGCTCTACCGCATCGCCGATGATCGTTATCTCTGGTACATCCGCGCCCATCACATCGTCGTTGATGGCTATGGGCTGACGCTGGTGGAGCAGCGTTGCGGCCAGCTTTACGGGCATTATTGCGGCAAGGGCGAAGCGGGACCGGATTTCCACCCCTTCGCCAGTTTCCTCGCGGAAGAGGATGCCTACAGGCAGAGCCGGCGTTTCGAAAAGGACCGCGATTTCTGGGCGGCCTATCTTTCAGCCTCCGCCGATCTGCCCGTGTTGGATAAGGATTGCGAGGATTACGGCGGCGGCGGCCTGCATGCCGATGCGGCCCTGCCGCAGGGTTTCAGCACGCGGTTACAGCAGATAGCGGGCCGTCTGGAAATCGGCTGGCCTGATCTTCTGGTATTGCTGTCCGGCCTTTATCTTCACCGGGTTTTGCCCCGTCCGGACCGTGATGTGCTGACCTTGTGGCTGCCTTTCATGAGCCGCTGGGGCAGTGTCGGTGCGCATATGCCGGCCATGCTCGTCAATATCCTGCCCTTCCACCTCACGATCGAGCCACAGGAAAGCGTCGGCGCATTTCTGGCGCGCAATGCCGCCAATCTGCGCCGCCAGCGCCTGCATGGCCGCTACCGCATCGAGCAGATCGCCGCCGACCGGGAAATACCGAAGGGCCGGCGCTTCTTTTTTTCGCCGCTCATCAATGTGCTGCCCTTCAGCGCGCCGGTCTTTGCCGGGCTCGGCGTCGCGCGGCACATTCTGGCCAATGGTCCCGGCGACGGCTTTAACCTCACCTTCCGTGGCGAAGATGACGGCAGCGACCTGAACCTGCATATCGATGCGGATTCGGCGCTGACGCAAGCGGAGGATTTCGCCCGTTACCGCGAGGAACTGCCATTGTTCCTCGATGCCATGCTGCGCGAAGAGGCGCTGACGCTTGTGGCGGCGGAGGCGTCTACGGCGTTCCGTCTGGCGGTCTGAGGGGAAGGCCGATCACGCTTCCCCTATACTCTACGTCATCCTCGGCCTTGTGCCGAGGATCTAATCACGTCCAATAAGTCGAGGCGTTGCAGATGTTCGGGACAGGCCCGAGCATGACGGAGGAGGGCTTTCAGGATTTTGCCAACAAATTGAACCCGGCTCCGCTAAGCGAAGCCGGGTTTTCCTTGCCCCAATTCCAGCTCAGGCGAGCGTTGTCAGCACCTTGCTCGAAGCGCCGGCTTCGGCAAAACGGCTGAAGACACCGCTGGTGGTGGTGCGCAGCCGCTCGACGTCGTTGGGTCCGTAACGGTCGGAACGGTAGCTCATCAGCACGCGGATGGAGCGTTCACCGCCGATCATTTCTTCCATTACCTCGAATTGCAGCCCCAGCATGGATTCGTGTTTGTCGGGGTCGATCTGGCGAAACTCCACCGGTTTGCCATCTGGTCCGGCAAGCGTGCCATTCAGCTTGTTCCTGGCGTGAATCTGGATGAAGACCTCGAACAGATGGTCGCGGCCCGGTGTCATGCCCAGCGCTTCCTCGACGAGATCGATCGGGATTTCGCTGTGTTCCAGCGAACCGTTGATGGTGTTCTTCACCGAAGAAATCAGTTCGCCAACGGTCATGTTCTCGCCGAAGCGCACGCGATGGGCGACGACCGTGGTGAAATAGCCGATAGTGTCGAAATATCCGCTATCCGTACGGCCCGAAGCCGAGGTGCCGACCACGAGATCGGTCAAGCCACCCAGATGGCGCAGCGATGCGGCGATTGCCGCATAAACCACGTTGAACAGCGAGGCGCTGTTCTGCTTGGCAATGGCGTAGAGCCCGTCGCTGACGTGTTTCTCAAGCTTGAATTCGACCCAGCCGCCCGCCGGCGCCTCGTCCTTCGATGCCTCGTGCGGGGTGCTATCCTGCCCGTTGAGGGCAAGGCCCTTCGGCGCATCCCGCAACATATCGGTCCAATAGGCAAGGTGGCCGGCATTGACGCCTGAGGCGACCTGTTTTCTGGCAAATTCATGGAAGGGCGCAGGTTTGGTTGTAAAGACTGGCGCCTTGCCGGCCACTCTTGCCCGGTAGGCTTCGGTCAGTTCGTCCATCATCAGGTTCACCGACCATTCGTCCAGCACGATGTGGTGGAAGAGGAAGGACAGCACCTGCCGGCCGGTCTGCGCATCCCGCAGGAAGCGCAGCCGTATCGGCAATTCACGCGCAAGATCGAACCGCCAGCCGGCTTCCGAATGCCGGTCCACGCCTTGGCTTTCTTCGCTGGTCCAGAACCATCTATAGCCGGGCAGGTCATGCATCGGCACGATTTTCTGCAGAACCGTGTCGTTTTCGACGTAGAAATGGGTGCGCAGGCCGGGATGACGCTCGATGATGTCGAGGAAGGCGCATTCGAAGGCGTTTTCATCCACGGGGTCGAGGAAGTCGAGTGCGAAGGGGATGTTGAATATCTCGCCGAAACCGAAGGCGGCATAGGCCTTCCAGAGCGACATCTGCGCCAGCGAAAGCGGCGCGGTCAGCGAGCCGTTTGCCGTTGCCTCGGCTTGCGCGGGCGCTGCGGTTTCCAGAAGCGTCGCCTGTGTGGCGAGCGAGGCGGCGGTGGGATAGCTGAACAGGTCGTTGAAGCGCAGCGCGATGCCGTGATTGCTGAGGAGACGCCCGATGATGCGGGTGGCGATCAGCGAATGACCGCCGAAATCGAAGAAATCGTCATCCACTCCCATATCCGGTGCGGCGAGCGCTTCGCGGAATTCGGCAAGGATCGCCGCGGTAGTCCTGTCATTGCCGTGGCTGGCCGGCAGGTGCACCGGCTGCTCCATTGCCTGGGGTGCGGTTTGGGGCAGGATGCCGGAAAAATCCGCGCCGCCTTCGAGATGGCTGACGAAACGTTCCAGCAGGAAGGCCGTCGCATGCGGAGATGTTTCCTTGCCGCCGGTCAGTTCAAGGCGGATATCGCCCGACGCTGTCGGGCCGGCGGCCAGCGTGAGGCCAAGGCCGGATTGCAGCGAGGGCAGGGGCAGGTGTTCGAACTGGAGGCCATGCTCCGATACGGCCTGAACCGGCGCTGCCAGCGCATGCAGCGTGAAAGTGGCCGCTTCGCCATCATTGTCATTTCGCTGTTCCAGCCCCGCCAGCACGGCTTTTTCCGCCTGTTCGGGCGTGTGGCCGCGCGAAATCGATATCCGTGCGCCGGTCTCCGGCGAAAGCGGTGCGGTGGCGCCGGCGCCGGGCTGCCGGGGCAAACGCACCGTCACGGTCTCGGGACCGCCATTCGTTGACAGGAAAAGCGAAAACCGTGCGCCGGCACGGGCGAGAAGTGCGCTCATCGCGGTGGAACTGCTCAGGCCAAGCAGGGTGGCGGGAAGATCGACGCCATGGCTGTGGCTTGCCGGCCTTTCGGCCTTGTCCTGCCGCAGCGCCACGACGGTGGAGCCTGAGGCCGGCCGTTGCAGCCAGTGGAGCGGAAGCGGATCGACGCCGCCATTTTCGACCGTCCTCGGGGAAAGCGGCTTCGGTGCCTCACCGGCATAGGCGGCGGAAATGCCTTCCAGCAGAATCTGCGGCGAGAGGACTTCGCCGAGCAGGCCGTGGACCAGAAATGCCAGCAGGATTTCCCCTTCGCTCAAAAGCACGACAGCCTGAAAAGGCGGGTCGGTTTCGGCATCGAAGGGCCTTGCCTGCAGGTCGTGCAGCAGGGTGAGAGCCTCGCCCGCCGAGGGAACATGCAACAATTGCACGATGGATGCGGACGGGGCCTCGATACTCTTGGCAAGAGTGCCATCCTCTCCAAAGGTAAAGCGTGCCCGAAGCGCGGGCCATGTCTCGCAGATCGTCTTCAGGGCCGCCGTCAGGCGTAACAGGTCGCATTCCTCGCCGATGCGATAGGCGAGAAGATGCCGGAAAACCTGATCAGGGTCCTGAAACTGCCCGAACCAGACCCGCTCTTCGTATGGGCTCGGCGGAGCTGCGGCCTCTCTATCGAAGGTCTCGTCGATGCGACGTGCGAGCATACGTGTATTGTCTGCTGCCATGGTCCTCTCCTTGGAAATATTCGGGGTATCGCGCTCCAGCGCGAAAAGTGCTGTTTTGCGGGATCAATGTCCCGCACGTGACCGTTCGATCAGCGCCTGCCAGGCGGCGAGCGTGGGTTGCCGGGCCAGATCGTCATAATCGAGCCGAGCCCCGGCAAGCTGCGAAAGCGGCGGGATGAGGCGCATGAGGGCCAGTGAATGAAGCCCGTGGCCGAACAGGTTGTCCCCCGGCTCGATATCGCGCACCCCATCCTCCAGAACCCCGGCAAGAAGGGTCTTGAGTTCCGTCATCATCGTTTCTGCCTGCAGCATGGCACCCGCCGTGATTGCCGGTTCATTCATCGAAGTGATCATGAACGCCGCTGGCGCCGCGTCGCCAGTAACCGGAAGCGCGTGTCCATTTGGGGTTTGCGCCGAACTCCCCGATCAGAAGGGCACGTACATCCTTTGCGGTTTTCGATTCGCAGGCGACCCAGCTGAAGAAATCGCCATCAGGCAGATCAAGCTTGCGCAGCGCGTCCGTCAATGCGTTGTGACCGGTCCCGTTTTCCGTCTTCTGCGTCACCCACACGATCGAGGCGTCAGCCTTCGTTGCGATGTCCAGACGGTCGGCTTCCGTCTCGACCTCGATCAGCGCCACGGCGCGGGTACCCCTGGGCATTTCCTCCAGCCGCCGCGCCAGCGCGGGAAGGCCGGTATCGTCGGCAATCAGCAGGTGCCAGTCATAGGTGAAAGGAACGGTGAAGGAACCGCGCGGACCGGCGATCCACGCCCGGTCGCCCACCTTTGCGGCTTTCGCCCAGTTGCTGGCGGGGCCGTCATGATGGGTGGCGAAATCGATGGCGAGTTCGCCCTTTTCGGCATCGAAGCTGCGCGGTGTATAATCGCGCGCCAGCGGGCGCGGTGCGCCTTCCGGGAATTCAATGCCATTCGGCCCGATCACCGGCAGGCTCGGTTCTGTTTCGCCAGGCTGGGGGAAGAACATCTTGACGTGGTCGTCGAAACCGAGGCTCGCAAAACCCTCCAGTTCCGGTCCGGTCAGGACGATGCGGACCATGGACCGGCTGAGCTTTTCCACCCGCGCGACATCAAGGCAACGCAGCGTGACGGGGTAGCGATGGCGTTTGGGCGTACGGTCCGCAACCGTGGCATCTAGGGTTTCTGGAGAGCTCATACTATTGTCTTTCCTGGGATTTTGCCGATGGAGCCGGCGGTCTCGCTGTCCCGGATCGGCATGCCGGACAATCGCGCATCGGGATTTTTCAGGCGAGCGATCCGGCATCGTTGCTTCAAGATGTGCGAACCATAACAGCCGGTTTCAGCTGTCGCAATATAACTTTCTTTAAAAACTCAAGTTTATGCCCGGCGCAGAAACGCGCCGGGATTTTCCGTTGTGGAGAAACTTAGCGGCGGCCCGCCCAGCTTTCGACAGCGTCCAGCGCATGCAGGGCACTCGGGATGGAGGGCGTCGTGACCCTGGTGGAATCGAGGAACACGATCCTGCCTTCGCGGGCGGGTTTCACGAAGCGCTCCCAGCCGGGAATGATCTTTTCCAGTGCCGCGCGCGTTCCATCCTCGCCGCGGGCCGGACTGTTATAGCTGTTCATCACCACCAGCAGATCGGGGTTGAGCTTGCCGAAAGCCTCGGCGCCCAGCGGCATGGTAAGGGTTGAGCCAAGCCCGCCAGACGGAGCGGCGTTATCGATCTTCAACCTGATGTAACCGAGATCTTCCAGTGCCTGCACCGCGCCGGACATGTCGCCGACCGCATTGATCTGGTCGGTCAGCAGAATTGCCAGATAGGTCTTGCCTTTGACATCCTCGCTCAGCGCCTTTTTGACGGCGGCGAGTTTGGTGTCATAGGCTTTCCGGCGCTCGGCGAAAATGTCGCTTCGTCCCACAAGGCCGGCAAGATTTTCTTCCACGTTGAAACCATAGGCATGGCCGGTGCTGACTTTTTGCAGATAGACGGGGGCCACGGTGGAAAGCTGTTCAGCCTTGCCGCCATCCATTTCCGTCGCCACGATCAGATCCGGCTGCAGCGCCCGCAGCTTTTCAAGGTCGATCTGGCCGACTGCGCCGAAACCACTGGGTTTCACATGGCCTTCGCCGAGAACCGTATCGATAAAATCGACGGCGGTGGCGAATTTGCCGTCGCTATTGCGGCCATAGGCGCCGACCACATTGGCGCCGAGATCCATTAGCGGCACGCCCAGGAGCGGCTCATGCATGACGACGATGCGCTGCGGCTTCTCCGGAACGGAAACGGTGCGGCCGGCGGCGTCGGTCACGCTGCGTTCGGCGGCAAGGCTGGTTCCGGCCGCCAGAAGGGCGGCGATGAGGATGGCAATTCGCATGGCATTCCCTTTATTCGATGTCTTCAGTGACTGTTGGTTCTGCGCAGCGACTGCAGGCGCAGCGTGAGGATGAAAAGCGGCACGCCGATCAGCGTCAGCGCAAGGCCGATCGGCATCGGTGTGTCTGCCACCAGCCCGCGCGACAGCGTATCGGCGGTTACCACCAATATGCCGCCGGTGAGCCCCGACAGGAAAAGCCTGGCACGGCCGACGGCGGGCGAAACGAAGGTGGCGAGATGCGGGGCGATGACGCCGAGGAAGGTCAGCGGGCCAACCGCAGTAACGGAGGAGGCACTGAGGATGACCGCGAAAACGATGACGAGCGGGCGCGAATGCCGGACGGTTTCGCCAAGCGCCATGGCCATTTCATTGCCGAGATCGAAGATGGCAAGCGCCCGGCCGATGAGGAAAATACCCACAAGGCTTGCGGCGAAGAGGGGCGCGAAAACGAGGATGGTCGACCAGCTTGCCTGAAACAGCGAACCCGCCATCCAGTCGGCCAGCGACAGCGAGGTTTCGGCCGGCGTGTAGAGCAGAAGCACCGAGGAAACGGAGGAAAGCGCCGATTCAATTGCGATGCCCATCAGCAATATGGCAAGGCCGCTCGAACGTTCACGCCCAACAAGCGCGATCAGGAGGAAGGCCACAGCCAGACCGCCGCCGACGGCCGCAAGCGCTACCATGGTTTTCGGCGCGGCCGGCACCAGCACCAGAAGCAGCATGATGGTGGTCATCGACCCCTGGCTCAGGCCGAAAAGGCCGGGATCGGCAAGCGGATTGCGGGCGACGGATTGCAGCATGGCGCCTGCCAGCGCCACACTCCAGCCGGCCATGAAACCGAGCAGGATGCGCGGCAGCCGCACCGTCCATAGCGCATAGGCCTGATCGTCGCCCAGATGTCCGCCGGCAAGACCGCGCAAAAGGTCGAACAGACCTGTTTCGGTATTGCCGAGGCTGACGGACATTGCGGCGAGCACAAGCGCCAGCCCCATCAGCGCGACACCGGCCTTCAGATTGCCGATGCCGATTTGCAGGCCGCTCGGCAGCCTGAGCACCGCTTTGCCGTCGGTGGCGAAATGTCGTTTCATGACAGCCCCTTTTGCGAAGGCGAAAGATAAAAGCGCTTGACGATGACGATGAAGACGAGGCCGCCGAGCAGGTCCATGAACAGGCCGGTATTGACCACATAGGGTGCAAACAGGGTCTGGGCGCCAAGATCGGCCAGCACGCAAAGGCCCGCGCCGACCAGCGCGGAAGCCGGCAGAGCGAGCGTGAAATTCACGCCGACCAGCGGCCGGATCATATGCGGCACGATGAGGCCGACGAAACCGATCGGGCCGCAGATCGCCACGGCCGAGCCTGATGCCAGCATGGTGGCGAAGAGCGCGACCCGGGAAATGCGCGTCACATTCACACCGGCGGAGGCGGCTTTTTCCGCGCCCAGCAGAACGAGCGTCAGCGGCCGTGCGACCGACAACAAGATCACCATCGCAATGGCGCCGATCCACCAGAAGTCGGTGAGCCGCTCGGCATAGACGTGATTGATATTGCCACCCACCCAACTCAGGAACTCGGCGCGGCGTGTTGGGTTGGAAAGAAGCAGGGCGTTGGTGACGCCGATCAGCAGCATGGAAACCAGTGCGCCCGCAAGGATGAGCGACAGGCCGCGCGGATCGTTCGCCCGTCCGGCGAGACGCGCAACGAAAAAGCAGGCGATGAAACCGAAACCGGCGCCCGCGAGTGCGGTAAGCCCCTGTATTTCGGGAGAGACATCAAACACCAGCGCGCCGGTGACCACAAAAAGCGTCGCACCGGCATTCAGCCCAAGGGTGGAGGGTGAGGCGAGGGGATTGCGGACAAGCCCTTGCAGCACGCAGCCGCTGACGGCCGTAGTCGCCCCCACATAGATTGCAATCAGCGAGCGCGGGATTTGCTGGTAGAGAAGCACCGACTGCTCATAGGTTTCGGCCTCGCCGCGCCAGAGCGTTGCAAGTATTTCGGCAAGCGGCATGTCGCCGGTCATGACAAGCAGATTGATGGCGAGAATGGCGGCCAGCAGCAGTGCTGTGGCGAAAATCAGCGTTATTTTCGAGGTCATGCCGGAATGGCCTGTTCCTGCCGCTCCAGCTTGGGCACGCAGATGAGCCGACCCTGACGCGAGAAGATATCGGCTTCGAGATCGAAGACCTCGGCGACATTTTCGGGCGTGACGGTTTTTTGAACCGGCCCGGATGCCAGAACCCGCCCGGCTTTCAGCATGATGACATCATCGGCGAAAGTGGAGGCGAGGTTGAGATCGTGCAGCACGACGATCACGGTCTTGCCGTGCCTGTCGGTCAATTCGCGCACGAGGCCAAGAACGGCATATTGATATTTCATGTCGAGATGGTTGACCGGCTCGTCCATCAGGATCACGTCCGTATCCTGTGCCAGCACCATGGCGATGAAGGCGCGCTGCCGCTGCCCGCCGGACAGCGTGTTGACCTGTGCTTTCGCCTTGTCTTCCAGCCCGACGGTCTTCAGCGCGTCAGCGAAAAGCGCCCGGTCGCGCTCGGTCGGGCCGCCGCCAAGCCCGTAACGGGCGTAACCGGCAAGCTCGATCAGCTCGCCAAGCGTCATATAGTCAGGGCAATGGCATTCCTGCGGCAGATAGGCGATACGTCGCGCCAGTTCGCGGCGTCCGATCTCGCCGACTGAACGCTCACCAAGCCTTATCGCGCCTGATGACAAAGGCACGAAACCCATGATGGTTTTCAGCAGCGTCGACTTGCCGCAGCCATTGGGGCCGACCAGCGCCGTCACCCGGCCGGCTCGGAAACGGGCGGACAGTCCTCTCAAGACGGGAACATGTCCATAGCTGGCGTGAAGGTCCGTCGCGTCAAGCACCGGATACAACTCCTGTTATTCATGTGAGCATGCGTCGAGACGCCGCAATGGTATGCTAATACATTGATTTTAAACATCGAATTCGCAGAATTCAGGATTTGTTCCGGCGAGTGCGATGCTCTGATCTTGAAGCGACACTAAACTATAGTAAAACTCTCCACAAATCGAAATTTGCCGATTCAGCGCGCGGATTTCTTACCGGTTATTTCAGTCGAGGTGCATCATGTCAGTCGCAGCCAAGCTCCATGTCGGCATGTCGCTGGCCCCAACCTGGCTCAGCGGCGAAGCGTGGCGGCGTGCGGACAGCGATATAAACGGGGTGTTTTCCAGCGATTATTTCGTCGATCTGGCGCAGCGCGCGGAGGCGGCGCATGTGGATTTCGTCTTCCGGCCCGATACGCTTTTCCTGCGCACCGAGGGGCTGGAAACCGGCGGCGGATTTGCCAGCATGGACCCGACCATGCTTCTCGCCGCAATTGCGCGGGAAACCAGCCATGTCGGCCTGTTGTCCACCGTATCGACCACATTTCTGCCGCCCTATGTGGTGGCCCGCCAGATTCAGTCGTTGAACTGGCTGAGCAACGGCCGCGCGGGGTGGAATATCGTCACGGCGCTGGAGGGGCACGAAAATTTCGGCCTTAAGGAAATGCCATCGCCGCAGGAACGGTACGAGCGCGCCGCCGAATTCACACAGGTGGTGAAGGAGCTGTGGGCAAGCTTTCCCCATGAGGCGCTGAAGCTCGACAGGGAAAACGGGCGGTTCGCCGATTCCTCGCTGGTGCGGCCGGTGGCTCACGAGGGCAGGCATTTCAGCGTCAAGGGCCCGCTCAACCTGCCGGCCCATGCCAGCCGCATTCCGCTGGTGCAAGCGGGCGCTTCTCCCGAGGGCCGTGATTTCGCCTCGTCGGTGGCGGATGCGGTTTTTGCCTCCACGCCGGATATGCAGGCGGCCATCGAGCTCAGGGCGGATTTGCGGCGGCGTGCCGAGGGGCATGGCCGCAACCCCGATAGCGTGAAGCTGATGCCGGGCCTCAGCCTCTATCTCGCCGACACCGGCAGGGAGGCACTTGAACTCTTTGCGGAGACCCATTCCCGAGCCAACCGCGCCCGTGCCTTTGCCTCCATCCGCGATATGACCGGCCTTGATCTCGCCGACTGGCCGCTCACGCGGGTGGTGACAGCGTCTGATCTGCCGCCACCGCCGGAGACACCGAGAAGCCGCACCCACGCAAACCTGTTGCGACGGCTGATCGAGCGCGAGACGCTGAGCGTCGCGGATTTGCTGCGGCGTCCAGAGGTGATGGGATCCGGCCATTGGCAGATCATCGGCACGGTCGAGGATGCTGTTGGGACTATCCGCGAATGGGCGATGGCCGGTGCCATCGACGGTTTTGTTGCGGTGCCGGGTGGGTCGGTCGCCTCCATGCGGCTGGTGCTGGAGCGCCTGCTGCCAGGGCTTGCCGATGCCGGGCTGTTCCGCACGGCCTATTCCGGCCGCACCTTTGCGGAGCATCTGGCCGAATAAGCCTATGCTCCGCCGGATTCGGCTGTCGCCTTTTGTGCTGCTTCGATCAATCGGGAAAAATGCTGCTCCGTCTCGGCGGTGGCGACGAAGGATACGGTGGTGACGACACAACAGAGTTCGCCCTGCGCGTCGAAAACCGGTGCGGCCTTGCCAGTCAGGGCGGAGAACAGATGTTCATTGAGTTCCGCGCCACCGACCTCACGGATGGTTTCCAGAATGCCGGCCTCTGGCCGGGAGCCACGAAAGGCGGCCGGTTGCAGCCTGCGCACGGCGGTTATCCTCTCCGGCGGAAGGTAAGCCTGAAAAACCAGCCCGCAGGCGCTGTTGTCCAGCGGCAGAACATCGCCCAGCGCCACGGTGCTGATGGAAAAACTGGCGCTTCTCGCCCATCGCACCACGGTCGGGCCGCGTTCGGTCCAGATCGCCACGCCGCAGCTGGCGCCGATCTCGGAGGCAAGCGCTTTCATCTGGCGGCCGGCGGTTTCGACCGGATTGATTCGCCTCAGCGCGCTGATACCGATCCCCAGCGCCGCAGGTCCGAGATCGTAGCTGCCGCTTGCCGGGTCCTGCGTCACCAGCCCCTCGCGCACGAGGCTTTGCATGTAACGATGCGCGGTGGAGCGGCCGGTGCCGGCACGTTTGGCCAGTTCGCCAAGTGCCAGCGCCGTATCCGATCTGGCGAGGAGATTTAGAAAACGCGCCGCGATCGATACGGACTGGATGAGGGCCGAGCGCTTCTCGCCCTCGTTTTCCGGCAGGTCGTCCGCGTCGTCATCCATGGTGCTCAAGCCGATTCCCCCGTTCATGGCCTGACCATGCCTAACGCATCAGCCGACAAATCGGAATCGATTTCTGGCGGGAAAACGGGTGGTTCGGATGTGTTGCCTTTCACGCGGGGCAAAGGCGGTCGATAAACTTTGTTGTAAATATGGCACATCCCGTTGCGGAACCCTGTTTGTCCGCAATACGGAATGCATTCTCTATTGCGAAACAGATAACGCTTCCGTTACTTGAATATGACTTTAATACTCATGTTTATTAGGGGTGTGTGATGGGGTTTAGTTCTAACGGTCGTTTGATGAGCGGGGTCAGCGCCCTGACGCTGGCGACAATGTTTGTGACGCCGGTTCTCGGTCAGGATCAGCAGGCTGATGCGGCGGGCACCACCGTCTTGAAGCCGATCGTCGTGACCGGTGAAAAAGTGGCGCGCGACATGAAGAACACGGCATCGTCCGTGTCAGTCAAAACCGCTGAGGAAATCAAAAAGGAAAAGACCGGCGACCCGACCGTGTCGGAAGCGATCAAGGATATTCCGAACATCGTCTACACCGACAATGTCAGTGCACCCATCATTCGCGGACAGGATACGCAGGGGCCGAATACGGGCTCCATCGCCTTCTTCACCGGCACGGTGCCGCGCGCCACGATCAATGTCGACGGCCATTATCTCGGTTATAACGAGTTCATCTATGGTGCGAGCTCCATCTGGGACGTGGACAGCATCGAGGTCTTCCGTGGCCCGCAGACCACTTCTCAGGGTGCAAACGCCATTGCCGGCGCGATCCTCGTCAACACCAAGGACCCGACCTTTACGCCGGAAGCCAGCTATCAGGCGGAAATCGGCAACTATCACCAGAAGCGCGGTTCCTTCGCCTTTTCCGGTCCGCTGATCGAGGATGAGCTGGCGGCACGCATGGCGATCGATTATTCCGGCCGCGATACCTTCATCGACTACATCAATTCCGCATTCGCCCATGAGGGCACGGACCAGAACTTCAAGGAGTTCAACGGTCGCTTCAAGCTTCTGTGGGAACCGTCGGAAATCCCCGGTCTTTCGACCAAGCTGACCTATTCCTACAATGCCTCCAACCGACCGAGCCAGGAAGCGGCGTCGCGTCCCTTCGAGGATCTCAACCACGTCACCACAACGATGCCGAATTTCAGCCAGTACACCAATACCGGCATTCTCGACATCAATTACGATTTCGAAAACGGCGTGAAACTGTTCAATCAGACACAGTTCTCCTCGTCCATCGCCAAACGCCGGGTCGGCATTGCGAATACGGGTGATGCCGATATCGACCTGAAGAACACCTCCCACGAGACGCGTGTGACATTCGGCGATCAGGAAGATGTGCTGAGCGGTGTCGCGGGTATTTATTACGCGCATACGAAAGCCGACGAGATACTTTATCTGCGCGGAACCTCGCGTTTCAACGATACCAAGGACAATCTCGGTCTCTTCAGCGAGCTGAGCTATCGCCTGACCGACCAATGGACCCTGACGGGCGGCCTGCGTTACCAGCAGGACCAGATCCAGCGCTCCGGTTACCGGACGCTGAGTGCCACCAGCACCAGCTCGGTCGATTATGACGAAACCTTCTCGGAAATCCTGCCCAAGGCGTCGCTTGCCTATGCCATCAATGACGACTGGACGGTGGGCGGCCTGATCAGCCGTGGTTACAATCCCGGCGGCGTCGCATTCGACCTGACGACCAGCAAATGGCGCACCTTCGACAAGGAAACCATCTGGAACTACGAGCTCTTCACCCGCGCCAGCCTGCTGGACGATACGCTGACGGTGAACGGCAACCTGTTCTACATGGACATGAAGAATGCCCAGTTTAACGTGCCGGTCGTCGTCTCCACGGGCATCAGCGAATCCTACACGGTCAATGCCGAAGAGGCCCATGCTTACGGTCTGGAAATCAGCGCGGATTATCGGGTTCTCGACAATCTGACGCTGAAGGCCAGCGCCGGTCTGCTGAAGACGAAGATCGACGAGATTTCCAGCAATGCCGCCTATGTCGGCAAGGAATTCGCCAAGTCGCCGGGTTATAGCTTCACTGTCGGCGCAAGCTGGGACGTGACGGACAAGTTCACCGTCTCAGGCCAGGTACGCCATCTCGACGGTTATTATTCCGACACGGATAACAAGGCCATTTATGCGATCGATCCCTATACGATCGCCGATGTGCGGGCGAGCTACAAGCTCCAGGACGAGCTTGAATTCTACGCCTACGTCAAGAACGTCTTCGACGAGCGCGCGCCGACGCTGATGAAGGAAAATCGCGGCATTGGCGGCATCGAGGCCAGCATGACCGAACCGCGCATGTTCGGCATCGGCGTGCGCGGCACGTTCTGAGCCGTCACCTGAGCTCGAAAAGAAAAAGGCCTTCGAAGCGATCTTCGGAGGCCTTTCTGTTTCAAGGGGTATTGCTCCCGATGATACGATTTGAGCTTGGCTCAGAGGGCTGGCTCACATTTGCCGGGGCGTCATGCACTCTCCCTCCGTCATTCCGGCCTTGAGCCGGAATCCAGCGACACGCGTCTGCATGGCAGCAAGACTCCTTTCAGCCCAAGGACTTGGGCTGGCTGGATTCCGGCTCAGGGCCGGAATGACGGTGGGGAAAACTTTGCCGGCCGCTCCGTCCACAGGCCTCAGAAGAACGCCTGAATGCCGGTCTGCGCCCGGCCGAGGATCAGCGCGTGGACGTCATGGGTGCCCTCATAGGTGTTGACCGTTTCAAGGTTCTGGGCGTGGCGCATGACGTGATATTCGATCTGGATGCCGTTGCCGCCATGCATGTCGCGGGCCTGACGGGCGATGTCCAGCGCCTTGCCGCAATTGTTGCGCTTGACGATGGAAATCATTTCCGGCGCCATTTTATGCTCGTCCATCAGCCGGCCGACGCGCAGCGATGCCTGAAGGCCAAGAGCGATTTCCGTCTGCATGTCGGCGAGTTTCTTCTGGTAAAGCTGCGTGCCGGCGAGCGGCTTGCCGAACTGCTTGCGGTCGAGGCCATATTGCCGGGCGCGGAACCAGCAATCTTCAGCGGCGCCCAGCACACCCCAGGAAATGCCGTAGCGGGCGCGGTTGAGGCAGCCGAACGGACCTTTGAGGCCGGAAACATTCGGCAGCAGTGCGTCTTCGCCGACTTCGACGCCATCCATGACGATTTCGCCTGTGATGGAGGCGCGCAGCGACAGCTTGCCGCCGATCTTCGGGGCGGAGAGGCCCTTCATGCCCTTTTCCAGCACGAAGCCCCTGATCTGGTTGTCATGCGCTTCCGATTTCGCCCAGACGACGAAGACATCGGCAATCGGCGCGTTGGAAATCCACATTTTCGAACCGCGCAGGCGATAACCGCCTTCGATCTTTTCCGCGCGGGTCTTCATGCCGCCGGGGTCGGAGCCGGCATCCGGCTCGGTAAGGCCGAAACAGCCGATCAGTTCACCGGAAACGAGGCCGGGCAGGTATTTCTTCTTCTGCTCGTCCGAGCCGTAAGCGAAGATCGGATGGATGACGAGCGAGGACTGCACGCTCATCATCGAGCGGTAACCGCTGTCGATCCGCTCCACCTCGCGGGCGACGAGGCCGTAAGCCACATAGCTTGCGTTGGCCGCGCCATATTCTTCCGGCAGGGTGACGCCGAGCAGGCCGGTGCGGCCCATCAGGCGGAACAGTTCCGGTTCGGTGGTCTCGGAAAGATAGGCTTCCTGAATGCGTGGCAGCAGTTCGGATTTGCCGAAGGCTTCGGCGCTGTCGCGGATCATCCGCTCGTCATCGGTCAGTTGGTCTTCCAGCAGAAAAGGGTCCTGCCAATTGAATGCTGCGCGTTCGCTCACGTTTTCGCCTCCGGATTTGCTGGCCGGATTATTCGTATTCGAGCCGGATGGCACAAGCCATGTTTACTCATTTTTGCATTACATATAGTAATGGCTCATGACGTCTCTCAGCCGCAAACTCCTGCCCTCCACCAGCGCGCTCGCCGCCTTCGATTCCGTGGCGCGGCTCGGCAGTTTTTCCGCTGCCGCCGATGAGCTGGCGCTGACGCAGGGGGCGATCAGCCGGCAGGTTATGTCACTGGAAGAACAGCTTGGCGTGCGCCTCTTCGAGCGCGGCGCGCGCGGCGTGGCGCTGACGGCTGAAGGGCGGGTCTATGCGAAATCCATTGCCGCGGCCCTTGGCGAGATACGCTCCGCGTCCCTGCAGATCATGACCAAAACGCATGGCAATACGCTGAACCTCGCCATGTTGCCCACCTTCGGCACCCGCTGGCTTTTGCCGCGTATCCCGGATTTCGTGGCGAGCCACCCCGAAATCACCATCAATTTCGCCACCCGCATCGGCCAGTTCGACTTTGAGCGCGAGCAGCTGGATATGGCGATCCATATCGGCCAGGCCGACTGGCCGGGGGCGGAAAGCACCTTCCTGATGCATGAAATGGTCGCGCCGGTGTGCAGCCCGCAATTCCTCAGTGCCCATCCCGTGGAAAAGGGAGAGGACATCGCGGCCCTGCCATTGCTCCACATGGCCTCGCGGCCGGGCGCATGGGGTCACTGGTTCGAAAGCCTCGGCCTTTCGCTCACCCTGCCGCAGGGCATGCGCTTCGAGCAGTTCTCCAGCGTGGCGCAGGCCTGCATCGCCGGGCTCGGCGTGGCGCTGATGCCGCTTTTCCTGATCGACAACGAGCTGAAATCGAAGCAACTGGTGAAAGCCTTCGATCATCAGGCAAAAAGCCCCAGTTCCTATTATGCCGTGGCGCCGCTTTCGCGCGCCAATCACGTGCCGGTCGTGCTATTTCGTGACTGGCTGGTGCGGCAGGTAGAGGCCTACAGGGCAGCCAACGCGCCAGCTGCGTAAAAATAATCGCTCGTTTTTCGGGCATTTACCGTTTGTGCCCAGCTTTTCGCCCCTTTTGCCGCTCTCAGGACTCGACAGGGCGACCTTGCTCGATTATCGTGATTAAACGTTTAATCAGCCCTTCCGGATCATCATGGCGTCGTCACGGCCTGCCACCAATCTGAGCGCGATCGCAGCGGCACTCGGCGTGTCGGCGGCAACCGTGTCCAATGCGCTCTCCGGCAAGGGCCGTGTTTCGCCTGAGTTGGTGGAGCGCATCCGCAAGACGGCGAGCGAACTGGGTTATGTGCCGAGTTCGGCGGGCAGGGCGCTGCGCACCGGCAGGACCGGTGTTCTGGGGCTGGTTCTCCCCGATATCGCCAATCCGCTTTTCCCGCAGATCGCGCAGGCCATTGAAAAGGCGGCGGTCACCGCCGGTTACGGCGTGCTGATCGCCGATGCCCGCGGCGAGATCGCCATGCAGACGGACGCCATCAACCGGCTGATCGAGCGTGGCGTGGATGGCATGGTGATTGTTCCCCGGCGCGGCACCCGCATTTCCGATGTCGATTGTCCCGTCGCGGTGATCGATAGCCCCTCGACACCGGGCAATACTGTTGCTGCCGACCACTGGGACGGCGGCCGGCAGGTCGGCGAATATCTGGCGGGGCTTGGCCATCGCAAGGTGGTGCTGGTGGGCAAGAACCGCGATTCCAACGTTCAGAACGACCGTCTTGGCGGCATTCGCGATGGTCTCGGCAAGGCGTGCCTGACACAGACGCTGTGGATAGATGGCATTGAAAAGGCGGGTGGCGCGGGCTGCCGGCTCGGTCTTGCAGAGAAGGTTGCCGAAGGTTTCTCCGCCTTTGCGGCCGTTTCCGACCTGCATGCGCTGCGCGTGCTCACCGAATTGCAGCGCGAGGGCATCGAGGTGCCGGAAGAGGCGAGCGTCACCGGTTTCGACGATCTCATCTTTTCCGCCGTGGTTACCCCGCCGCTGACGACCATGCGCATGGATATGGGCCGTATCGCCGATCTCGCGGTCGGCGCGCTGCTGCGCGCGATCGATGACGCGGGCGAAAATGGCGTCGCCATCGACGTGACGGCGGATATTTCGAAAGTACCGATGGCGCTGATCATGCGCGGCTCCACCGGCAAGGCAAAGCATGATGCGATTGAAGCCAAAAACACGACAGCAGGAGAACTCACACCATGAAAAAGATCATTTTTGCATCGGGCACCGCCCTGATGCTGACGATGGGAGCGGCGCAGGCCCAGGACAAGACGCTGACGATTTCCGTCTACGCCTTCGCGCAGGATGAATTCAAGGAACTGGTCTATACGCCCTTTGAGCAGAAATGCGGCTGCAAGCTGGTGGTCGAGACCGGCAACAGCGTCGAGCGTCTGGCCAAGATGGAGGCCAACAAGGCCAATCCGGTGGTCGATCTCGCCATCGTCTCCATGGCCGATGCGCTTTCCGCCACCCGCAAGGATCTGATCCAGAAGATCGATGCTTCCAAGGTTCCGAATATCGAAAAGCTCTATGACATCGCCAAGGATCCGAATGGTGATGGCATGAGCGTCGGCGTCAATTTCTACGCCACGTCAATCGTTTACCGCACCGACAAGATGAAGATCGACAGCTGGGCAGATCTTTTGAAGGACGGCATTGTCGACCACGTCGCCTTCCCGAATGTCACCACCAATCAGGGCCCGCCGGCGCTTTATATGCTCGGCAAGGCCATCGGCAAGGACACACCCGATCTTTCCGGCGCCATCGAGGCCGTAGGCGAAAAGAAGGACGATATCGTCACCTTCTACGTCAAATCCTCGCAGCTGGTGCAGCTCATGCAGCAGGAAGAAATCTGGGCGGCACCCATTGGCCGCTTCTCCTGGGCGCCTTTCACCAAGCTTGACCTGCCGCTCGCCTGGGCAACGCCCAAGGAAGGCCAGACCGGCGGCATGAACGTGCTCGTGGTGCCGAAGGGCACCAAGAACGAGGATCTTGCCCTGCAATTCATGGATTTCTGGCTGTCGACCGACGTCCAGAAGGCGCTGGCCGAAAAGCTGGTGGACAGCCCGACCAACAGCCAGGTCAAGGTATCCGACGAGGTGGCGAACAACATCACCTATGGTGATGAAACCGCCCGCAGCCTGCAACTCATTCCGTCCGACGTGACGCTCGATAACCGCGACAAGTGGCTGTCGGAGTGGAATTCCAAGGTCGGTCAGTAAGTCCTTCACCCTTTGGAATGGGGCATTGAACGTCCGTCAGGGCAGCTCCATTCCCGGAAAAGCGGTTCGGTCGTCCCCTGACCGCTTTTCCACCTTCCAATTTCGCAGGCCGGTGCGTCCGGCTGCCTTAACAACCGGCCCTCAGGCCGCTCAGGGAATAAACCCATGTTTCAGAACCGGGCCGAAGCGCTGGCGCTTGCCTTGCCCGCCGCGATTTTTGCGGCGGCGGTCTTTCTTGTGCCGGTCTTCATGCTTCTGTCGGAGGGCTTTCGCACCACTGACGGCTGGACATTGTCCGCCTATGCCGATTTCTTCTCCGATCCGCTGAACCAGACGGTTTTCCTGCGCACGCTGAAGCTCGGCGCGCTCGTCACCGTCGTTTCGGCGGTGGTCGGCTATGCGGCGGCTTTCGCCATCGTCAACCTGTCGCCGGGCAAGAAGGGCCATGTGGTCAATCTCGTCGTGCTGCCGCTGATGATTTCGCCGGTCGCGAGAACCTATGCCTGGATCGTCATTCTCGGCAGAACCGGCATCGTCAATCAGGCGCTGCAGGCGGTGGGCCTCAGCGACGCGCCGATCCGCATCCTGTTTTCCGAAACGGCCGTTTTCATCGGCCTTCTGCAACTGTTCCTGCCGCTGATGATCATCTCCCTCATCAGCGCGCTGGAAAACATGCCGAAGGATACGATCGCGGCTGCCCGCGTGCTCGGCGCAAGCTGGCTGCAGGTGTTCTGGAAAGTCATCCTGCCGCTCACCAAGGAAGGGCTGGTCGTCGGCGGCACGCTGGTCTTCACCGGTTCGCTGACGGCCTATATCACGCCGGCCATCCTCGGCGGTTCCAAGGTGCTGATGCTGGAAACCCTGCTTTACCAGCAGGTCACGGTTTCCAACAATTTCGTCGCCGCCAGCGTCATCGCCTTCATCCTGATCGTCATGAGCTTTGCCGCCAATATCCTGCTGAAGCGCATCGCCACCGCAAGGAACAAGAAATGACCCGGCAGCTCTTCATTCCGCTCACGCTTCTCCTCGTTGTCGGTTTCCTCATCGGGCCGTTCCTCATCATCGTTGCGGCCTCGTTTTCGGCCGGGGATACGCTCGCCTTTCCGCCGCAGGGCTTTTCGCTGAAATGGATCGCCAAGGTCTTCACCGTGGAAAGTTTTCGCGAGAGCTTTGCTATGTCGATGTTCCTTGCCATCGGCGGCACGTTCACGGCGCTCGTCCTCGGCATTCCTGCTTCCTACGCCATGTCGCGCTACAAGCTGCCCTTTGCCGAAACGGTGCGGACCATCGTTTCCGCGCCCATCATCGTGCCCGGCATCATCGTTGGTCTGGCGCTGCTGCGTTACTTCGTGGTGCCCTTCGGCATCGGTATCACGCTTGCCCTGTTTCTTGCCCACACCGCGCTCATCCTGCCCTATGCGGTGCGGGTGGTGTCGGCCAGCCTCAACAATCTGCGCTCGGATATCGAAGAGGCTGCGGTGCTGCTCGGTTCGTCGCGGGTGGGGGCGTTTTTCCGGGTGGTGCTGCCGAATATTCGCGGCGGCATTCTCTCTGCCTTCATTCTCGGTTTCGTGACGAGCTTCAACCAGGTGCCGGTATCGCTGTTCCTGTCCGGTCCCGGCGTGCGCACGCTGCCCATCGACATGCTGGGTTATATGGAAATCGTTTTCGATCCTTCCGTGGCCGCACTTTCCTCGCTGCTCGCCTTCCTTTCCATCGGCATCGTCTTCATGGCCGAACGTTTTCTGGGGTTCTCCCGTTATGTCTGACGCAAATTACCTTTCGCTCAAAAAAGTCTCGCTCGCCTATGGCGGCAATGTTGCCGTCAAGGATCTCGATCTCGATATCCGCAAGGGAGAGCTGCTCGCCCTTCTCGGGCCTTCCGGCTGCGGCAAGACCACGACGATGCGCGCCATTGCCGGGCTGATGCCGGTGGCGGGTGGAAGCATCGATCTCGATGGCGCAGACATTACCCGGGTGGCCGCCAACAAGCGCGCCGTCGGGCTGGTGTTCCAGTCCTACGCGCTCTTCCCGCATCTGACGGTTTACGAAAACGTCGCCTTCGGCCTGAAGCTCAAGGGCATGAACGGCAAGGCGCTGGAGGACAAGGTCGCCTCCGGCCTGAAGTCTGTCGGATTGTCGAACTTCGCCTCGCGCAAGCCGGCGGAACTATCAGGCGGCCAGCAGCAGCGCGTGGCCCTGGCGCGTTCCATGGTCATGGAGCCCAAAGTGCTGCTGCTCGATGAGCCGCTTTCCAATCTCGACGCCCGCCTGCGCCTTGAAATGCGCACCGAATTGCAGCGCGTGCAGAAGGAAACCGGCGTGACGATGATCTTCGTCACCCACGACCAGATCGAGGCGCTTGCCCTCGCCGACCGCATTGTCGTCATGAAGGGCGGCAAGATTGAGCAGATCGGCACGCCGGAAGAGATCTACAACGCGCCGGTTTCGTCCTTCGTGGCGGATTTCGTCGGCTTTGAAAACATCTTCGCGCTGGAAGGCGGCGCGTTGAAAACCGCAAACGGCACGACACCGCTTCCCGGACCAGTCCTTTCAGCATCCGGACTGGCCTGGCGGCCGCGCATGGTCACCCTTGGTTCAGGTCCTTTCCAGGGAACCGTGCGCGGCACCTCCTTTGCCGGCAACAGCCGCGAATATCTGCTCGATACGCCGCTCGGGCCCATCAAGGCGGAAACCGATGCGGCGCTTGCCGCGCATGTCATCGGTGATACGCTCGCCTTCGACCTGCCGGTCGAAAAGGCGGCGAGCCTCAAGGTGTTCAACTGACCATGGGCGTGTGGATCGATACCGATATGGGCTTTGACGATATCGCCGCCATCATGGTGGTGCAATCGGCAGGCCTTGCCATCGACGGCATCTCGCTGGTCTTCGGCAATGCAACGCTTCAGGCGGTTTGCCGCAATGCCGCCGGAGCGGTCTCAGCCTTTGGCTGGTCGATGCCGATCCATCAGGGCCGCGCCATGCCGGTGCTCGGCGCGCTCGAAACCGCGCAATGTATTCTGGGCGATAGCGGCATTCCGACCGTTGGCCAAAGCCTGCCGGACGCGCCGGCCTTGCCGAAAAGCGATGCCTTTGCCGCGCTCTGCAACTGGCTGGAGGGAGCAGGCGAGAAGCGCATACTCGCGCTTGGACCGCTCACCAATATCGCCGCCCTCTGCCTCGCCCGGCCCGATCTTGCCGCAAAAATCTCCGATCTCACCTGGATGGGGGGCGGCGTGACCAGCGGCAACCATACCGCCTCGGCCGAATTCAACGCCTTTGCCGATCCGGAAGCGCTGGCCATCGTGCTTTCCCACGGCCTGCCGTTGCGCATGGTCGATCTGGACGCCTGCCGCAAGGTTATGGCCTCGCTGGACGATGTGCTGCCGATCCGCAATGCCGGCGGCAAGAATGCCGGGCTGATCGCCGATCTGCTGGAAGGCTTCATCGGCATTGCCACCAGCCGTGGCAGGGTGGCCATGGCGCTTTATGATCCCGTCGCCGCCGTTGCCTTCACCTCCGGCCTCATTGGCTGGCGGCAGGCGCGGATTGATGTGGAGCTTCATTCCACCTTGACCCGGGGCAGAACGGTGGTCGAGCTGCGTGCCGGCAAGGTTGAAGCCTTTAATGCGCATTTCGCCGAAACAGTTCAAGCGGAGGGCGCGAAGGTAGCTGTGCTGGAGGCATTGCGCCGGGAGGCTGCCCGATGAGCGCGAACTCCACGACACGCGAGCCTGCCGATCTCACCGATGATGCGCTGCGCACCCGTGCGGTTGCCGCCGCACGCGGCGATGCGCCTTTTGATGTTCTCGTCACCGGCGGAACGCTGGTCGATGTGGTGACGGGAGAGCTTCGCGCCGCCGATATCGGCATTGTCGGCCCGCTGATCGCCAGTGTGCACGAACCGGCAAGCCGCAGCGACGCTGCGCGGACCATCGATGCGGCGGGCGCCTATGTCTCGCCCGGTCTCATCGATACGCACATGCATATCGAAAGTTCGATGGTCACACCGGCCGCCTATGCGGCGGCGGTGGTTGCCCGTGGCGTCACCACCATCGTCTGGGACCCGCATGAATTCGGCAATGTGCATGGTGTCGATGGCGTTCGATGGGCGGCGAAGGCCATCGAAAACCTGCCCCTGCGCGCCATTCTGCTGGCACCTTCCTGCGTGCCTTCCGCACCGGGGCTGGAGCGCGGCGGGGCGGATTTCGACGCCGCCATTCTTGCCGATCTCCTGTCATGGCCGCAGGTCGGCGGCATTGCGGAAATCATGAACATGCGTGGCGTCATCGAGCGCGATCCGCGTATGAGCGGCATCGTGCAGGCCGGGCTTGTCTCGGAAAAGCTGGTCTGCGGCCATGCACGCGGCCTGAAGGATGCCGATCTCAACGCTTTCATGGCGGCGGGCGTCTCTTCCGATCATGAACTGGTCTCGGGCGAAGACCTGATGGCGAAACTGCGGGCAGGAATGACCATCGAACTGCGCGGCTCGCACGATCACCTGCTGCCGGAATTCGTGGAGGCTCTGAACGCGCTCGGCCACCTGCCGCAGACGGTGACGCTGTGCACCGACGATGTGTTCCCTGACGATCTGTTGCAGGGCGGTGGGCTGGACGATGTGGTGCGCCGGCTTGTCCGTTATGGCCTGAAGCCCGAATGGGCGCTGCGCGCGGCAACGCTGAACGCCGCGCAAAGGCTCGGCCGTGCCGATCTCGGCCTCATCGCCGCCGGCCGTCGCGCCGATATTGTCGTCTTCGAGGATCTGAGCGGTTTTGCCGCCCGCCACGTTCTGGCCTCGGGCAGGGTGGTTGCGGAAGGCGGACAAATGCTCGTCGATGTTCCGGCCTGTGATGTGGCGGCGCTCGAAGGCTCGATGAAGCTGCCGCTGCGCGTAGCCGATGATTTCCGGGTTGCCTCCGAAGGCGTGAAGGTGCGCCTCGCCACCATCGACCGCCCGCGCTTCACGCAATGGGGTGAGGCGGAAGCCGAGGTGAAGAACGGTTTTGTCGTTCCGCCCGAAGGCACGACGATGATTTCCGTCACCCATCGTCACGGCAAGGCCGGGCCGGTCACCAGAACCGGCTTCCTCACCGGTTGGGGAAACTGGAACGGCGCCTTTGCCACCACGGTCTCGCATGACAGCCATAACCTCACCGTTTTCGGCGGTAATGCCGAGGACATGGCACTCGCCGCCAATGCGGTGATCGCCACGGGCGGCGGCATGGCTGTCGCCTCAGAGGGCGAGGTTACCGCGCTGCTCCCGCTGCCGCTCTCCGGCCTTGTATCCGATGCGCCGCTTGAAGACGTCGCACGGGCTTTCGAGGAATTGCGCGAAGCCGTCGGCAAGGTGGTGGAATGGCAGCCGCCCTATCTCGTCTTCAAGGCCTGTTTCGGCGCCACGCTCGCCTGCAATATCGGCCCTCACCAGACGGATATGGGTATCGCCGACGTTCTGACGGGCAGGGTGATGGAAAGCCCGGTGATCGCCGTTCTCGAATAGCGGGCGGGGCCCGCCTCTCCGCGTCGCGGTTACTCGCCCTGCGGTAATGGCTGGCCTTGTGTTTCACGCGCGGCAGTGCGGGCTGCGACCACGAAGTTCTTCACCACGGGGGATGTCGTTCCGCGCCGGTAGGCGAGCGATATGGAAAGCCGTGGCGGCGGGCCGCTGGAGGGCAGCAGGACGATATTCTGCATTTTTACCTGCGCCACGGATTCCGGAACGAGGGAGACGCCGAGTTCGGCCGCGACCAGCGACAGGATGGAGACGATATGGGGTGCGGCCGGCCCCAGGCGGGGCGTGAAGCCGGCATCCTCGCAGGCCTTTATCGATGCATCGTGAAGGCTGGTCCCGATGCTGCGCGGGGTGAGGATAAACGGGTCGTCACGCAATTCCGGAAGGTCGATCATGGTGCCGCGCCGGGCGAGGGGATGCGACACAGGCAGCGCCACCAGAAGCGGTTCGTCTGCAAGCACTTCCTCGTAAAGCGCCTCGGGATCGGACTGGGACGGTCGCAGGAGCGCCACGTCCAGCCGGTCTTCGAGCAGGGCCGGCGTCAGCAACAGGGCGTTTGCCTCCATCACCTGAAGCTCGACGTCGGGATATTTGTTTCTGTAGGCGCGTATGCATGCCGGGACGAGAGGGTTGAGCGCCGCCGTGCCGGTAACGCCTATTCTCAATATGCCGGTCTCGCCGGCCGCTGCCCTTCGCGCAAGCCTGACGCCTTCGCTTACCTGATGTGGAATATGGCTGACGGCGGTGCGAAAAGCCTGCCCCGCCGGTGTCAGCTCCGCCCCATGTGCGAGACGCCGGAACAGCCGCACGCCGATTTCCTGCTCCAGAAGTTTTATCTGCTGGCTTAGCGGCGGCTGGGCGATGCCGAGCTGCTCCGCTGCCCGCGTGAAGCTGCCCTCACTGGCGATGGCCAGAAAATAACGGATGTGCCGCAGTTCCATGATATTAGATCCAGATATAGCATTCGCGCATTCCATATATTAGAATGAAAGTCAGGGCTGCGCTATAGCTGGTGCCGAAAAGGACAAGCCGATGCGCCAGCTCAACAGACAGGATTTCACGCCACCGATCGTCATGACGGCGGACCCGCCTGACGTGCTCTGGATCAGACATGGAAGCCGCCAGTTTCGCAGGGCGAGTGCCGCGCTTTTTCTCGCCGGCTTTGCCAGCTTCTCGTTGATCTATTGCGTTCAGCCGCTTCTGCCGGAATTCCCGGCGGAATTCGGCATCAACCCTGCGACTGCGTCGCTGGCCCTGTCCCTGACGACAGGCACGCTTGCTTTCGCCATCCTTCTCAGCGGTGCTTTTGCGCAGCTTTTCACCCGCAGAAACCTGATGTTCGTTTCGATGATGATGGCCGCCATCGCCAATATCATTGCGGCGAGCACGCAGGGCTGGTTGTGGCTTCTTGCCGCCAGGGCGCTGGAAGGCTTCGTTCTCGGTGGCGTTCCGGCCGTCGCCATGGCCTATCTCGCAGAGGAGATCGAACCTTCCAGCCTCGGCAAGGCGATGGGGCTTTATGTCGGCGGGACGGCCTTCGGCTCCATGGCCGGGCGCGTCGGCATGGGGCTGGTTTCGGCTTACACCTCGTGGCAGGTGGCGATGTATGCGCTGGGTGCGGTCTGTGTTGTCGCAGCCATCGGCTTTCTCCTGCTGCTTCCGCCGTCACGCAACTTCCGGCCGCAGCATATGCCGGTGAAAACCCATCTGGGAATATGGGCGCAACATCTCAAGAACCCTGAGCTGCGGCGGTTCTATTTCGTCGGCGCGATGTTGACGAGCGTGTTCACCACCGTCTTCAACTATTGCGCCTTCCGTCTGGTGGCGCCGCCCTACGAGCTGGGCCGGACCGCTGTCAGCATGATTTTCCTTACCTTCGCCCTGGGGATCGTCGCATCCTCCTATGGCGGGGCGCTGGTCGACCGTTTCAGCCGGCGGATCATGCTGACCGTTGCCTTCTCGACAATTCTTGCCGGCATCCTGCTGACATTTGCGTCCAGCGTCATTCTCATCGTGGTTGGAATTGCGGCAATCACGGTCGGATTTTTTATTGGTCATTCGGCGGCAAGCAGCGGTGTCGGCGCCCATGCGGGCGCTGCGAAAAGCCACGCTTCCGCCCTCTACCTGCTGTTTTATTATTGTGGGGCAAGCATCACCGGCTGGGCCGGCGGCTGGTTCTGGATCCATGCCGGCTGGCCGGGCATCATGGCCATCACGGCCAGCTGCGCGTTTGCCGGCATTGTCGCCAGCCTTTATCGCTCCGGCGCACGGCCGGTCCGGACCGATTGAAGGCCAGGCGTGTTTAACCCATATGGTCGAGCGGGGCGTTACTCCGCCGCCAGCTCCTGCTCCACCAGCGTGCTCCAGAAAGCGACGCCCGGCACGATGGCCGCGTCGTTGAAGTCGTAGGAGGTGTTGTGGTGCAGCGCGCCATCCACCGCCGGGCCGTTGCCGAGCCAGACATAGCAGCCGGGAGCTTCGCCCGCGAAGAAGGCGAAGTCGTCGCCGGCGGTCGAGGGCGGGAAGGTGGTGCGGGTTTTGTTGCCGAACACCGTTTTTGCGGCCCTCAGCGCCCGTTTTGTCGCCTCGGCTTCGTTGATGACGGGCGGAATGCGGCGGATGAATTCATACTCCGCCTCGATGCCGAACATCGCCGCCGTGCCCTTTGCCAGCCTGCCGATTTCCGCTTCCAGCTGGTCGCGCACATCGGCCGCATAGGCACGCGCCGTGCCGCCGATTTCGACGAGATCGGGAATGACGTTGAGCGCCTTCGGATCGCCCGCCTGCACCGAACAGGCGCTGACCACGGCGGGCTGCAGCGGATCGACCACGCGGCCGACGATGGTTTGCAGCGAGGCAAGGAAGGTGCCCGCCGCCGTCACCGGATCGCGGCCGAGATGCGGCTTGGCGCCATGGGTGCCGATGCCCCTGAAGGTGACGCGCCAGCTGTCGGACGAGGCGAGCTGCGGGCCTTCGACCACGGCCATTTCATCGATGCCAAGCCCCGGCATATTGTGCAGCCCATAGACCGCATCGCAGGGGAACAGGTCGAACAGCCCGTCTTCCACCATCTTTTTCGCGCCGCCGCGGCCTTCTTCGGCCGGCTGGAAAATGAAATGCACGGTGCCGGAAAAATCGCGGGTCTTTGCGAGATAACGTGCGGCACCCAGCAGCATGGCGGTGTGGCCATCATGGCCGCAGGCATGCATCTTGCCCGGAAATTTCGATTTATAGGGCCGGTCGGGAACCTCAGGCATGGCAAGCGCATCCATGTCGGCACGCAGGCCGATGCTGCGCGTGCCGTTGCCCACCTGCAGCGTGGCGACCACGCCGGTGCCGCCGAGACCGCGATGCACCTTCAGTCCCGCCCTTTCGAGGAGATCGGCGACGATGGCGCTGGTTCTTTCCTCTTCAAAGCCCAGTTCGGGATGCGCGTGCAGGTCGTGGCGAAGCTCCGTCAGGAATGGCAGGTCCTCACCGATCCGGTCCAGCAGTCTCATGGGCAGCTTGTCCTTGAATATGGGAAAAACCCGCGTCATAGGTGGGTTCATCCGAATGCCTGTTGCTTTTTTCTCTTCTAGAGCATTTCCAGCAAAAGTGTGTAGCGGTTTTGCGTTCGGAAATGCGTAAAACAAAGAGTTAGGGTATTTCCGTGTTTCGGAGAAAAACGGAAATACCCTAACGGAAAAAGCCAATGAAATGAACCCGCAGCGTCTCCGTGGTTGCTGAAATGACAAATCTGCCGAACGGGATTGGCGCGGCCGAAAACCGCCTCCGCCTAGCACCATCCCGGTTCTGAAAGGAAAAACCGATGCCATCACCCGCGTCGCCTGCCACCCCGTCTCCCGCCGCGCCGCACGAGTTCTGGCAGGAGATACATCCGCCCCGCACCTTTGAAACGGCAGGCCCGTATTCCACCTTCTTTCCGGCGGCACTGGATGACGGCCGGCAGATATGCCTGCCGATAAGGCCGCTGGCGGATGGGGAACATGCGCTGGCCTCGCTCATCGTCAATCAGGCCTCTTTTGAGGTGCTCGAGGCGCTGGCTGCCGATCTTGCCGCAAAGCTTCTTCCCTTCAAACCGGATGTCGTCATCGGCCTGCCGACGCTGGGGCTGACGCTTGCTGCCGTCGTTGCCCGGCATCTCGGCCATTCCCGTTACGTGCCGCTCGGCACCTCGCGCAAATTCTGGTATCTGGAGGAATTGTCGGTGCCGATGTCCTCCATCACCACAAGGCAGGAAAAACGGCTTTATATCGATCCGCGCATGCTGCCGCTCATCGAGGGCAGGCGCGTGGCGCTGGTGGATGATGTGATCTCCAGCGGCAGTTCCATCATATCGGGTCTTTCGCTGCTCGCCGCCTCCGGCATTCGGCCCGCCGTCATCGGTGCGGCCATGCTGCAATCGGATCGCTGGCGGGAAAAAATCGCCGCTTTCGGGCCAGAATGGCCGGAGCGGGTGAGGGGCGTTTTTTCAACGCCGCTGCTCACGAAAACGGAAGGCGGCTGGCGCGCTTGACGTTGCGCAAGTTCCGGCAAAAGGCAAGTGGTGATAATTTCACCGCTGCCTAATTTGTGTCTTGCGAAGCTCGGAGAGATCGTCCTAAGATCGTTTCCGACAGACAATAGCGGTCGGTGAATAATACGCCGGTTTGCTTTCGCGCGGTGTCATTCCGGCGTCTGCCTACCCCCGTTTGTTCTTTCCGATGACTGGAATTTCTTCCCATGCATGCAGTATTCGACGGTCATAATGATGTGCTGCTTCGGTTGTGGCGCAACAGCAAGGCCGGTGCCGATCCGGTTGCGGAATTCAAAAACGGCACGCGCGAAGGCCATATTGACGGGCCACGGGCCAGGGCCGGCGGTCTCGGCGGCGGCATCTGCGCCATCTACATTCCATCAGGCGATCTGATCCTGCAGGAGCCGGACGCGAACGGCCATTACGATACGCCGCTCGCGGCTCCGCTTGAGCGTCAACCTTCACTCGACATCGCCATGGAGAAAGCCGCGATCGCGCTCAGGCTCGATCGCGCCGGCGCATGGCGGCTGTGCCGTTCCACAGCCGATATCCGCAAGGCCTTCGCCGAGGATATTTTCGCCGCCGTGCTGCATATGGAAGGCTGCGAGGCGATCGGCGCCGATCTCGACGCGCTGGAGGTGTTTCACGCCGCCGGCCTGCGCTCGCTCGGCCCGGTCTGGAGCCGGCACAATATCTTCGGCCACGGCGTTCCCTTTTCCTATCCGATGTCGCCCGACACCGCGCCCGGTCTGACCGATGCCGGTTTCGCGCTGGTGAAGGAGTGCAACCGGCTCGGCATTCTCATCGATCTCGCGCATATAACCGAAAAAGGCTTCTGGGATGTGGCGAAGACCACCAACCAGCCGCTGATCGCCAGCCATTCCAACGCGCATGCGCTTACCCCCGTTGCCCGCAATCTCACCGACCGGCAGATGGATGCCATCAAGGAAAGCGGCGGGCTGGTGGGCCTCAACTATGCCGTGACCATGCTCAGGTCCGATGCGCGTGACATTGCCGATACGCCGCTTTCCGACATGGTGCGCCATATCGACTACATGGTGGAGCGTATGGGCATCGATTGCGTGGCGCTTGGATCGGATTTCGATGGCGCGACGGTACCCGTCGGCATCGCCGATGCCAGCGGCAACCACAATCTGGTTGCGGCGCTGAAATCGGCGGGCTACGGTGATGGAGAACTTGCTAAAATATGCCGGGAAAACTGGCTGCGCGTTTTGTCCGAGGCCTGGCACGAGGCGGCCTGAAGACGGCCAATCACGAGTGAAATCAATCTTATAACAAAAGGGGAGATCCTATGATCAAATCGCTCAACAAATCCATGCGTATCCTCAGCACCAGCGCCGCCTTGTCGTTGATGATGCTGTCGGCGCCGCACGCTTTCGCTGCCACCCCGGCCGATACGCTGGTCGAAGGTTTCGCCATCGATGACATCATCACGCTCGATCCGGGCGAGGCTTTCGAACTGTCTGCCGCCGAAGTTACCGGCAATACCTATAGCAAGCTCGTCTCCATCGATCTCAACGACACTTCCAAGGTGACCGGTGATCTGGCGGAGAGCTGGACGACCTCCGAGGATGGCCTGACCTATACGTTCAAGCTGAAATCCGGTCTTAAATTCGCCTCCGGCAATCCGGTCACCGCTGAAGACGTGGCCTTCTCCTTCGAGCGGGCGGTGAAGCTTGACAAGTCGCCGGCATTCCTGCTGACGCAGTTCGGCCTCAGCGGTGACAACGTCAACGAAAAGGCCAAGGCTGCCGACGAACACACCTTCGTGCTGACGGTCGACAAGCCCTATGCGCCGAGCTTCGTGCTGAACGTGCTCACCGCAACCGTTGCTTCGGTGGTCGACAAGAAACTCATCACCGAAAAGGCGAAGTCGGTCACGCCGAGCGCCGATTACAAATACGACACGGATTTCGGCAACGAGTTCCTGAAGACCGGTTATGCCGGTTCCGGCCCCTACAAGATCCTTGGCTGGAAGGCCAACGAGGCCGTCATCCTCGAAGCCAATCCGAATTATTACGGTGAGAAGCCGAAGCTGAAGCGCGTCGTCTATCGCCACATGAAGGAAAGCTCCGGCCAGCGCCTGGCGCTTGAAAACGGCGATATCGATGTTGCCCGTAACCTCGAGCCGGGTGACATGGAAGCCGTTTCCAAGAAGGAAGGCCTTGCCGTCACCTCCGCGCCCAAGGGCACGGTCTATTACTTCAGCCTCAACCAGAAGAACGAGAACCTGAAGAAGCCCGAGGTCATCGAGGCGTTCAAATATTTGGTCGACTATGACGCGATCGGCGCGACGATCATCAAGGGTATCGGCGAAATCCACCAGACCTTCCTGCCGAAGGGCCAGCTCGGCGCGCTTGACGAGAACCCCTACAAGCTCGACGTCGCCAAGGCGAAGGAGCTTCTCGAAAAGGCCGGCCTGAAGGACGGCTTCACCGTGACCATGGATGTGCGCAACACCCAGCCTGTGACCGGCATTGCCGAAAGCGTGCAGCAGACGCTGGCGCAGGCCGGCATCAAGCTGGAAATCATTCCGGGTGACGGCAAGCAGACGCTGACCAAATACCGCGCCCGCACCCATGATATCTACATCGGTCAGTGGGGTTCGGACTATTTCGACCCGAACTCGAATGCGGAAACCTTCACCATCAACTACGACAATTCCGATGAGGGGAAGAACAAGACGCTCGCATGGCGCAATGCCTGGGACGTTCCTGATCTGACCAAGGAAACCCAGTCGGCACTTTTGGAGAAGGACAACGCCAAGCGCGCCGCCATCTATGAAAACCTGCAGAAGGAAGTTCTGGCAAAGGGTCCCTTCGTCATCATCTTCCAGCAGACCGAAGTGGCCGGATATTCCGCCAAGCTGAAGGGCCTGAAGCTCGGCCCGAGCTTCGACACCAACTACGTCTACACCATCTCCAAGGAATGATCCGGAAGGATCGGTCTCTTGAGCATGGTTGAAGCAAACAGCAGGGCGAGGCACGGCAAACGCCGTGCCAATGCCCGCGTGAAAGCCGTTCTCGGCTTCGCCGTCACCGTCATCACCACCTTTCTGGGGCTGATGGCGGTCACATTTTTCATTGGCCGCGTCGTGCCGATCGATCCCGCACTGGCGATCGTCGGTGATCGTGCGCCCGCACATGTGGTCGAGCGGGTGCGTGAGCAGCTCGGCCTCAACCTGCCGCTATGGCAGCAATTTTTCCTTTACCTGAAGCAGGCGCTTTCGGGCGATTTCGGCACCTCCGTCCTCACTACCAATCCTGTCATGGAGGATATCAAGCGGGTGTTTCCGGCAACCATCGAGCTTGCCACGATCGGCACGGTCATCGGCGCCGTCTTCGGCATTCCGCTCGGCGTGCTTGCCGCCGTCAAGCGCGGCAGCATCGCCGACCAGATCGTGCGCGTCATCGGCCTCATCGGTTATTCCGTGCCGATCTTCTGGCTCGGCCTGCTTGCGCTGCTCGTCTTTTACGCCCGGCTGCAATGGGTCGCTTATCCCGGCCGCATGGATATCGTTTATGAATTCACCTTCACGCCGGTGACGGGCTTTTTCCTGATCGATGCGATCTGGCAGCGGCAATGGGACGTGTTGTGGGATCTCTTCCGCCACATCATCCTGCCCGCTTCTCTGCTCGGTTATTTTTCGCTCGCCTATATCAGCCGCATGACACGCTCCTTCATGCTGAACGAGCTTGCCCAGGAATATATCGTCGCGGCCCGCGCCAAGGGGCTTTCGGAAACCCGCATCATCTGGTTCCACGCGCTGCGCAATGCCGCTGTGCCGCTGGTAACCGTGATTGCGCTCTCCTATGCCGGTCTGCTTGAAGGTTCGGTGCTGACCGAAACCATCTTCGCCTGGCCGGGGCTCGGCCTCTACATCACCAATTCCCTGCAGAATGCGGATATGAATGCCGTTCTCGGCGGCACGATCGTGATCGGCGCCATCTTCGTCGGCATCAATCTCTTCTCCGATCTGCTTTACCGGACGCTCGATCCAAGGACGCGCAGCCGATGACCCTTTCGACCGATACGATCAAACCCTATAGCCGCGAATGGCTGCTCTCCGACCGGCCGGCCTCGCGCAAACAGGCGCGGCTTGGCCGCGCTTATGTCATCTGGCGGCGGTTTTCAGAAAACCGGCTGGCGCTGCTCGGCCTCGGCATCATCATCGCGCTGCTGTTCGTGGCGCTGTTTGCCGATGTGCTGGCCCCGCATAACCCTGTGCAGGGCGACCTGCGCAATGCGCGGCTTTTGCCGCCCGGCACGGAAGGTTACCTGCTCGGCACCGACGATCAGGGCCGCGATATTCTCTCGCGCCTCATCCACGGTTCGCGGCTGACGCTGTTCGTGGTGCTTTTGGTCGCCATCATCGCAGCGCCCGTCGGCCTCATCGTCGGCACCGTTTCCGGTTACGCCGGTGGCTGGGTGGATGCGGTGCTGATGCGGATCACCGATATCTTCCTTGCCTTTCCGAAGCTGGTATTGGCGCTGGCGCTGGTCGCGGCACTCGGGCCGGGCATCGAGAATGCGGTGCTCGCCATCGCGCTCACCTCATGGCCGCCCTATGCGCGCATTGCCCGCGCCGAAACCATGACCTTCCGCAATTCCGATTTCATCGCTGCGGTGAAGCTCATGGGGGCATCGCCTTTCCGCATTGTCCTCAAACACGTCATGCCGCTCTGCCTGTCGTCGCTCATCGTGCGTGTGACGCTGGATATGGCGGGCATCATCCTCACCGCCGCCGGTCTCGGCTTCCTCGGCCTTGGCGCGCAGCCGCCGCTGCCGGAATGGGGGGCGATGATCGCTTCCGGGCGCCGCTTCATCCTCGATCAATGGTGGGTCGCGGCCATGCCGGGCGTGGCGATCCTCATCGTCAGCCTCGGTTTTAACCTGCTAGGTGACGGCCTGCGTGACGCGCTGGACCCCAAGGAGGCGGGCCAATGAGTGCGCCGCTTCTGACCGTAGAGAACCTGCGCGTGTCCTTCCCCACCCGCACCGGGCTGGTGGAGGCGGTGCGCGGCGTGTCCTTCACGCTCGGCCGCGAGCGCCTCGGTATTGTCGGCGAATCCGGCTCCGGCAAGTCGCAGACCGGCCGCGCCATCATGGGGCTGACGCCGAAAAGCGCGCGCATCGAGGCCGCTGCGCTGCGCTTCGGCGATATCGATCTGCTCAAGGCGTCTGCAAAGGAACGGCGGATCATGCGCGGCAAGCGCATGGCCATGATCCTGCAGGACCCGAAATATTCGCTGAACCCGGTGATGACCATCGGCCGCCAGATCATGGAAACCTTGCGGACCCACGAAAAGATCGGCAGCGGCGAGGCGCGCCAGCGCACGCTAGCGATGCTCGAAGCCGTGCAGATCCGCGATCCCGGGCGCGTCTTCGATCTTTACCCGCACGAGGTCTCCGGCGGCATGGGCCAGCGCGTCATGATTGCCATGATGCTGGTCTGCGGCCCGGAACTGCTGATCGCCGACGAACCGACTTCGGCGCTCGACGTGACGGTTCAGCTGGAAGTGCTCGATATTCTCGACAAGCTGGTGCGCGACCGTGGCATGGGGCTGATCTTCGTCAGTCACGATCTCAGGCTCGTCTCCTCCTTCTGCGACCGTGTTCTTGTCATGTATGCCGGCAAGGTGGTGGAGGAGCTGTCTTCCGCCAATCTGAAGGAAGCCAAACACCCCTATACGCAGGGCCTGCTGAACTGCCTGCCGGAAATAGGCGGCCACCGGCATCCGCTGCCGGTTCTGGAACGCAAGCCGGAGTGGCGCGCATGAGTTCAGTTCTTTCCGTCCGCGACATGGTGGTCGATTTCGACGGTTACATCGCGCTCGACAGCGTCAGCATCGATGTGGCCGAGGGCGAATCCTTCGGTATCGTCGGCGAGTCCGGTTCCGGCAAATCGACGCTGCTGCGCGCCATCGCCGGCCTCAACCATTTCGATGAAGGCTCCTTGACGGTGGCCGGACGCTCCTATGCCGGCAAGCGCCGCGACAAGAGCTTCTATAGCGACGTGCAGATGGTGTTTCAGGACCCCTATGGTTCCCTTCACCCACGCCAGACGGTGGATGCGCTGCTGCTTGAGCCGCTGGTCATCCACGGTCTCGACAATCGCGAACAGCGCATTGCCCGGGCGCTGGACGAGGTGGGGCTCGGTTCCGGCTTCCGCTTCCGCTATTCGCACCAGCTTTCCGGCGGCCAGCGCCAGCGCATCGCCATTGCGCGTGCGCTGATCGTCGAGCCGAAAATCCTGCTGCTGGACGAACCGACCTCGGCGCTCGACGCCTCCATTCAGGCGGAAATCCTCAACCTTCTGGAACAGGCCCGCAAGGATCGTAACCTTACCTTCGTCATGGTCAGCCACGATCTCGGCGTCATCAGCCATATGTGCGATCGCCTCGCGGTGATGAAAAGCGGCAAGGTGGTGGAAATGCTGGAGGCGGAAGCGCTGGAAAGCCGCGAGTTCAGCGCTGATTATACGAGGCAGCTGCTGGTGGCGAGCGAGGGTTTCAAACGCGCTTGAGGTGCCGCTATAGTCGGGTCAAATGACATTTTCCGTCATTCCGGCCTTGAGCCGGAATCCAGCGATCGCGCGTCTGCGCGGTCAGAGACTCTATTGCGATCAAGGACTTGATCGCGCTGGATGCCGGGTCAAGCCCGGCATGACGGACGGTGTCGGCCAAAACAAGGTATCCAGACCATGCAATTGCGCGCATTGATGTATTTCGACGAACTGGTTCGCACCAATTCCATGCGCGCCGCGGCGGAAAACCTGAATGTCGCGCCAACGGCGGTCAGCCGGCAGATCGAAAATCTCGAATATTATTTCGGCTCGCCGCTGGTGGAGCGATCCAGCCGCGGCGTGAAGTTGACGGCGGCAGGAGAGCTGCTCGCTGCCCGCGCCGGCAAGACGCTGCGCGAACTCGACCATGTTCACCAGCTGATAGATGACCTGAAAGGGCTGCAGCGCGGCCGGGTCACGGTCTATGCCAATGGCGCGACGGTGGCGAACCTTCTGGCGCCGGTGCTGGCGCAGTTCAGCCTGAAATACCCAAAACTGCGTTTCGAGGTGCATATTACCAGCGCCCGGCAGGCGATGGAGGCATTGGGCGCGGCGGAGGCCGATCTGGTCGTCAGCCTGTTCGCGCCGAAGCTTTCGGGTGTGAAGGTGCGCTCGCGCACCCGTATCAGCTATGATGTCATCTTCCCGGCCGGTCACGCGCTCGCCGCCCAACCGGAAGTCTCTCTGAAGGAACTGGCCGGGCTGCCGCTTGCCCTGCCAGACAAGAGTTTTGCCGCGCGGCAGGCATTCGACACGCTGTTTGCCGATGCCGGCATCGAGCTTGATCCCGTCTTCATCACCAGCTCTCTGGAAATGCTGAAGGAGCTGGTGCTGGGCCATGCCGCCGCCACGCTGTTGCCGGCGCTTTCGGTGGCGCGGGAAATCCGCAGCGGCCAGATGGTCGCCGTTCCGCTGGCCGGCAAGAAGGGTATCCACACCCAGATCGATCTCTGTGTTGCCCCGGATCGGCAATTGTCCTTCGCCGCCTCCAAGCTTGCCGATTTCATCGAGCGCTTCATGCGCGAGGCGACGGCGGGGTAAGCGAGACGGCTGGCGATCTGCCCGGAAGGTTGATTTCCATCTGCATTTCCGTGTAGCCATTTCAGCTACACGGAGCACACAAAAATCGAGATTGTGTGTGCGCCTGCAACATGACACTCTTTTTGCAACGGGTGGTCTTCGGAAGGGCAAAAATGCCCCGGCCGCCAGACAGGGGACTAAGGATGCCACGCACTTATCTTTCGCAGGCGGCAACGCTTTCGCGCCGCACCGCGCTGACCCTCGCATTGGGTACTGCGCTCTGGCTGCCGCTTTCGGCAACGGTTGCCGAGGCCGCGCCGAAAAACGCGCTGACGCTTGGCATGGCAGTCGAACCGGCCGGTCTCGATCCGACCATTGCCGCCCCCGTCGCCATCGGTCAGGTGACCTGGCAGAATGTCTTTGAAGGTCTGGTGATGATCGACCGCGACGGCAAGGTGAAGCCGCAGCTTGCCGAAAGCTGGGAAATTGCGCCTGACGGCAAGACCTACACATTCAAGCTGCGCAAGGGCGTTACCTTCCACGACGGTGAGGCCTTCGATTCCGCCGTGGCCAAATTTTCGCTGGATCGGGCGCGCGGTGAAAGCTCGGTCAATCCGCAGAAACGTTTCTTCGCCGCCATCGACATTATCGAGACGCCGGATGCCGCAACGCTGGTGCTGAAGCTGAAGCAGCCGGCCGGCAGTCTTCTCTACTGGCTCGGCTGGCCGGCATCCGTCATGGTCGCGCCGAAAAGCGCCGACAATAACCGCACCACGCCCGTCGGCACCGGCCCGTTCAAATTCGTGAACTGGGCGAAGGGCGACAAGGTGGAACTGGAAAAGAACACCGCCTATTGGGACAAGGCCGTGGCGGTGAAACTCGACAGGGCGACCTTCCGCTTCGTGTCCGATCCGCAGGCGCAGGCGGCGGCCCTGAAATCCGGCGATATCGATGCCTTCCCGGAATTCGGCGCGCCGGAACTGATGACCTCCTTCGATGGCGACAAGCGCCTCGGCACCTTCGTCGGCAATACCGAGCTGAAGGTCGTGGCCGGCATGAACAATGCCCGCAAACCCTTTGACGACAAGCGCGTGCGACAGGCGCTGATGATGGCGGTGGATCGTGGCACTGTCATCGAAGGTGCATGGTCCGGCTTCGGCACGGCTATCGGCAGCCATTACACCCCGAATGACCGCGGTTACATCGATACGACAGGGGTGCACCCTTACGATGTCGACAAGGCGAGAGCACTGCTTGCCGAAGCGGGGTATGCTGATGGTTTCAGCTTCACCATCAAGGCGCCGCAGATGGCCTATGCCCAGCGCACCTCGCAGATCCTGCAGGCGATGCTGGCTGAAATCGGTGTGACGATGACCATCGAGACCACCGAATTTCCGGCCAAATGGGTGGCGGATGTTTTGAAGGGTGCGGATTACGACATGACCATCGTCGCCCATGCCGAGCCGATGGATATCGATATCTATTCCCGCGATCCCTATTATTTCAACTACAGGAACCCGACCTTCAATGAGGTCATCGCCAGCGTCGAAAAGACGGCGGATGCCGGGGAGCAGGAAAAGCTTTATGGTGATGCCCAGAAAATCCTCGCCGAAGATGTGCCGGCTCTCTTTCTGTTCGTGATGCCGAAGCTTGGCGTCTGGGACAGGAAGGTGAAGGGGCTGTGGGAAAACGAGCCCATTCCCTCGAATGTGCTGACGGATGTGCATTGGGAAGAGTGACGTTTGTCGATAGCCGTTTCTTCCGTCATGCCGGACCTGATCCGGCATCCAGCCAGCCCAAGCCCTTGGGCTGAAAGGGTTCTCTCCGCCGCGCAGACGCGCGTCGGCTGGATTCCGGCTCAGGGCCGGAATGACGGGAGAAGGATAACTGGACGCTCGACCGCAGGTGAAACGAAGCAAGGAGAAGATGCCAGATGTTAGCCGTCCTCATCCGGCGTCTCGTCAGTCTCGTCATCACGCTGTTTGCCGTTTCCCTCATCATCTATGTCGTCATGGGCCTGCTGCCGGGCGATCCGGCCGCCATCATGCTCGGCACTTCGGCAAGCCCCGATACGCTGGCCGCGCTGCAGAAGCAGATGGGCCTCGATCAGCCGCTGCCGCTGCGTTACCTCCACTGGCTGGCCGGTGTCTTCCGGGGTGATCTCGGGCAATCCTATACCTACGGTGTGCCCGTGGCGGGGCTGATTGTCGAGCGGCTGGCCGTTACCCTGCCGCTCGCCCTGCTTGCGGTTTGCCTGTCTGTTGCCATCGCTATTCCTCTCGGCGTGGCGGCGGCGCGGAACCGCAACGGGGCGCTGGATTTTGCGGCCGGGCTGTTTTCCCATGTGGGCATTGCCGTGCCGGGCTTCTGGGTCGGGCTGCTGCTCATCATCGTGTTTTCCACCGCGCTCGGCTGGATGCCATCAGGTGGTTTTCCCGGCTGGACGCCGAGCTTTTCGGCAGGGCTTGTGGCGCTGGTGCTGCCGGCAATCGCCCTGGCGCTGTCGCAGGCCGGGGTTCTCACCCGCGTCTGCCGTTCCGCCGTGCTTGAAGTGATGAATGAGGATTTCGTGCGCACCGCCCGCGCCAAGGGCCTGAGCGAGCGGGTGGCACTGTGGCGGCATGCGGTGCCGAATGCGATGATCCCTGTCGTCACCATGATCGGCCTGCAATTCACCTTTCTGATCGCCGGCGCGGTGCTTGTCGAGAATGTCTTCAACCTGCCTGGCCTCGGGCGGCTTGCCTATCAGGCGCTGACCCAGCGCGACATCGTCGTCATGCAATCTGTCGTGCTGTTCTTCTCGGCGCTGGTCATCATCATGAATTTCGTCGTCGATATCGCTTATCTCTTCATCGATCCCAGACTGCGGGCAGGTGCGCGATGATGCGATTTATCCGCCGCCGCCCGGCCTTCGTCGTCGGCATCGCTGTCACCACCTTCCTCGTTGCCGTTGCCCTCTTGTCGCTGGTCTGGACACCGGTTTCGCCGACCAAGATGCAGATCGCCCAGAAGCTGAAATCGCCATTCGTTTATGGCGGTCTCGGCACGGATCATTTTGGCCGCGATGTGCTGTCGATGCTGATGGCCGGCGCGTGGAATTCCCTCTCCACCGCCATCGCCGCCGTCGCCATCGGCGCGTCTGTCGGCACGGCGATTGGCGTTGCGGTTGCTGCCCTGCGCGGGGTCACCGAAACCGTGGTCATGCGCATCTGCGATATCATCTTCGCCGTGCCGCCCATCCTGTCGGCGATGATGCTCGGCGCTTTCATCGGCACGGGGCGCTTCACCGCCATCATTGCCATCGCCACCTTCATGGTGCCGGTGTTTGCGCGACTGACGCTGGGGGCTGCCTTACAGATATGGGCGCGGGAATACATCACCGCCGCCACCAGCATCGGCCAGAACCGCGCCAAGATCACGCTTTTCCATATCGTGCCGAATATTTCCAACCAGATCATCGTGCAGGTGACGATCCAGCTCGGTCTTGCGATATTGACGGAAGCGGGCCTTTCATTCCTCGGTCTCGGCATGCCGCCACCCGCCGCCACCTGGGGGCGAATGCTCGCCGATGCCCAGACCTATCTTGGCGCGGCACCCTGGCTTGCCATCATGCCCGGCCTTGCAATTGCGCTTGCCGTCTTCGGCCTCAATCTTCTCGGCGATGGCCTGCGTGACCTGCTCGACCCGCGCGATACCAGCTGACCGTTTCAAGCCGATATCGCCCCTATTTCCTGTTTTTCTGACGAGACGATGCCATGACCGATCTCATAGACCTCAACACGCTCGAAATTCTGGCGCTTTACCGGGAGAGGAAACTCTCGCCATCGGAATATTGGCAGGCCGTGGAAGCGCGCATCGATGCTTTCGAACCGGTGGTGAATGCACTTTATGCTTACGATCCGGAAGATGCACGCAGGCAGGCGCTGGCCTCGACGGAGCGTTGGCACAGGGGCGAGACGCTCGGCGCACTCGACGGGTTTCCGGTCTCGCTGAAGGAATTGATCGCGACGAGGGGGCATCCGGTGCCGCTTGGCACCAAAGCGGTGGAACTGGTGCCGGCGCTGGAAGACGCGCCGGTGGCCGCCCGCTGCCGGGAGGACGGCGCGATCCTTTACGCCAAAACCACCTGCCCGGATTACGGCATGCTGTCCTCCGGCCTTTCCAGTTTCCATAAGCTCAGCCGCAATCCGTGGGATCCCACCCAGAACCCCGGCGGCTCCAGTGCCGGTGCGGCCTCGGCCGGGGCTGCGGGTTATGGCACGCTGCATATCGGCACGGATATTGGCGGCTCGGTGCGGCTGCCGGCCGGGTGGACTGGTCTCTTCGGTTTCAAACCGAGCCAGGGCCGCATCCCGGTCGATCCCTATTATACCGGCCGCTGCGCCGGGCCGATGACCCGCACCGTTGTTGATGCCGCTTATGCCATGGCGACGCTTTCGCGGCCTGACTGGCGCGATGGTACATCACTGCCGCCGAACAGCATCGACTGGATGGATCTCGATATCGATATGAAAGGTCTGAAAATCGGCCTCATGCTGGATGCGGGCTGCGGCCTGCCGCTGGATGAAGAGGTGCGCGATGCTGTTGTCGCGGCTGCGAAACTGTTCGAGGCGGCCGGTGCTATCGTCATCCCGGTCGAGCCGGTGCTGACGCGCGAGATGCTGGACGGGCTGGATGATTTCTGGCGGGCGAAGTTCTGGGGCGATATGGCGGCGTTGAGCGATGAGCGCCGTGCGACGATCCTCCCCTATATTCTCGAATGGGCGGAGAAGGGAGCGGAGGTTACCGGTTCCCGTGCGGTCTTCGGTTTCAATCAGACGATGGAAATGCGCAAGACCTGCGGGCGGCTGATGCAGACAGTGGATGCGGTTATCTCGCCCACCAATCCCATCGTGTCCTACCCGGCCGACTGGGCCTCGCCCACCAATGACCCCTCGCGACCCTTCGAACATATCGCTTTCACGGTGCCGTGGAACATGTCGGAACAGCCGGCATCCTCGATCAATTGCGGCTTCTCCAGATCGGGAATGCCCATTGGCTTGCAGATTGTCGGGCCGCGTTACGAGGATTTGTTCGTGCTCAAACTTTCAAAGGCTTTCGAGAATTGGAGCGGCGGTGTGAGACACTGGCCGCAGCCGCCGCAGGCCCGCTGATCCACCTTTATCGGCCATGTAGTATTGCCATAATACCCGCATCTCGATCCTGCCTGTTAGGGTGCCCAAAGGCATTCGAAAACGGGAGGAGCAGACATGCCGAAGAAGATTTTGATGATCACCGGCGATTTCGCCGAGGATTATGAGACCATGGTGCCGTTCCAGACGCTGCTCGCTGTCGGCCACACGGTCCATGCCGTCTGCCCCGGCAAGAAAGCGGGCCAGACCATTGCCACAGCCATCCACGATTTCGAGGGCGACCAGACCTATTCGGAAAAACGCGGCCATAATTTCGCGCTCAACGCCACCTTCGCCGATATCAAGGTTGCCGATTACGATGCGCTGGTCATTCCCGGCGGCCGCGCGCCGGAATATCTGCGGCTTAATGCGGATGTGCTGGCGGCGGTGAAACATTTCTTTGAAGCCGACAAGCCGGTGGCGGCCGTCTGCCACGGTGCGCAATTGCTGGCGGCGGCCGGTGTCTTGAAGGGCCGCACCTGCTCGGCCTATCCCGCCTGCCGTCCCGAGGTCGAGCTGGCCGGCGGCACCTATGCCGATATCGCCATCGACGCGGCCGTTACCGACGGCAAGCTGGTGACGGCACCCGCATGGCCGGCCCATCCGGCCTGGCTTTCGCAATTCATGGCCGTGCTCGGCAAATAAGACCGGCGAAACGGGGCTTTTTCCGGCCCCGTTTTCCGCCTATCTTTCAGGCGTGGTGAGGGAGGAAACCATGTGCAAGCTTTTCATCAAGGCAGACCCCACGCTTTGGGAAAGCCATACGCGGTCGCTCAGGATTGACGGCATGGTAACAAGTGTGCGGCTTGAGAACTTCTTCTGGACGACGCTGGACGAGATCGCGCGCCGCGATGGCATGAACAGCGTGCAGCTCATCGCCAAGCTTTATAATGAATCGATCGATGCCGGGCACGACCTCGGCAATTTCACATCGTTCCTGCGGGTCTGTTGCGGGCGGTATCTGGCGCTGCAGCTTTCCGGCGATATTCCCGCGCGGACGGATATTCCGATTGCGGCGCTGGATGCGGACAGCATTCTCGATGCGGAGAAGGTGAATTACCATTAGGGTGCGTCCCGCTTTTGTGCCGCGATACCCTCAACCTCATTCCTGTGCTTGTCACAGGAATCCAGCCGACGCGCGTCTGCGCGACGGGGAGAGTCCTTTCAGCCCAAGGACTTGGGCTGGCTGGATCCCTGTGACAAGCACAGGGATGAGGGAAGGCGAGCACTCAGCTCTTCAGCGCCCTTGGATCCAGCGCATCACGCACGGCATCGCCGATATAATTGACGCTCAGAACCGTCAGTGAAATCGCCAGCCCCGGCCATAACACGCGCGACGGCGTCAGTTGCAGGAAGTTGGCGCCATCGAACAGCAGCCGTCCCCAGGTCGGAAAGTCGGAGGGGAAGCCGAGACCGAGGAAGGAGAGCGCCGATTCTGTGATGATGGCGGCGGCAATGCCGAGCGTGGCCGAGACCATGATCGAACTCAGCACATTCGGCAGGATGTGCCTCAGAATGATGCGATATTCGCGCATGCCGCTCGATTTCGCCGCCATGATGAATTCCTGGCTTTTGATCGTCAGCACATCGCCGCGCACGATACGAGCGGTGTGCATCCAGCTGGTTATTCCGATCACGAAGACAATCAGGATGAAGATACCGGTTTCCGGACCGAAGGCGGCGCGCAGCGTATCGCGAAACAGCATCAGGATGACAAGCAGCAACGGCAGAAGCGGCAGGGCGAGAAACAGGTCCGTCAACCGCATCAGCGGCCCGTCGAGCCTGCGGAAATAGCCAGACAGCACACCCACCAGCGTGCCCAGAAACAGCGCCAGCAGCATGGCGGTGATGCCGACGGCAAGCGAGATGCGCCCGCCGGCCAGCACCTGCGCCAGCATGTCCTTGCCGAGATTGTCGGTGCCGAAGGGATGCGCCCATGATGGCCACTGGTTGCGTTCCTTCACGTTGATGGCGTTGGGCGCAACGGTGTGGATATAGGGGCCGACATAGACCGCAAGCAGGATGAAGACGAAGACGATCAACCCCGCGACGCCGCCCTTGTGAACGCGGAACTGTTTCCAGATATCGGCAAGGGCGGATTGCGTGGGGGTGGCCGCAACCGTCGGCGCTGCGATGGTGGCGTCAGTCATAGCGGATCCTCGGGTCGAGAATGCCGTACAGCACGTCGGCAATCAGGTTGAAGAGCACGATCAGCACCGCGAAAATGAAGGTCAGCGTCTGCACCAGCGGAATATCCGCGCCCTGAACGGCCGTTATCAGCAATTGGCCGAGCCCGTTCACGCGGAAGATTTGCTCGGTGATGATGGCGCCGGAAAAGATCGTCGGCACGCCGAGTGCAATCACCGTCACGACCGGGATGAGGCTGTTACGCAGCACGTGGACGAGCAGGACGGATTTTTCCTTCACGCCCTTGGCGCGTGCCGTGCGCACATAATCCTGATGCAGATTATCGAGCATGGAGGCGCGCACGAAGCGGCTGATCTGCGAGACGTTGTAGAGCGTCAGCACCAGCACTGGCAGGAACATCTGCTTCACCTGCGCCACGAAGCTTGCCCAGTCGGAGACCCTCAGATTGGTGTCGTAAACGGAAGGGAACCATTGCAGATAGGAGCTGAAGATGACGACCAGCAGCACACCGGTGAAGAAGGTCGGAACCGAATAACCGACCATGGAAACGAAGGTGCCGATCTGGTCGAAGATCGAATATTGCTTGTAGGCGGAGATGACGCCGATCGGGATCGCCAGCAGCGCACCGAAGAGATAGGCGAGGCCCACCACCCACAGCGTCTGCGGCATGCGCTGAATGACGAGATCGACCACCGGGCTGCGGGTGGCCCAGGAAAGCACGCGCATGCGGCTGCCATCGCCGATCTGCCAGCCGGTCAGCTTTTCGAAGAGGTTCAAAGGTTCGTTGATGAAGAACTGCTGCAGCCACATCAGGTAACGGATGAGGAACGGCTGGTCGAGGCCAAGCGAGGCGCGGATCTGCTCGCGCACTTCAGGCGGGATGGTGAGCGGCAGGTCGCCGGTCGGATCGTTGGGCGCTAGATCGAGCAGCGCGAAGATGACGAAGCTGATGACGAGCAGCGTCGGTACGGCAAAGGCAAGCCGCCGGAGCGTAAAGGTAAACATCTGAAACTCTCCAGACCCAGAGCGCAGCCGGACGAAAATTGGGAACGTTTTCGCCTTGGCGCGGCAAATGTGTCTTCAGATCATGGTCCAGGGGCATGCAGAAGGCCGGCCCCTCGCAAAGAGGCCGGCGCATCTGCGTGTTACTTCTTGCGGGACCAGTCCGCGACGTTCCAGAGTTCCGAATCCCAGGCATTCATGCGAACGCCTTCCAGCGTCAGCGAATGCGAGGAGACGCTGCCACGGTGGATGAGCGGAATATGTGCGCCTTCCTCCGTCAGCATGTCATTGAGCTGCTTGGAAATCTCTCCGCGCTTGGCAAGGTCGGCGGTCTTGGAGAGTTCACCCACCAGCCTGTCGAATTCCGGGTTGCAATAACGCGGAATGTTCTGGCCCTGCCAGCCATTTTCGGGGGCCGGGATTTTGTCGCACAGCCATTCCGCCAGATATTTTTCCGGATCGGTGCCGTCGAAATTGTTGGTGTACATTTCGACGTCGGCATAAAATTTCTGGAAGGTATCCGGGCTTGCCGGGTCGCCGCCGAAGAAGACCGAGGCGCTGACATTGCGCAGTTCGGAGGCAACGCCGATCTGCGACCACATGTCCTTCACCAGTTCCTGCGTGGCCTGGCGAACCGAGTTGGTGGAGGTCTGGTAGAGGAAGGAAAGCTTCACGCCATTCTTGGCGCGGATGCCATCGCCACCCTTCACCCAGCCGGCATCGTCCAGCAGCTTGTTTGCGCCTTCCACATCCTGCTTCAGGCACCAGCTGTCATTCTTGGTGGAAGCGAAGGCTTCCGGAGCCGGCACGATGTTGCAGGTCGGCTTGCCCGCTTCGCCATAACCCGCTTCGTCGATGATATCGCGGTCGATGGCAAGCGACAATGCACGGCGCACGGCGGGATCGGAAAGGGCCGGATGCGGGCCGCCCTGCTTGGTGGAGCGCTTGTCGCCCAGCGAAGGATCGGGATTGTACCAGTTGAGATTGATACGCTCGACCTGGGTGCCGAAGGCGGTTTCCAGCTTACCCTTGCCGGCGGCCACCATGGTGGCGAGGATTTCCGGCTCCACCTGCATGTTCCAGGCATAGTCGAATTCGCCGGTTTCCAGCACGGCGCGCGCGGCGGAAGCGGCATCGCCGCCGCCCTTCAGGGTCGCCGTGGCGAAGGCGGGCTTGGCGGGGTCGCGATAATTGGTGTTGGCGACGAAGCTGATCACGTCATTCGGCTTGAAATCCTTGACCACGAAGGGGCCGGTGCCGATGGGGCCGAAATTGGCGGATGTGCAGCCGGGTGCGGCAGCGCCGAGGCAGTTTTCAAACTGCTTCTTCTGGATGACCGGCGACTGTGCGCCGACGAATGCGGAATAGGGGTAAGGTTTTGGTTCGGTGAAGCTGATCTTGACGGTGTGGGCGTCGACGGCCTCGACATTCTTCACGCCCTCATATTGCGCCGCCTGCGCGCAGCCGCCATCCGGTGCGAGACAATATTTCCAGGTGAAAATGACGTCCTCGGCGGTGAACGGTGTGCCATCCGACCATTTCACGTCGCTTTTCAGCTTCCAGATCATGCTGAGCAGATCCTTCGCGACGCCGCCATTGTCGATCGTCGGAATTTCGGTGACCAGCATCGGCACCAGTTCGCCCTTTTCGTCGTAACGCGCCAGCGGCTCAATCACCATGGACGAGCTGTAGACTTCCTTCGTGCCAGCGGAAAGATAAGGGTTAAGTGTCGATACGGCCTGCCAGAACAGGATTTTCAGTTCGCCGTCACTGCCGCGCTCGGCATGGGCGGCAGAGCCTGCGAGAGCCATGGCCGCCACCGTGCTGGCAAAGAGAACGCTGCGCTTCTTCATCGTGGTTTTTCCCCTTTTTGGATTTTATCTGTTTGAATGTTTGACGCTTTTCCTGTCGTCATATGCAAGGTCTTTTATTATAAGTATTTGACTTTGCTAAGGAATACTCCTCCATTCCAGATGATGCTATTGTCAGTTTTTTTGAAAAGCAAGCCCCAAACTCTTATTGATGAACAAAATTTGAGCCATTCGGCTTTCGGCCTATTTTTCGCTCATGCAGCAAAATTCATGCTTGCAAAACGAGAAATTCCAGACGCAATATGGCGTCCGACAACCCGGCGGGGAACAAAAAAAGGGAAAAAGAGAATGCCGATATTGAACCGTGTGGCTGAAATGCAGGAAGAAGTTGCCGGCTGGAGGCGCCATCTGCATGAACACCCGGAACTGCTCTACGATGTCTACGAAACATCGAAATTCGTGGCCGAAAAACTGAAATCCTTCGGCTGCGACGTGGTCGAGACCGGCATCGGCAAGACCGGTGTGGTCGGCATCATCAAGGGCCGCCATGGCGATGGCCCGACCATCGGTTTCCGCTCCGACATGGATGCGCTGCCGATCCTCGAGACCAGCGGCAAGCCCTGGGCTTCGAAGACGCCGGGCAAGGCCCATTCCTGTGGTCATGACGGGCACACCGCCATGCTTCTGGGTGCGGCGCAATATCTGGCCGAGACCCGCAATTTCAAGGGTTCCGTGGCCGTGATCTTCCAGCCCGCCGAAGAGGGCGGTGCGGGCGCGCTCGCCATGCTGAATGACGGCATGATGGAAAAATTCGGCATCTCGCAGGTCTATGGCATGCATAACGAGCCAGGCATTCCCGTCGGGCAATTCGCCATCCGCAAGGGTTCGACCATGGCGGCGGCGGATAGTTTCGAGATCGTCATCACCGGCAAGGGCAGCCATGCGGCCGCACCGCATCTCTCCATCGATCCGGTGCTGACCTCGGCGCATGTCATCATCGCTTTGCAATCCATCGTCTCGCGGGAGACGGACCCGCTGAAATCGCTGGTCGTCACCGTCGCCACCACCCATGGCGGCACAGCCGTCAATGTCATTCCCGGTGCGGTGACGCTGACGGGAACGGTGCGCACTTTGCTGCCGGAAACCCGCGATTTCGCCGAAAAGCGCCTGAAGGAAGTGGCGACCGCCACCGCCATGGCGCATGGCGCGACCGTAGAGGTGAAATATCATCGCGGTTATCCCGTCACCTTCAACCACAGTGATGAGACTGAATTTGCGACCGGCGTGGCCATGGGTGTGGCGGGTGCGAACGCCGTCAACACCAATCCCAACCCGCATATGGGTGCCGAGGATTTCTCCTACATGCTGGAAGCCCGCCCCGGCGCCTTCATCTTCATCGGCAATGGCGATACCGCCGGGCTGCATAATGCGGCCTATGATTTCAACGACGATGCGCTGCCTTACGGCATCAGCTACTGGGTTTCGATGGCCGAAAAGGCACTTGCTGCGTAAGACATCCGGCGGCCCTCGTGGCCGCCTTCTGCTTTTCAGGAGATCGGCATGCTTTTGGCGGCGACATCAATGGAACAGACCGGCGGCTCGGTCAGCCCGGTTTTATCGGTTCAGAATCTCACCACCTCCTTCCGCGTCGATGGCGGCTGGAAATCCGTGGTCCGCAATATGAGTTTCGAGATCGCACCGCGCGAAACGGTGGCGATCGTTGGTGAAAGCGGCTCGGGCAAGAGCGTCACCTCGCTCTCCATCATGCGGCTCCTCGATAAAAAGACGAGCCGGATCGAAGGCAAGGTCATGCTCGGCGGGCGCGACCTGCTGGCGCTGCCGGAAGAGGAGATGCGCAAGGTTCGCGGCAAGGACATTTCGATGATCTTCCAGGAACCGATGACCAGCCTCAACCCGATCTTCCCGATCGGCAAGCAGATCGCCGAAGCGTTGACCGTGCATCAGGATATTTCCTCTTCCGCCGCGCGCGCCGAGGTCATCCGCCTGCTTGAGAAAGTCCGTATTCCCAATGCGAAGAACCGTTTCGACGATTATCCGCACCAGTTTTCCGGCGGCATGCGCCAGCGTGTGATGATCGCCATGGCGCTCGCCTCCAAGCCGAAGCTGCTGATAGCCGACGAGCCGACGACGGCGCTGGATGTGACCATTCAGGGCCAGATTCTCGACCTCATCAAGCAATTGCAGGAAGAGGAGGGCATGTCGGTCCTGTTCATCACCCATGATATGGGCGTGGTGGCGGAAGTGGCTGACCGTACCATCGTCATGTTCCGTGGTGATGTCGTGGAAACCGGTTCCACCGACGATATCTTCCATCGCGGCCACCATCCCTATACGCGCGCTTTGCTTTCGGCGGTGCCGAAGCTCGGTTCGATGAAGGAAAGGGCGCTGCCGGCGCGTTTCCCGATCATCGATATCAAGACCGGCGAGAGCCAGCCTGTGGTCGAGGTCAAGGATACTGTCTCCGGCGGTCGGACGCCCATTCTCTCGGTCAAGGACCTGACAACCCGTTTCGATATCCGCTCCGGCCTTTTCGGCCGTAAATCCGGTGCCGTGCATGCGGTGGAAAAGGTCTCCTTCGATCTGGCCGAGGGCGAGACGCTGTCGCTGGTCGGTGAATCCGGTTGCGGCAAATCCACGACGGGGCGGTCGATCACCCGGCTGATCGAACCGACATCCGGCAATGTCATGCTAGACGGTTACGAGGTGCTGAAGCTCGATAAGACGACGCTGCGCACCATGCGCCGCAGCGTGCAGATGATCTTCCAGGACCCCTTCGCCTCGCTCGATCCGCGCATGAGCATCGGCACGGCGATCATGGAGCCCTTTATCGAGCATCGCCTCGGAACCAAACAGCAGGCCCGTGAAAAGGCGGCCGATCTTCTGGAAAAGGTGGGTCTCAGCCCGGATATGATGCGGCGCTTCCCGCATGAGTTCTCCGGCGGTCAGCGCCAGCGCATCGCCATTGCCCGCTCGCTGATGCTCGATCCCAAGGTCATCGTCGCCGACGAGGCGGTTTCCGCGCTCGATGTCTCCATCAAGGCGCAGGTCTGCAACCTGCTGCTCGACCTGCAACAGAGCCTCAACCTCGCTTTCCTGTTCATCAGCCATGATATGGCGGTGGTGGAGCGCGTCAGCCATCGTGTGGCGGTGATGTATCTTGGCGAGATCGTCGAGATCGGCCCGCGCGCGGCGGTTTTCGACAATCCGCAGCATCCCTATACGAAAAAGCTGATGTCCGCCGTTCCGGTGCCGGACCCGGCGCGGCGGCAGATCCGGCGCAATATGGCGACGGACGAGATCAAAAGCCCGATCCGACCGGTGGACTATGTGCCGCCGCAGCGCCATTACCGCGAGGTTTCAGCTGGGCATCTGGTGCAGGAAGCGGCGTGATTGAGGGTACGGGCATAAACCCAGCATCGCCACCCCGGACTTGATCCGGGGTCCAGCGCGATCAAGTCCTTGATCGCGAAAGACTCTTCTCACGGCGCAGACGCGCCGTGGCTGGATTCCGGCTCAAGGCCGGAATGACGGAAAAATAACGACACGGACGTATAAGCCGTCAGTCACTGATCCACCGTTCCTCATCCGCCGATTTTCGCGCCGTATAATCTTTCCGCCCATCCGCCGTTTGACAGCCGCCGCAAAAAAATGCCAGCAAATGCGCAAGCATAATTCCTGGAGGGCAGCGGCATGGCCAGACGAAACGACGCACATGGACGGCTGGACGATGCGGCCCGTGCCGGCTGGCTTTATTATGTCGCCGGCCGCACGCAGGATGAGATCGCCGCCGCCATGGGTATTTCCCGGCAATCGGCACAGCGGCTGGTGTCGCTCGCCGTCGCCGAGCGGCTGATCAAGGTCCGGCTCGATCATCCCATCGCCGCCTGTCTCGAAAAAGCCGAACGCCTTAAGGAAAAATTCGACCTTAGATATATCGAGGTGGTGCCGAGCGATCCGGCCGGTGTTTCCTCGACCGTCGGCATCGCCGAGGCCGGGGCGGCGGAGATCGAGCGCTGGCTGAAAAATGCCGATCCCATCGTGCTCGCCATTGGCACCGGCCGTACCTTGAAGGCCGCCGTGGACCAACTGCCGCCGATGGAATGCCCGCAGCACCGCATCGTGTCGCTGACGGGCAATATCGGCCCGGATGGGTCGGCGGCCTATTATAACGTCATCTTCAGCATGGCCGATGCCATCAAGGCCCGGCATTTTCCGATGCCGCTGCCGGTCCTGTGTTCTTCTGCGGAAGAGCGCGAATTGCTGCACGACCAGTCCATGGTGCGCTCCACGCTGGCACTTGGGTCCGCCGCCAATGTCACCTTTGTCGGGGTCGGTGAACTCGGCGAAAACGCGCCGCTCTGCGTCGATGGCTTCCTGGGTGTCGATGAGATGAAGGCCCTGATGGCCAGCGGTGCAGTCGGCGAGATCTGCGGCTGGATGTATGATGCCAATGGCCGCATTCTTGAGCACTCCGTCAACGAGCGCGTCGCCTCCGTTCCCATCCCTTCCCGAGAGACCTGCACGGTCATTGGCATGGCGCAGGGTGTCCGCAAGCACGCCTCGATTCTGGCGGCGCTGAGGGGTGGTCTGCTGAACGGCCTCATCACCGATGAAGTGACGAGCGAATATTTGCTCACGCATTGAGCAAAAATTAATCCAATAAAATCAGTCGGTTGATTTTTCCATGTGCGTCGCAGCACAGGATGTCGCTTGACTTTTTTGCTCGTGAGGTGAGTAAATGCCCTAGAGCAAAGCGAATGCTCATCATTTTTCTTCTGGGAGGAAGATATGACACTGAAGACCATTTTGCTGGGCGCATGCTCGGCCCTCGCCTTTACCACCCTTGCTTCCGCTGAAACGCTGACCATCGCGACCGTGAACAACGGCGACATGATCCGCATGCAGGGTCTGACCTCGGACTTCACCACCAAGAACCCGGACATCAAGGTCGAATGGGTAACGCTTGAGGAAAACGTCCTGCGTGAGCGCGTGACGACCGATATCGCCACCAATGGCGGCCAATACGACATCATGACCATCGGTAACTATGAAGTGCCGATCTGGGCCAAGCAGGGTTGGCTGCTGCCACTCGAAAAGCTCGGCGATAAATACGATGTCGATGACATTCTGCCGGCGATCCGTGGCGGTCTTTCCGCCGAGGGCAAGCTTTATGCAGCACCCTTCTACGGCGAATCCGCCATGATCATGTATCGCAAGGACCTGTTTGAAAAAGCCGGCCTGAAGATGCCTGAAAACCCGACCTGGGAATTCATCGGTGACGCCGCCCGCAAGATTACCGACCGCAAGGCCGATATCAACGGCATGTGCCTGCGCGGCAAGGCCGGCTGGGGCGAGAACATGGCGTTCATCAGCGCCCTCACCAACTCCTTCGGTGGCCGCTGGTTCGATGAAAACTGGAAGCCGCAGTTCGATCAGCCGGAGTGGAAAAGCTCCCTGCAGTTTTATGTTGATCTGATGAAGGATGCCGGTCCGTCGGGCGCCTCCTCCAACGGCTTCAACGAAAACCTGACGCTGTTCCAGCAGGGCAAATGCGGCATGTGGATCGATGCCACGGTCGCTGCCTCCTTCGTGTCAAACCCGAAGGATTCGACCGTTGCTGACAAGGTCGGTTATGCGCTCTTCCCGACGCATGGCGAACTGAAGAACCATGGCAACTGGTTGTGGTCCTGGAACCTTGCCATCCCGAAGAGCTCGCAGAAGGCGGAAGCTGCCGAAAAGTTCATCGCCTGGGCAACCAGCAAGGACTACACCACGCTCGTCGCTTCCAAGGAAGGCTGGGCAAACGTGCCTCCGGGCACACGCACCTCGCTTTACAAGAACGCCGATTATGAAAAGGCCGCCGCCTTCGCCAAGCCGACGCTTGCCGCCATGGATGCTGCCGATATTACCAAGCCGACTGTAAAGCCCGTGCCTTATACCGGCGGTCAGTTTGTGGCGATCCCGGAATTCCAGGCGCTCGGCACCACTGTCGGTCAGCTGTTCTCGGCGGTCGTTGCCGGTCAGTCCAGTGTTGACGATGCGCTTGCGGGCGCCCAGTCGACTGCGACGCGTGAAATGACCCGCGCCGGTTACATCAAGTAATTCTCCCGAAGATCGCTGTCCGGCGTCAATGCCGGGCAGCGAACACTCCGGGTCGGAAGCCGCCAGGCGGCTCTAATACCTTTCAAATCAAAACAAGAATGAGCCGGTTCTTCCGGATATGCCGGGCGCATGTCGTGACGCCTGTACCCAAGGGGAGGTGAGTGCAATGGCAACTCGAAACACGAGCGGTCTGGCGCGGGTGATGCTTGCGCCATCGGTGCTGTTATTGCTGGTGTGGATGATCGTGCCTCTGGCGATGACGCTGTGGTTCTCGTTCCAGAACTACAATCTCCTCAACCCGGCCAATGTCAGCTTCGCGGGTCTGTTCAATTACCAGTATTTCTACACCGACCCGGCCTTCTTCCAGTCGATCTGGAACACGCTTTTGATTGTCGGCGGCGTGCTTGCGATCACCGTCATCGGCGGCATCGCCATTGCGCTCCTGCTCGACAATGACATTTTCGGCCAGGGCATCGTGCGCATCATGATCATCTCGCCCTTCTTCGTCATGCCGCCGGTGGCCGCATTGGTGTGGAAGAACATGATCATGCATCCCGGTTACGGCGTGCTTGCCGATCTCTCACGCTTCTTCGGTCTGCAGCCGGTCGACTGGTTTGCACAATTTCCGCTGCTCTCCATCATCATCATCGTCGCCTGGCAATGGCTGCCGTTTGCGACGCTGATCCTGCTCACCGCCCTGCAGTCGCTCGATGGCGAGCAGAAGGAAGCCGCCGAGATGGATGGCGCCAACTTCGTCAACCGCTTCATCTACCTGACCCTGCCGCATCTGTCGCGCGCCATCACCGTCGTCATCCTGATCCAGACGATCTTCCTGCTCGGCGTCTACGCGGAAATCCTCGTCACCACCAATGGCGGACCGGGTTATGCCTCCACCAACCTCGCCTTCCTCATCTATCGCACCGCACTTCTGGGTTACGACGTCGGCGGCGCTTCGGCCGGCGGCATCATCGCCGTCATCCTCGCCAATATCGTCGCCATCTTCCTGATGCGCGCCGTCGGCAAGAACCTCGACCGGTAAAGGGGAAACATCATGGCCCGCAAGACAACCACTCGTGCGAAGATCGGCTTTTCCATCGCGGCCTGGGCCGTGGCGCTGTTGCTGTTCTTCCCGATCCTTTATGCCTTCCTCACCTCGCTCAAGACCGAGCCGGAGGCGATCGCCGGCTTCAGCCTCATTCCCTCGGGCACCTTCGAGAATTACGTGACGGTCCAGACCCAGCGCGATTACTTCAAGCCCTTCATGAACTCGGTGGTGCTGTCGCTCGGCTCGACGATCATCGCGCTGATCATCGCCATTCCCGCCGCCTGGGCCATGGCGTTCTCGCCGACCAAGCGCACCAAGGACATTTTGATGTGGATGCTCTCCACCAAGATGATGCCGGCCGTCGCCGTGCTGGTGCCGATCTATCTGATCTTCCGCAATGCCGGCCTGCTCGATACCCGCATTGGCCTCACCATCATGCTGACCTTCATCAACCTGCCGATCGTCATCTGGATGCTCTACACCTACTTCCGGGAAATTCCCGGCGAGATCCTCGAGGCCGCCCGCATGGATGGCGCATCCCTGTGGAACGAGATCGTGCATGTGCTCACACCAATGGCGGTGCCGGGCATTGCCTCGACGCTGCTCTTGAACGTCATCCTTGCCTGGAACGAAGCCTTCTGGACCATCCGGCTGACGACCACCAATGCAGCACCGCTGACGGCCTTCATCGCCTCCTTCTCGAGCCCGCAGGGGCTGTTCTGGGCAAAACTCTCGGCCGCCTCGATGATGGCGATCGCCCCCATTCTCGTCATCGGCTGGTTCTCGCAGAAACAACTCGTGCGTGGCCTGACCTTTGGCGCCGTGAAATAAGGAACGACAAACATGGGCAGCATTTCCCTTCAGAACGTGTCCAAGCTCTTCGGTGAGGCGAAAGTCATCCCGTCGATCGATCTCGATATCAACGACGGCGAGTTCGTCGTCTTCGTCGGTCCCTCCGGCTGCGGCAAGTCCACGCTTTTGCGCCTCATCGCCGGGCTGGAGGACGTCTCCGGCGGAAAGATCGTCATCGACGGCAATGACGCCACCGAAAAGGCGCCGGCCGAGCGCGGCCTTGCCATGGTGTTCCAGTCCTATGCGCTTTATCCGCATATGAGTGTCAGGAACAACATCGCCTTCCCGCTGAAGATGGCCAAGCTCGACAAGGCGATCATCAACAAAAAGGTCGAAGACGCCGCCCGGGTGCTGAACCTCACCGATTATCTCGAACGCCGGCCCTCGCAGCTCTCAGGCGGCCAGCGCCAGCGTGTCGCCATCGGCCGCGCCATCGTGCGCGAGCCGAAAGCCTTCCTGTTCGACGAGCCGCTCTCCAACCTCGATGCGGCGCTGCGCGGCACCATGCGGCTGGAAATCTCCGAGCTGCACAACACGCTGAAGACAACGATGATCTACGTCACCCACGACCAGGTGGAGGCCATGACCATGGCCGACAAGATCGTCGTCCTCAACCGCGGCAATATCGAGCAGGTCGGTTCGCCGATGGAGCTTTACCGCACCCCCGCCAACCTCTTCGTCGCCGGCTTTATCGGCTCACCGCGCATGAACCTCATCACCGGTGACTTTGCCCGCAGCAAGGGTGCCACCACCGCCGGCGTGCGGCCCGAACATCTGCTGCTGTCGAAGGAAAGCGGGCTGTGGCAGGGCAAGGTCACCGTTGCCGAACATCTCGGATCGGATACCTTCCTGCATCTCGAGGTGTCAGGTATCGGCCCGATCACCGCCCGCACTGACGGCGAGTTCGAATGCAGGCATGGCGATACCGTCTTCATCACCCCGGATGAGACCAAGATACACAGGTTTGATGAGAAGGGTGTGGCAATATGACGGGGAGACTGGAGGGCAAATCCGCGCTGATAACCGGCTCGGCGCGCGGTATCGGCCGCGCCTTCGCCGAAGCCTATCTGCGCGAGGGTGCGACGGTCGCCATCGCCGACATCGATTTTGAGCGGGCGAGCAGGACCGCCCGCGAGATCGGCGAGAACGCCTATCCCGTCGAACTCGATGTGACCAAACAGCATTCCATCGACACCGCCATCCGCACCGTGGAAGGCCAGGCGGGCGGGCTCGATATCCTCATCAACAATGCCGCACTCTTTGACCTCGCACCGATTGTCGAGATCAAACGCGAGAGCTACGAGCGGCTGTTTTCGATCAACGTATCCGGCACGCTGTTCATGATGCAGGCCGCCGCAAAAACAATGATTGCTCGGGGAAAAGGCGGCAAGATCATCAACATGGCAAGCCAGGCGGGCCGGCGCGGTGAGGCCTTGGTGGCGGTTTATTGCGCCACCAAGGCCGCCGTCATCAGCCTCACGCAATCGGCCGGTCTCGATCTCATCAAGCACGGCATCAACGTCAATGCGATTGCGCCCGGTGTGGTCGATGGCGAGCACTGGGACGGTGTGGATGCACTGTTTGCGAAATATGAAAACCGCCCCGCCGGTGAAAAGAAGCGGCTGGTCGGCGAGGCCGTGCCCTTCGGCCGCATGGGCCGTGCCGAAGACCTGACCGGCATGGCGATCTTCCTTGCCTCCGATGAGGCCGAATACATCGTCGCCCAGACCTACAATGTCGATGGCGGCAACTGGATGAGCTGACCACCGGGGTTTCCCGGTGACCGGCACGAACAACGTTTCCCCTTTCGAGGATCGTGACATGACATGCAAACTCTCCCTCGCAACGCTTGACGAAGCCGGAAAAACCGCGGCGATTCCGGCCTATTCCCGTGCTGATCTCTCCGCCGGCATCGTGCATTTCGGCGTTGGTAATTTCCACCGCGCCCATCAGGCGGTCTATCTGGATGATCTGTTCAATACGGGCACGGACCATGACTTCGCCATCATCGGTGCGGGCGTGCTGCCGTCGGATGCAGTGATGCGCGAAAAGCTTGCCGCGCAGGATTTCCTGACCACTGTTGTGGAGCAGGACAATAACCGCACCGGCGCGCGCGTTACCGGGCCGATGATCGACATTCTGCAGGTCGGCGACACCAAGACCATCATCGATACGCTCGCCGATCCGAAGATTCGCATCGTCTCGATGACGATTACCGAGGGTGGTTATTTCATCGATGCCTCCGGTTCCTTCAACCCGCAGCATCCGGCCATTGCCGAAGACGGGAAGAACCCGGCTGCGCCAAAAACCGTGTTCGGCCTCATCGTCGCCGGGCTGAAGGCGCGGCGGGATAAAGGGCTGCAAGCCTTCACCGTCATGTCCTGCGACAACATTCCACATAATGGCAAGGTCACGAAAAATGCCGTGGTTGGGCTGGCGGCCTTGTCCGATCCGGCCTTTGCCAACTGGATCGGCGAAAATGTCGCTTTCCCCAATTCCATGGTCGACCGCATTACGCCTGCTACCGGCGAGCGCGAACGCACTATCGCCCGCGACGATTTCGGCATCGAGGACAATTGGCCGGTCTTCTGCGAAGAGTTCAAGCAATGGGTGATGGAGGATAATTTTCCCGCCGGTCGCCCGGCGCTCGAAAAGGCCGGCGTGCAGTTCGTCTCCGATGTTGCGCCCTATGAGCACATGAAAATCCGCATCCTCAATGGCGGCCATGCGGCAATCGCCTATCCGGCGGCTTTGCTCGACATTCATTTCGTGCACGAGGCCATGGAACATCCGCTGATCCGGGCATTTCTGGCAAAGCTTGAAAATGAAGAGATCATCCCGGTCATTCCGCCGGTTCCCGATACAAATCTTGCCGATTATTTCGCGCTGATCGAACGGCGTTTCCTCAATCCGAAGATCGGCGACACCATTCCGCGTCTGGCGCAGGACGGCTCCAACCGCCAGCCGAAATTCATCCTGCCTTCCACCGCCGACCGGCTGGCGCGCGGCGAGGATATCGTCGGCCTTTCGCTGGTTTCGGCGCTGTGGTGCCGTTATTTCCAGGGCACCTCCGACAGCGGCAGGGAAATCGCCTTCAACGATGCCAGCGCCGAGCGGCTTCAGGCGGCGGCGATCAAGGCCAAGGACGATCCGATGGCCTTTCTCGCGCTTGAGGATATCTTCGGAGCAGTTGCCGAATCGGAGCTTTTCCGTAAACGCTTTGCCCATGCATTGAAGACGCTGTGGCAAGAAGGCACGGCGAAGACCTTGCAGCTTTATCTGGATGACAAGCTGGCTGAAAAGTGACCATGAGATGGAAGACGAGACCGGGCCTCTTTTGATTTTCGATTGCGACGGCGTTCTCGTCGATAGCGAGCCGGTCTCCATCTCCGTCCTTCTCGATATGCTCTCCCATCTCGGCGTGACGATGGGAGAGGAAGAGGCCTATGAGCGCTTTCTCGGCCGCAGCGTCGCCAGCATGACGGCGACACTGTTTGAGGATTACGGTGTCGAAACGGATATCGATTTCCTCGACCATATGCGGGCGACGCTGTTCGAGCGTTTCCGCACCGAGCTTCGGCCGATTGACGGCATTGCCGCAACGCTGGACAAGCTCCTGCCGCTGCGGCGCTGCGTCGCCTCCTCAAGCCAGCCGGAACGCATCCGTTATTCGCTGGGGCTGACAGGGCTGATCGATAAATTCGAGCCGCATGTCTTCAGCGCCACCATGGTGAAGAACGGCAAGCCGGCACCCGATCTCTTCCTGCATGCGGCGCGCCAGATGGGCGCCGATCCGCGTCACTGCATCGTGATCGAGGACAGTCCGGCCGGTATTGCCGCGGCAAAAGCAGCCGGCATGGGCGTTTTTGCCTTCACCGGCGGTTCGCACGCGCGCTTTCCCGCATTCCGTGAAAAGATCGCCGGGCTTGGGGCGGATGCCGTGTTTGACGCGATGCCGGATTTGGTCCAACTTGTCGGCCATTATCTGGGGAAGGGCGGTTTTGACAGGCGGGCGGAACGCGATGCAGGCTGAGCGGGACTCTGCCTGCTGCCGTCCGGAGGTCGTTGCGCAAGGGATGGAATTGCAGTCTTGATGCGTCAAAATCTCGTCGCTGTCGATGTCGGCACCGCCAGCGCCCGGGCCGGCATTTTCGATCCGGCCGGCCGGCTGCTTGCCCGCGCCACCCATCCGATCCTGATGCAGCGGCCGCGTGAAAACCACGCCGAGCATGATTCCACCGACATATGGAACGCGGTCTGCATCGCCGTGAAGGCGGCCCTTGCCGATGCCGGCGTTTTGCCGCGGAGCATCGCGGCCATCGGTTTTGACGCCACCTGCTCACTCGTCATCCGCGATGAAGGCGGGGAGCCGGTTTCCGTTTCCGTGACGGGGCAAGACCGGTTCGACACCATCGTCTGGCTGGATCACCGGGCGATATCGGAGGCCGACCGGCTGACGGCATCCGGCCACCGGGTGCTGGATTTCGCCGGCAACAGCGTCTCGCCGGAAATGCAGATGCCGAAGCTGATGTGGCTGAAGACACATATGCCGGCAAGCTGGGCGCGTATGTCCTTCGCCTTCGATCTGGCGGATTTCCTGACGTGGAAAGCGACCGGTTCAACGAGGCGCTCAAATTGCACGCAGACCGCGAAATGGAATTTTCTGGCGCAGGAAAATCCCGGCTGGCAGGCGGATTATCTGGAACTGGCGGGGCTTGCCGATCTGAAGGAGCGGGCCGGCCTGCCGGAGACCACGGTAATGCCAGGGGAAAGCATCGGCCCGCTTTCACCCGAAGCTGCCGCTGAACTCGGCCTCGATACCGGCTGTCAGGTGGCGGCGGGCATGATCGATGCCTATGCCGGCGCGCTGGGTGCGCTCGGCGGATGCCTTTCGGATAATGTCGGCAGGCATGTGGCGCTGATCGCCGGCACGTCGAGTTGCCTCGTCGCCATGTCGGAGCAGCCGATGCCGGGCCATAGTCTCTGGGGTCCCTACTGGCAGGCGATCCTGCCCGGCCACTGGCTGGTGGAGGGTGGACAATCGGCCACCGGCGCGTTGCTTGACCATATCGTGCGCATGCATGCGGCGGGCGGTGAGCCGGATACGGCGTTGCATGCCCGCATCGTGACGCGGGTAACGGAATTGCGCGCGCTCGAGGGCGCGGCCTTTGCCGAGCGGCTGCATGTGCTGCCGGATTTCCACGGCAACCGCTCGCCGCTTGCCGATCCGCATGCGGCCGGCGTCATCAGCGGGCTGACGCTGGATACGTCGTTCGACAGTCTCTGCCGTCTTTACTGGCGCACGGCCGTGGCGATCGCGCTCGGCGCGCGTCATGTGCTCGATGCGATGGAACGTTTCGGTTATTCGGTGGAAAGCCTGCATGTCACCGGCGGGCATGTGAAGAACCCGCTGCTGATGGAGCTTTATGCTGACGTGACGGGCAAGCGTATCGTGGTTCCCGCCACGGCCGATGCCGTGCTGCTCGGCACGGCGATGACGGCGGCGACAGCCGGCGGCGTGCATGCGAACCTCGCGGCGGCGGGGGGCGCCATGTATCCGGGCAATGCCGAAATCTCCGGCAATCCGGCGCTCGCCGCGCATTACGAGCGGGATTATCGCCGGTTTCTCGCCATGCATCGCCATCGCCAGGAACTGGAAAGCCTCTGATTTTCTAAAGGGTAATGGCAGGCTTTGACGGTTGCCCAGGTTTCTTCTCCCCGCCGGGGAGAAGAAACCTGGGCAACCGCTCGATCCTTCGATCCCTATCGCTCGCAAAGCGCAATCAACTGCGTAACGAACGCTTCAGGGTCGTCAGGTTCTTTGCCCTTGCCCTGCCGCTGTCATCGGCGCCGGCGCTAAGGGCGCAAAGGGTGAATTCCAGGAGGGAGACGAGCTGCAGCAGGCCCTGTCCGCCGTTCTGGGCCTGTGGCATGGCAAGACAGAGATCGGCACTTTCGGGTCCCCATTCGTAAAACCGCGTGGTGATGAGCAGCGTCCTGTAGCCGCTCCTGCGGGCGGTGGCCGCAAGGTGCTGAAGCGGTGCGAGACTGCCGCCGCAATCCATGATGACGAGAAGTGTCTGTCCGGGATCGAAATCCCAAAGGGCCACGTAGGCGGCGCTGTCGCTGCCGAGATATTGCACATGTCCGCGGCATTCCAGCAGCCGTCCATGGAAGTGCCGCGTGGCACCGCGACCTTCCGGGGACGTTGCCAGGAAAACATCGGCCGCGGCGGCGATTTCGCTCATCGCAAGACGCCAGATCGGTTGCGCTGTCATGTCGAAAGCGGCCTGTATGGCTTGAATCTGCTGCGACAGGAGTTGCGAAAAAGGGTTGGGCTGGCGCTCGTCACCGTCGATCATGGCGGGCTGGTCCGCGCCGGCCGTTTCTTCGGCATGGCGCAGATCGGCTCGGATATCGCTGAATTGCCGGTATCCCAGCGATCGCAGGAAACGTCCAACCGTCATCGGGCTCAGGCTGAGCTTGGCGGCCAGCGTCTGCGCTGTTTCGAAGGGCAATTCGTCCAGATGCTCGATCAGATATTTGGCGATCTTGCGCTCGGAAGGCGTGCCTGCCTTCATGGCACGGGTCAGGTTCAACAACAGCTTTTCCACCAACGCCTCTTTATTGTCTTTATTGAACGATGATGCATCCGCGCGCCCCGCAAAAAGGCGTGCGAACCGCGATTTGACGGTGGGGGCGAGCTTTTCCGGCCTTGTCCTCCACCGGACCGGAATGCGAATTATCATAGATGGATTATTATATTTTAGAGATATCTTTTATTCAAGGGAAATTCCATCTCCGGTTTAATTTCAGACGTTTGGCGCCATATCCCTCTGTCTTGCAGAGCGGAGGGCCAGTTCTTATCTGTCGTTTGGTCGAAGGTTTTAAACGCGGATAGGTTCAGGGGAGTTCCGAATGATTTTTGATGCGGCGCGGCTGGCATTTCAAAATCTCTTTGCCGCCGAGACCCGGTCGGTGTTCTGGAAGGTGCTGGGGCTGACGCTTCTCGTTCTGGCGGCGCTGTGGTTCGCCATCCGCTCCATTTTCATCTATTTCGCGCTGCCGTGGATCGATACGCTGATACCCGGCGTGCCGGACTGGGCGGGCTGGCTGACCTTCGTTTTCGCCATTTTTGCCGGCATCGGGCTGGCATTGGCGCTGGCACTGCTCATCTCGCCCGTCACCGCCGTCATTGCCGGCCTGTTTCTCGACGATGTCGCCGAGGTGGTGGAAAAAAAGACCTATCCCGACGATCCGCCCGGTCAGGCGATGCCCGTCGGCGAAGCCGTGCTGTCATCGATCAAGTTCTTTGGCGTCGTCATTGCCGGCAACCTTGTCGCGCTCCTGCTGCTTCTCGTGCCGGGCGTCAATCTCATCGCGTTTTTTCTGGTGAACGGCTATCTGCTCGGCCGGGAATTTTTCGAATTCGCGGCCATGCGTTTCCGCTCGCCCGAGGAAGCCCGGCAGTTCCGCTCAAAACACCGCGCTACCGTCTTCATGGCCGGGCTGGTGATCGCGGCTTTTCTGGCGGTGCCGTTCCTCAACCTTTTGACGCCGCTTTTCGCCGCCTCGATGATGGTGCATCTGCACAAGGCCGTCAGCCGGCGTGATCCTTCATTCGCCGCCGGCCGCACCGAACAGCTGCGCGGGTAATTCGACCAGCGGCGCCGGAATATCGAAGGTCTTTTCCGGCGACTTGCATATATCGGCGATCACGCAGCGCTCGCATTCCGGCTTGCGCGCCTTGCAGCAATAACGTCCGTGCAGGATCAGCCAGTGATGGGCATGGAACAGATATTGTTCGGGAATGATGCGGATCAGCCGGTCTTCAACCTCGTCAGGGGTTTTGCCCGGCGCAAGACAGAGCCGGTTGGCAATGCGGAAGACATGGGTATCCACCGCAAGCGTGGGCACGCCGAAGGCCATGGACATCACCACATTGGCCGTCTTGCGACCAACGCCCGGCAAGGTCACCAGTTCCTCGCGGGTTTTCGGCACCTCGCCGCTGAAATTGTCGATCAGCATCTGCGACAGGGCAATGACGTTTTTCGCCTTGTTGCGGTAAAGGCCGATGGTCTTGATATGGGAGATCAGCTGCTCTTCACCGAGCGCCAGCATTTTTTCCGGCGTATCGGCAATCTTGAACAGCGCCCGCGTTGCCCGGTTCACGCCCACATCGGTCGCCTGCGCCGAAAGCGCCACGGCCACCAGCAGGGTGAAGGGATTGGTATGTTCCAGCTCGCCCTTCGGCTCCGGCCGCTGAATGGAAAAACGGCGGAAGATTTCGGTAAGCTCGTCCTTCGAATAGGCCGTCTTCACCCGCGCCGGCTTGCGCGCGGATGCCGGATTTGACTTTTTCAAACTTTGGGTGCTGGATCGTTTTTTGGCAACTGTCATGGTCTATCTATAGCCAGCCCGCCCAAAGGAAAGCAACGTGGATACGCTCAACGACCAGCCGATTTTCGCGGCGGAACTCGTGCCGCATCGCTCGCTGGGCAGAAGCGGCTTCCGGCTGCTGCTGCTTTTGTCGGGGCTTGCCTGTCTCCTTTATGGCGGTTTCTTTCTCGCTACCGGCGCCTGGCCCGTCGGCCTGTTCTTCGGGCTGGATTTTCTGCTGCTTTATGCCGCCTTCCGCGCCAACTACCGGGCGGCGAAGGCGCGGGAAGAGGTCAGCGTCTCGCGCACCAGCCTGTCTATCCGCAAATTCTCTCCGGCCGGGCGGATGGTGGAACATCGCTTCAATCCCTTCTGGGCGCGTTTCAGGGTGAGGCGGCACGACGAGATCGGCATCGTCTCCATGCATGTGACGGGCGAGGGGCGGGCGACCGATATCGGTTCGTTTCTCAACCCGGATGACCGGGAGAGCTTCGCGAAAGCTTTCGGCGGCGCGCTCGCGACTGTCAGGCGGCGGATGTAAGAGGATAGTCCAGCTCTCCCTCCGTCATTCCGGCCCTGAGCCGGAATCCAGCCGACGCGCGTCCGCGCGGCGGAAAAGACTCCTTTCAGCCCAAGGACTTGGGCTGGCTGGATACCGGCTCGAGGCCGGTATGACGGTAGAAACTGAGTACGGCGCAAGAAACGGGTGGAGACGAAGTCGCTTTAATGGTTTTCTCCTACCCGTTAGGAGATTTGCGATGAACGCCAATATTACGCTGAAAGAAGACATCACCCCCATCGGTTCGGATTACGATACGGTGCGCGGGGTTATCGAGCTTTTGACGCTGGATTATCGCGAGCAGCCCTCCCTCGAAGCCATTGCCGCAAGGCTCGGCCAGTCGCCGACGCAATTGCAGAAGACTTTCACCCGCTGGGCCGGCCTTTCGCCCAAGGCCTTTTTGCAGGCCGTGACGCTCGATCATGCCAAGCGGCTGTTGCGCGAGGAGGACCTGCCGCTGCTGGAAACCTCTATCGAGGTCGGCATGTCGGGACCGGGACGCCTGCACGACCTGTTCGTCACCCATGAGGCCATGTCGCCCGGCGAATGGAAGGCGAAGGGCGGCGGGCTGACGATCCGTTACGGGTTCCACACCTCGCCCTTCGGTCTTGCGCTGGTCATGGTGACCGATCGTGGCCTTGCCGGCTGCGCCTTTGCCGATCCGGGTGAGGAACGGGCCTGTTTCGAGGATATGGCCGGCCGCTGGCCGAATGCGGATTATGTCGAGGATCGCGAAGCGACCGCCTCTTATGCCGCGCGCATCTTCGAGCCGTCGCTCTGGTCGGCGGACAGGCCGCTGCGCGTCGTGCTGCTCGGTACGGATTTTCAGGTGCGCGTCTGGGAAAGCCTTCTCAAAATCCCGATGGGCCGCGCCGTCACCTATTCGCACATCGCCTGCGATATCGGCCAGCCCACCGCCTCCCGCGCGGTTGGCGCTGCCGTCGGCGCCAACCCGGTGTCCTTCGTTGTTCCCTGCCACCGTGCCGTCGGCAAAAGCGGGGCGCTGACGGGATATCACTGGGGCCTGACCCGCAAGCGGGCGATGCTCGGCTGGGAAACGGGCAAGGTTTGAGTTTGGCCGACCGTTCCAGCTTCCCCTCAAAACCCACCGTGGAAGATGTGCTGTCGCATGACCGTTCTTTGGCCTGGCCGGAGAAATGGACGAGGGGTGTGAGGGCAGGGTCGGCGGAGGCCGATGCCGGGGATTTAGTCACGTGGAATAAAATCAATACGCTGCAGATTCTCGGGACAAGCCCGAGGGTGACGTCGGTGTTTGTGAGGTCCGCCCGCGAATGGCCTGATGAAGCCTAGACCAGCTCCATCAACGCCCGTGCCGCCGCCTCGTCGGTGATCAGCGTATTGCACCCGATGCGCTTGATCGTGGCGCGGATGGCAACGGCGCGGTGGGCGCCGCCGGAGGCGAGCACGATGTGTTTGGCCTTGCGCAGCGTATCGAGATCGATCGCCATGGCGCGCTGGTTGATGGGATGATCGACGGAGCGGCCTTCCGCATCGATGAAATTGAACATCGTGTCGCAGACACAGCCGGCATCGACGAGTTCGCGCAGCGTCTCCTTGGAGATGAAGCCTTCGGAGAGCGAGGTGGAATGCGGGCCGATATCGCCGCAGGAGACGATGGCGAGGTCCAGCGTCTCGGCGAGATCATAAAGCGTGGCGAGCCCGCATTTTTCGATCAGCGCCCGTTTCGTCTCGACGGAATCCACCAGGAGCGGCGCCAGAAACATGTAACATTCGGCCCCGAGCGCACTTGCCAGCCGCCAGGTGTAATCGAGCGGGTTGGTCTGGTGCACGGCGACGATGCCGCCGAGCAGCGAAACGACCTTGCAATTTTCCCGGCGCGGCGGGCGGAAGCTGGAAAGCGAGGCGGTCATGGTGCGGCCCCAGCCGACGCCGATGGTGGCGCCGTTCGGCACCACCTCGGAGAGAAATTGCCCGAGCGCCAGGCCAACGGCCTTGGCGGTGCTTTCGGCGCTCGCCTTCCCGGGGCAGGGGATGATGACGGCCTCGTCCAGCCCGTAGGCCGCCTCCAGCTGGCCGGCCAGCGCCACGAAATCCTCGATGCCCTCATTGATCCAGATCTGCACTTCGGAACGTTTCATCGCCTCGTCGAGCAGGCGGATGACGGTCGAGCGGCTGATCCCCAGTTTTTCGGCGACATCTTTTTGCGTCAGGCCCTGATTATAATAGAGCCACGCGGCGCGCAGCCTCAGCGAAGCCGCTTCCGAATAGGCCGTATGGGTTTCTCTTCTCAGTTTCGCCACGGTTTCCGCCATTCTTGGTCGATGAAGACGATGTCATTTCGATGCGAACTGACATCGCTTCATCGACATTCTTATCGTTCGAGCGGGATTCATGGCGAAAACCACTCACACTTTTCACCATCCGCTCAGATGCGGCCGAGTATCGCAGGCGTGAAACTTATGTCAATTGCGATGCGCAAATGTCTTGACTTTCGGCCATGCCGCTTGCGATAGTCGGAGCCGGACAAACCGCGATTTCGGCCTTGGGCGCACCCATGGTGCGGGAACGAAATGACGGCTGAGCAAGTTTTCAAGAGATCATGAAGGATCATTCGATATGACGTCCAAACTCGAACAACTTCGCGCCATCACCACGGTCGTTGCCGATACCGGCGATATCGAGGCGGTTGCGCGCCTGAAGCCGGTGGATTGCACCACCAACCCCACCATCGTTCTGAAGGCGCTCGGCACCCCGGCATTTGCCGATGCGGTGAAGGAAGCCGTCGCATGGGGCAAGAAGCAGGGCGGCCAGTCCGACGCCGTTGTTGCCGCCGTTGCCGATCGTCTGGCCATTTCCGTCGGCGCGGCGCTTGCCGGCCTCGTTCCGGGCCGCGTTTCGACTGAAGTCGATGCCGACCTCTCCTTCGATACGGAAGCTTCCATCGCCAAGGCGCGTCACATCATTGCCGCCTACAAGGAGCGCGGCATCGAGCGCGAGCGCATCCTCATCAAGCTTGCTTCCACCTGGGAAGGCATCAAGGCGGCCGAAGTCCTCCAGTCCGAAGGCATCGACTGCAACCTGACGCTCCTCTTCTCGCAGGCCCAGGCGATTGCCTGCGCGGAAGCCAAGGTCTTCCTCATCTCGCCTTTCGTCGGCCGCATCCTCGACTGGTACAAGAAGTCGACCGGCGAGAACTACACCGCCGAGACCGATCCGGGTGTGGTTTCGGTGCGCAGCATCTACAACTACTACAAGGCCAATGGCATCAGCACCGTCGTCATGGGCGCATCCTTCCGCAATGTCGGCGAAATCGAAGCGCTGGCCGGTTGCGACCGCCTGACGATCAGCCCGGCGCTGCTGGAAGAACTGGACAAGGACACCGGCAAGCTCGAGCGCAAGCTTTCGCCTGACAATGCCAAGCCCGAGCCGCTGAAGTCCCTCGACGAAAAGGCCTTCCGCTGGGCAATGAACGAAGACGCGATGGCGACCGAGAAGCTCTCGGAAGGCATCCGCCTGTTCGCCAAGGATCTGGTGACGCTGCGCGAAATGGTCCGCAAGGAACTGACGCTGGCTGCGGCCTGACAGAAAAGGGGGAACCATCCGCGTTCCCCCAACGTTTAGGAGATATAAATCTCCAGTCACTCAAAACGCGATCGGGTCCCTGTCGGTCGCGTTTTTTTGTCCGTTTCAGATATTTCCCGTCACCACTTCGGAGATGCGTCTTGCCGCATCGCGGATCAGAGTTTCGCACATCTCGCTTGTGGGCGCCCTGCCGCCAAGCGGCGTGATGTAAGGGCAGGTGATGACGGCGAGCGCCGTCCCGTCCAGCGTCAGCACCGGGGCGGAAATATTGCGCACGCCGGCGGTCTGAAGGCTGTCCATGGATTCAAAACCGTTGCTGCGCACCTGCCGCAGCCGCTGTGCGAGGTCGGAAGGCACGGTTTCGCCGCTGCCGCGCACCTGCTCGGTGATCATGATCTCGCGTTGCGCGTCGGTCTGGAAGGCGAGCAGCACATGGCCGGAGCCGGTGTGAAACAGGCTCATCTGCGCCCCCACCCGCATGGACATGGCCCAATAGGTGGACGATTCCTGCTGGGCAATGACGACCACGCTGCCGCGGTCATAAACGGCCAGATGGCAGGCCTGTTCGGCGCTGGCGGAAAAATCACGCATGACGGGGGCAGCGAAAGAGACGAGCCGGCGGATCGGCGCGTGAAAATGCGCCAGCCCGAACATCTTCAGCGTCAGCGAAAACCGATCCCCCTCAAGCCGCTGCACATAGCCCCGGCGCACCAGCCGGTCCAGCATGCGGTAAAGCTCGTTCGGGCTCTTGCCAACGGCCTTGGCGATCTCGATCTGCGTCAGCCCGCCATCGGTGCGGGCCAGAAGTTCGAGAATGTCCAGGCCCTTGTCGAGGGCGGGAGCGCGGTATCTTTCGCTGTCGTCGTCGGTCATCTGGCCTCGATGATGGTTCGCATGGTCGCCGGCTGAGAGGTCCGCCTGAAATTAGGCTTGTCCGATAGCGTTGAACCGCGCAAGTTTGCTTGACGCCATATGAATACCGCGTTTACATATGAATTGTCGATCCATATTTGAGATCATCCAAATTCAGCGGCCGATCCGGAAAGGGTGGCCGCGCCTTAGCGGGAGGCTATTCATGGTGCAGGATTTTAACGGCCGGACAGTGGTGATCACCGCCGCCGGTCAGGGTATCGGCCGGGCGGCGGCGGAGCGGTTCGTATCGCTGGGCGCGCGGGTCATCGCCACCGATATCAACGAGCAGGCGCTTTCGACCCTCAAGGGCGCGGAAACCCGGGTGCTGAATGTGCTTGACGGGGAGGGGGTCAAGGACTTCGCGGCCGATATCGGCCATGCCGACGTGCTGTTCAACTGCGCCGGTTTCGTACATGCCGGCACCATTCTCGACTGCGAAGAGAAGGACTGGGATTTTTCCTTCGATCTCAATGCCAAGGCCATGTATCGCACCTGCCGCGCCTTCCTGCCCGGCATGCTGGAAAAGGGCAAGGGCGCGATCGTCAACATGTCTTCGGTGGCATCAAGCGTGAAGGGCGTGCCGAACCGTTTCGCCTATACGGCTTCCAAGGCCGCCGTGGTGGGCCTGACAAAGGCGATTGCCGCCGATTTCGTCACAAGGGGCATTCGTTGCAACGCCATTTGCCCCGGCACGGTCGATAGCCCCTCGCTGCATGACCGCCTGCGGGCCACGGGCAATTATGAACAGGCGCTTGCGGATTTCATCGCCCGCCAGCCGATGGGACGCATCGCCACGCCGGAAGAAATCGCAGCCCTCGTCACCTATCTCGCTTCGGACGAGGCAGGTTTCACCACCGGCCAGATTCACGTGATCGATGGCGGCTGGACGGGCTGAAGGTTTTACGCAAAAGAGGAAAGGCGACCGGCACAAACCGGTCGCCTTTTTTCATTCAGACGACCGCGCTTCCGGCCATCAGTGCAAGCACGAGGAAGACCAGGAAGATCACCACGGCGATGAAGAACAGAATTCGGGCCACGCCCGCCGCCGCTGCCGAAATACCGGTAAAGCCGAATACACCCGCGATCAAAGAGATGACGAAGAAAATAAGAGCCCATTTCAGCATGGAGCTTCCCCTTTCGCTTTAATTTTCCTGAGTTTGCCGCCTTGCCGCAAACTCAGGAAAATGACGCGCAAAAAGGGAAAATGTTCCATTCGCCCGCAAAAATCGTTGCTTAGACCTGCCTTTCGCGTGCGGCATCCACCCGTTTCGCCATCCAGGTGGTGCGGATGAAGGTTGCAATGAAGGCAAGGCTCATGAACAGCACGATGGTGGGGGCCGGCGCACTGTCGATCAGGAAGCTCAGCCATATGCCCGCCAGCGAGGAGGCGACAGCCACCACAATGGCCACCAGCAGCATGGCGGAAAAGCGCCGTGTGAGCAGGAAGGCGATGGCGCCCGGCGCCACCAGCATGGCGACCGACAGAATGATGCCCACCGCTTTGAGCGCCCCGACCACGGTGAGCGACAGAACCATCAACAGACCGTAATGCAGCAGGCGCACCGGCAACCCGATCGCCCTTGCATGCTGCGCATCGAAGGCATTGACCAGCAGATCCTTGCGCAGCAGCCCGAGGAACAGCGTCGCGAAAAGCGCGATCAGGCCGGTTTCCAGCATGTCTGACGGTGCAATGCCCAGCATGTCGCCGAAGAGGATGTGGTCGAGATGCATGTCGCTCTGCACCTTCACGTAAAGCACCAGTCCCAGCCCGAACATGCCGGAAAAGACGATGCCAAGCACCGTATCTTCCTTGATGCGGCTGTTTTCCTTGATGAAACCGGTGCCGAGCGCGCAGATCATGCCGGCGATGAAGGCGCCGATGGAAAGCGGAATGTTGACGATATAGGCAACCACCACGCCCGGCAGCACGGCATGGGAAACCGCGTCCCCCATCAGCGACCAGCCCTTCAGTACCAGAAGACAGGACAGCATCGCCATCGGTACCGCGATCATCAGCGTGATGACGAAGGCATATTGCATGAAGGGCAGCTGAAACGGCAGGATGGCGAGTTCGAGATAGTCGCTCATGGCGTTTCCCCCAGCGCCTTGCGGGCCTTGGCTCTGGAGGCGAGCAGGCCGTGCTTGGGCGCAAACACGAAAGCGGCAAGGAAGATCGCGGTCTGCAGCACGACGATGACGCCGCCGGTGGCGCCATCGAGGAAATAGCTGAGATAGGCGCCGACGAAGCTGGTGGCCGCGCCGATGATGAGGCTCATCAGGATCAGTCGCTCGAAACGGTCGGTCAGGAGATAGGCGGTGGCACCCGGCGTCACCACCATGGCGACGACGAGAAAGGCCCCGACCGTCTGCAAAGCGGCAACCGTGGAGGCGGCAAGCAGGGTGAAGAAGATCACCTTCAGCACTTCCGGTTTCAGCCCCACGGTGCGGGCGTGGTTCTCATCGAAGAACACCACCATGAAGTCGCGCCATTTCAGCGCCAGCACCAGCAGGCTGATGCCGCCGATCAGCGCGAGCTGGATGGTATCTTCGGCAGTGATTGCGAGAATATTGCCGAGCACGATGGTCTGGATATTCACCGAGGTGGGCGAGAGCGAGACCATGAACAGTCCCAACCCGAAAAACGAGGTGAAGATCAGGCCGATGATCGCGTCTTCCTTCAGCCGCGTTTTCTGGTTCAGGAACAGCATGGAGCCGGCGGCAAGCCCGCCGGAGAGGAATGCGCCGAGCGAAAAGGGCAGGCCCAGCATATAGGCTCCGGCCACGCCGGGAACGATGGCATGGGAAAGCGCATCGCCGATCAGCGACCAGCCCTTCAGTATCAGATAGGCCGACAGAAAGCCGCAGACGCCGCCAACCAGCGCGCTGACCCAGATGGCGTTCAGCATGTAGCCGTAGGTGAAAGGCTCAAGAAGGCTGTTTATCATCGACTTTTTCTTTCGGAGCCTCGGGATCGTGCCCGTTCTGGCCATTCTTGCCATAGATCACGAAGGGCCGCTCATCATCGGTAATGACCTTCAGCCGGCGCGGATCGGCATCGTCATGCAGGTCTGCGCCGCCAAGGATGAAGTGGCGCAGGCTGCCGCCGAAGGCTTTCTGCAGGTTCTCTTCGGTGAACGTATCCTCGGTCTTGCCTGACGCCAGCACGGTGCCCTTGACGAAGACGGCGCGATCGCAGAATTCCGGCACGCTGCCGAGATTATGGGTGGAAACCAGCATGACCCGGCCTTCGTCCCGCAAGGCTTTCAAAAGCGCGACGATCTGTTCTTCCGTCGTCACATCGACGCCGGTGAAGGGTTCGTCCAGCAGAATGACCTGGCCTTCCTGCGCCAGCGCACGGGCGAGAAACACCCGCTTCTTCTGCCCGCCGGAAAGTTCGCCGATCTGCCTTTTGCGATAGTCGAGCATGTTGACGCGTTTCAGCGCTTCCTCGACCATCTGATGGTCGCGCTTCGAGGGGATGCGCAGGAAGTTCATGTGGCCATAACGGCCCATCATCACCACATCCTCCACCAGCACCGGAAAGCTCCAGTCCACTTCCTCGGCCTGCGGCACATAGGCAACGAGGTTTTTCCTGAGCGCTTCCTTCACCGGCAGGTCGAAGATCGAGACGGAACCGGCGGCCAGCGGCACGAAACCCATGATCGCCTTGAAAATCGTGGACTTGCCGGCGCCATTGACGCCGACAAGTGCAGTGATCGTTCCGCGGGGGATGGAGAAGCTGGCATGTCTTAAAGCGGTGTGGCCATTGCGATAGGTCACTGTCGCATTTTGAACCGTAAGGCCGCCGGCTGCTTTTTTACTGCCCATTCTCATGATGACAGGCCCTTTGCGATGGTCTCGCTCGTCACCCGCAGCAGATCGAGATAGGTCGGGACCGGGCCGTCCGCCTCGCTCAGCGAATCCACATAGAGGATGCCGCCATAGGCCGCGCCGGTTTCCTTGGCCACCTGCTCGGCCGGATCGGCGGAAACCGTGCTTTCGCTGAAGATGACGTGGATATTATGCTCGCGCATGGCATCGATGACGCCGCGCACCTGCTGCGGTGTGCCCTGGCTGTCGGCATTGACCGGCCAGAGGAACAGTTCCTTCAGCCCGAAATCGCGGGCGAGATAGGAGAAGGCACCTTCGCTGGTTACCAACCAGCGCTTGTTTTCAGGCAGGACGGACAGCGTGTCGCGGATCGGCTGCACCGTGGCCTTGATCTTGTCTGAATAGGCCTTGGCATTGGCGGCATAGACATCGGCATGGGCGGGGTCGATCTCGGTCAGGCCCTTGCGGATATTTTCCACATAGATCAAGGCGTTGTCGGGCGACATCCAGGCATGCGGATTGGGTTTCCCCTGATAGGCGCCGCCGCTGATCGCCATGGGTTCCACACCCTCGCTCACCGTCACGCTCGGCACGCCGGAAAGGTTGGCAAGGAACTTCTCGAACCACAATTCCAGATTGAGACCGTTGCGCAGCACCAGATCGGCCTTGCGGGCTTTGAGGATGTCGCGCGGTGTCGGCTGGTAGTTATGAATTTCAGCACCCGGCTTGGTGATGCTTTCCACCTCGGCCGCGTCACCCGCCACATTGCGCGCCATGTCGGCGATGATGGTGAAGGTGGTTACCACCGTCGGTTTTTCCTGTGCGGTGGCGGCGGCGGGAAGGAAAAGCGAAAAAGCGAAAAGGGCGTACCGGATTTTTGGGAAGTTCACGTCTGTCACCAATCTTTGTTGCGATTAATTCGCAATACCATCTGTTATAAAATCACGCTTGTCAACGCTATTGCAAATCATTCGCAATTTAGCGGCGTTTGAAAATGTCCGAAAATGGTGCGCTTTTGCCGGTGTTCAGCCGGAGGGGTTAAACTTTTTTCAATGAGAAAGCGGCACTATCGCAAGGCTCGGACAACGAGGTTGCGAGCTTTATCCCGCGTGTCTTGCTCATGCTTTGAGCCACGTTCCGGGGTGAGGGCGATAGGCGGGGTACTGAATGGCAGGATGTTGCGGGTGAAAGCTGTATTCGGACGAATGCGGTTTTCGCGCAAGCTCGTTATGATCGGAGGCGGGATCCTGCTTTTGGCGGGTGCGACCGGTTCTGCTGCCGTGTTCATCGGCAGCGAGCGGCTGCTTGGCCCATCCTATGCCTCCGCCAACGGGCTTTCCTGCGACGCGGTCCAGACAGTCAACATCCGCAAGAACGGTTCCTTATGGGTGCGCAAATTCATCCGCACCGAAGGGGGCGATGGCACCGAGCGGTTGAAAACCGCGCTTCGCGTTGCCAGGGCGGTTTACGACAAGCAGAGGCCCGATCTGGTTCAGGTTTCGGTGCTTGACAGAAACGGTCCGCAATTGCGCTCGGAAATGCGCGGCCGGGCCATTGCCGCACAGGTCGTCTTCATTCCCGATCCGACCAAGATTCCCGAGGGCGCCAATGCCCAGCGCTATTCGGCCTTTTATTATGACGGCGCGGCCAATGGCAGCGGCCAGTTTTACGGGCTGCGCATCGACCTGCCGCTGGAAGATGCCGAGTTTATGGCCGCGAGCCTCAGCGACACCGCCGATTGCGCGACGCCGGCTTCGGACGCCGCTGCCGAAAGCCATGATGGCAAGGCTGCGAAAGGGGCGGCCGGTCACGGTGAAGGCAAGGACGACGGCGCCGGCGGCCACGGCGCTGCGCCGGAAACGGATGAGGGCGGGGCCGGTGCGGAAGCACATGGTGAAACCGCCGCTCCCGAAGCGCATGGCGAACCCGGCACCGATGAGCTTCTGACCTCGACACCGGAAGCCGATGGCGGCAGCATTTTCAGCCTGACCTATCTGAAATCGCTGATTTTCGGAAAAGGCTCGACGACCGCGCAGGCGGCGGAGGAGAAGGCCGCTTCCGAAACTGCGCCGGCGGACGAACCGGCGGCGGATAAAAAGGCCTCGGGGCACTAGGGCACATCCGGTCCGAACGGATGGTCGGACGTGCTCTGTCCCTTTGTTTTCGGCATTTCCCGGGCATAAAACCGCTGCGCACCTTTACTGGACATGTTCCAGAAGGGCCGGGTTGCCCTTTCCTTCACGTCGTCGCTGAGACCTTGGTGGCCGAACCGGTCAGACGTCCGGTCCGATCCGCAAACGGCCAGCCGGATTTGGAAACTTCCTGCGCTTGTTGGCGATGGCCGGGGAGAAGCTCTGCGACAGGGCGGCGAAGGCGGCAATTCGGGCGATCAGCTTTTCCCGGTCCCCCTTTGTCACGGCTTCGTAGCTTTTGATCTCGTCGATGTAATCCGTTAGCCAGTCCTCGTATTTGCTTTCCTTCCACAGGCGCTCGGTCGCAAACACGGCGTCTTCCAGTCTGTCATAGGCAACAAGCGTCCGGCGCCAGCGATGTTCGTCAAAATCCAGCGCGCCATTGGCGAAGAGCGATCCGACCTCAAGGCCGTAGCTCATCAGTTTTGCCGAGCGTTCCGGCGGCATGGTGAGGTTCAGCCCGCCTTCCTCCTCGTTGAGAAAGACGCGGGCGATGCGCTCCCTCTGGCCCGGCATGGTGGCGAGAGACTGATCCTGCCAGTCCTTGGCCGAACTGAGGATGCTGCCGAGAAAGCCGCTCATTTTTTCCATCTTGTGAACGGGCACGCCGATCCCTTCGCCCGCCGCCTGCGGGATAGTCACGCGCTTCATGCTGGCGGCGATGGGTTTCGGCAATTCATCGAGGCTGAGTGCGAAGGTGGGACGTGACGGAAGCAGGGCATCGAAAAGGTGAATGGGAAAATTGCTGCTGATCCCGCCGTCGGAGAACCAGATTTTCGCCTTCATGACGGGCCGCGCGTCGCCACTGAGACGTCTCACGATATCAAGCGTGCCGCGATCATTGGTATAGGCCGGAATGGCCTTGAACAGGACCGGGAAACTCAGGCTCATGCGCGTCGCGATGATGACCGGCAACTGGTCTGGCTCCGGAAAAGCCTTGAGTTCGGGAAAGGGGCCGCCCGGCGTCGCGACCTGCTTCAGCCAGTTCATCACGCCGGCGGGAAACAGCTGGCCCCATTCCTTCGGGTCGTAAGCCACCATGAGATTGGTGTTCGGAAGCGTGTGCGGCCGCCGCATCGACAGGTTCGTCGTGACCATCTTCAGGTTGATGACCGGTTTTTCCGGGTCGTCGCCGACGAGATCGCCAAAGGTCAAAGGCGGCGCTGTCGCGGCCTGGCTGCCGAAAGCAATGTCCTGGATCGATGCATGAAGCCAGTCCGTAAGGCCGGGAACATCCGCGCCCGAAACCGTCAGCCCCGAGCAGAAACCGAAGCCCTCCTGCGGCAACCGGTGCAAAACCAGCCACAGGACCTGAATGAGGATCGCTGCCGCCAGTCCGACAAACCCGCCGAGAACGGACCCGGCGTAGCTGCCACCCATGGCCCATAACAGGCCGGCGCCGATGACGATGCCCGCCAGCGAGGCGAGCGGAAAAGCCAAGGGCAGGCCCAGTACCTTGCCGGGCCAGCCGCCGGCCTGCGCCCATAACAGGTAACGCATCAGCGGGCGAAAACGGCGCTCCGGCTGGAAAAGCCTGCCCAGAATGGTCGGTATCGTATCGCAATGGGCCTGCAGGCGGATGAACCCGTCAGGATCGCCCCTGACGGTGCGGGAATATTCCGCCGCTGCCGCGAAAGCGGCGGCAATCGCCCCGGCCGATGTGCCGCCTATCGAGCGGAAGCGATATCGGCGCGCCAGTTCCAGAACGGCATAGGGATAAACGACACCGGAGGTGATGCCCCCCTTCATCACCACGTCGCATTCCTTCTCAGGCGTTGCAAACATATCGGGCTGGTATTTGGGAAGCTCATTCTCAGGCATGCGTATCTCCCCCGGCGGCTCTTGATCGAAAGCCGTCAAACACAATGCGAATGATGGAGAATGGGTATCACAGGTTGAGGTTATGCCGCCAGTATATTCTACTGAAAGTTAAATAAACCTAGGCGATACGTTCACCGAAAGCCGGGTAGTTACTTGCGGGGTCTATCTATGGAAAGGAAAACCGGCAGATAAATGGGGCGAAACCTCGCCACACTCCCCGACGTCATCCTCGGGCCTGTCCCGAGGATCTGCAACGGATTGATTTTGTTGGACGTGATTAGATCCTTGGGACAAGCCCAAGGATGACGTCAAGAAAATACGCCCCTTCGCCACTAGCGAGAAAATCGGGGAGTGGAAGGCGGCCGTGAGGCCGCCCCCGGTTTCGTCCGATCAGTCCGCCTTGTTGCGGCGGGCCGGGAAGAGGATGACGTCGCGGATCGACGGGGCGTTGGTGAGCAGCATGATCAGGCGGTCGACGCCGATGCCGAGACCGCCGGCGGGCGGCATGCCCTGGTCGATGGCGTCGAGGAATTCGTCGTCGAGCTGCTTGTCCTTTTCGCCGCGGGCGTGCGCCTGTTCCAGCTGCTCCACCATGCGGCGGCGCTGCTCTTCCGGATCGTTGAGTTCGGAGAAGGCGTTGCCCACTTCCCAGGCATTGCAATAGCTTTCGAAACGCTCGACGAGGCGCGGTTCGCCCGGCACTTCCTTGGCGAAGGGCGAAATGTCCTTGGGGAAATGCGTCACATGGCTCGGCTGGATCAGTGTGCCCTCGACCTTTTCTTCGAAGATGAAGGCAAGGCATTCGCCCCAGGTCCAGTCCTTTTCGACGGCAAAACCGGCGGCCTTGGCGGCGGCGCGGGCTTCTTCGTCGGTCTTGAGGCCAAGGAAATCGATACCGGTCGCTTCCTTCACCGCGTCGGGCATCGGCACGCGCTTGAACGGGCCCTTGAAGGAAATCGTCTGGCCCTGGAATTCCACTTCGGTCGTGCCGTGCAGGGCAATCGCCAGCGTCTCGAACAGCCGCTCCACGAGACCCATGATGTCTTCGTAATCGGCATAGGCCCAATAGCACTCCATCATGGTGAATTCAGGATTGTGCCTTGTGGAAACGCCTTCGTTGCGGAAGTTGCGGTTGATTTCGAAGACCTTGTCGGTGAGGCCCGAAACCAGCGTGCGCTTCAGGAACAGTTCCGGCGCGATGCGCAGATACATGTCCATCTTCAGCGTGTTGTGGAAGGTCTTGAACGGATCGGCCGTCGCGCCGCCATAGATGGTCTGCAGCATTGGCGTTTCCACTTCGAGGAAGCCCTCGGCCTCCATGAAGCGGCGGATGCCGGAGAGGATCTTCGAACGCTGCAGGAAGCGCAGCTTGGATTCCTCGTTGGAGAGAATGTCCAGATGACGCTTGCGGTAACGCAGCTCGATGTCGGAGACGCCGTGCCACTTCTCGGGCATCGGCAACAGCGACTTCGTCAGCATGGTGATTTCTTCGGCGTTGATCGTCAGCTCGCCACGCTTGGTGCGGCGCACCTTGCCGGTGACGCCGATGATGTCGCCGATATCGATCATCGGCAAAAGATTGCGCGCCGCTTCCGGCGTCGTGTCCTTGTGGGAGAATATCTGCACCTTGCCGGAGGCGTCATGGATATCCATGAACATGCCGGAATTGCGCGAGGAATAAACGCGACCGGCCACCGTCACCGTATCGCCGGTTTCGACGTCGGCTTCGATATCGGCATATTTTTCCGCCAGCTCCGCATTGGTCAGCGTGCGGTGGAAATGCGCCGGATAGACATCGCCGATCTGCTCGCGCAGCAGCGCGAGTTTCTGGCGGCGCACTTCGGTGGCGTCGGAGGAGAGGGCGGTGGTTTCGGTCGTCTTGTCGTTCATTGTGTTCGCCTTTAGCGGGCTTGTTCGTTGCGGGTGGCCTTTGTGCGTTGGGCTTACCCCCCTCTGCCCTGCCGGGCATCTCCCCCTCAAGGGGGGAGATCAGATGCCGCGCCCACCCGTTCCATGGGCAAGGTGTCAGCCGCTTGTCGATCTCCCCCCTTGAGGGGGAGATGCCCGGCAGGGCAGAGGGGGGTAAGCCCCAGGCAGAAGGCGTATTCTAAAATGCTGCCGTCACCGCCAGCACATAACTATCAGCTTCCGCTGCCAACCATCGTGGCCACAACGGCAATCGCCATCTTCAACCGCTGGCGCACCACGGAGCGGCCGAGCAGCGCCATCGAGTCAAACAGCGGCAGCGAGCGCGAGGAACCGGAGACGGCGACGAAAAGCGGCGGCGTCACGACGCGCAGCTTCTTGCCCGTGCGTTCGGCAACATCGCGCAGCTCGGCCTCGATCGCTTCCACGTTCCAGTCCGGCATCTTCTCGAGGTCGGCGGCAACCGTGGTGAGGATTTCGTGGATTTCCTCCGGTTTGCTCTTCAGCCCGGCAAAGGAAGCCGGCGTCAGGCCGACATCGCTCGCCAGCAGGAAGCCGGCGAGGTTCGGCAATTCGCCGAGTCTTGAAATGCGGCTCTGGGCAAGCTTCAGGCCTTCGGTCAGGCGGGCATTTTCCATCGCCCATTCCAGGGTGCGGGAAATGAACTCCTCCGGCGAAAGCTTTTCGCGCAGCCAGCGGCCGTTCAGCCAGTCCAGCTTCTGGATATCGAAGATGGCGCCGGCCTTGGACAGCGCTTCCGGATCGAACTTCGCCGCCAGCTCGTCCATGGTCAAGAGCTCTTCGCCTTCGGCGATCTGGATGAAGAACAGGCCAAGGAAGTTCATCAGCGCTTCCGGCAGGTAACCCAGCGCGGAATAATAGGAGATCGAGGTCGGGTTCTTGCGCTTGGAAAGCTTCGACTTGTCGGCGTTGCGCATCAGCGAGAGATGCATGAACACCGGCTGCTCCCAGCCGAAATAACGGTAAAGCAGGATGTGCTTGGGCACGGAGGCCAGCCACTCTTCGCCGCGCGCCACATGGGTGATCTTCATCAGATGGTCGTCGATGACGTTGGCCATGTGATAGGTCGGCATGCCGTCGGCCTTGATCAACACCTGCATGTCGACCGAATCCCAAGGGATCGAGACATCGCCATAAACGCCGTCATGGAAATCGCACGAACCTTCGGTCGGGATTTTCATGCGCACGACATTGGCCTCGCCGGCGGCGACGCGGGCGGTGACTTCCTCGGCTTTCAGGTTGAGGCAGTGGCCATCATATTTCGGCGGCTTGCCGGCGGCGCGCTGGGCTTCGCGCATTTCTTCCAGCCGCTCGGGCGTGCAGAAACAGCGGAAGGCATGGCCTTTTTCCAGCAATTCCTCGGCATAAGGCCAATACATGGCCTTGCGCTCGGACTGGCGGTAGGGGCCGTAAGGGCCGCCGACATCGGGGCCTTCCGACCAGGTGAGGCCGGTCCAGCGCAGGGCTTCCAGCACTTTCTGCTCATATTCGAGGGTCGAGCGGGTGGCGTCGGTATCCTCGATGCGCAGGATGAACTCGCCGCCGTGTTTCTTGGCGAAGAGATAGTTGAACAGCGCGATATAGGCGGTGCCGACATGCGGCTCGCCGGTGGGGGAAGGTGCGATGCGGACGCGAACGCCGGAAGTGGTCATGAAATTCACTCGTCGTGGACGTGGCTGAAATATGGGTGGTTTCACCCGTATATCACGAAGTTTTCGTTTGGATGCGGCAGGAAATCATGTCGAAAGGCACAAATAAAGCGCCTTTTGCACATTCCCGTTCGGCTCCGGCTTAGGCCATATTATGCCGCAGGCGTCAAGGAAATAAGGAGCTTGCGCCGTCTTCCCCGAGGCGAGCCGCGCCTAGTTGACCGGCCAGACGTAAAGCAGCATCGGAATGCTGGCAATGACGATCATGATCGACAGCGGCAGGCCAAGACGCGGATAATCGCTGAAGCGGTAGCCGCCCGGGCCCATGACCAGCGTATTGCACTGGTGGCCGATGGGGGTGAGGAAATCGCAGCCGGCGCCGATCGCCACCGCCATCAGGAATGCCTCCGGCCGAAACCCGAGCGTGGTGGCGAAACCGGCGGCGATGGGGGCCATGACCAGCACGGTGGCGGCATTGTTGAGAAAGGGCGTCACCGCCATGGCGGTGAGCAGGATCATGCCGAGCGCCGCAAAGGGCGGCAGCCCCTGCGCTGCCTGGCCGAGCCATGCGGCGATCAGTTCGCTCGCCCCGCTGGTGCGGAGCGAGTCGCTGACGGGAATGAGGGCGGCGAGCATGACGAGGATCGGCCCGTCGATGGATTTATAGACTTCTGTTAGCGGGATGGCGCCGACCACGATCATCAGAAAGGCGGCGGTGAAAAAGGCGACGGAGACCGGCACCAGCCCGCTGCCGGCGGCAATCATGGCGGCGGCAAGCACGATGACCGGCAAAAGCGCGCGGCGCTGCACGCCCAGCAGGATTTCCCGCTGCGCCAGCGGCAAGAGCGAAAATTCCTGCAATACCTGCGGCAGGTTCTTGCGGCTGCCCTGCAAAAGAATGACGTCGCCTGCCTGCAATGTCAGCTCGGAGAGCCGCTGGCTGACGCGCTGGCCGCGCCGGCTCACCGCGATCAGATTGACGCCGCGCGTATAGGAGAGCGAAAGCTCGCGCGCGGAAATGCCGCTCAGCACCGATTCATTGCTGATCACCGCTTCCATGGAAATGAGATCGGTGGTTTTCTGGCCGTTCTCCGTCAGCGGCTTGCCGGAAAGCAGCAGCTTCGCCTGCGAGACGATGCGGTCCAGCCCCTCCGGGCTGCCTTCGAGGAGAATCGTGTCACCCGCCTTCAGCGTCACATCGGGGAAGGGGGAGATGCGCCGCGGTCCGCGCAGGATGGTGCTGGCGATCACATCGCCGTCGGCCTGTTTCAGCAATTCGCGCAGCGGCTTTTCCGCGTGGGTGCTGTCGGCGGGCAGGGTGGCTTCGGCGGTATAGGCCGACTGGTCGAGAATATCCTCCACCGATGCCTGCTGGCGGTTGCGCACCGGCAGCAGCCGGTAACCGAAGGTCAGGAAGATGATGCCGATGACGGTCAGGCCGGCGCCGACGGGGGTGAAGTCGAACATCGAAAAACTCTGCCCGGTCATTTCCTCGCGCAGCCGCGAGACGACGATGTTGGGCGAGGTGCCGATCTGCGTCATCAGCCCGCCCAGCAGCGCGGCGAAGGCCATCGGCATCAGATAATAGGAGACGGGGCTGCCGGATTTGCGGGCGAACTGGAAGGCAACCGGCATCATGATGGCGAGCGCGCCGATATTCTTGATGAAGGCGGACATGACGGCAACGACGATCATCAGAAAGGCGAGCTGCAGGCTCTTGGAGTGCATTTCGGGGAAATATTTCTTGATCGTCATATCGACGACGCCGGAGCGGGCGACAGCCGAACTGACGATCAGCGCGCTGGCCACGATGATGACGATATCGTCGGAAAAACCGGAGAAGGCCTTCTCGAAAGGCACGACGCCGAGTGCCACGGCCACGAGCAGCGCACTGCAGGCGACGACATCGTAACGCAGCCTGTCCCAGATGAACGCGACCATCATGCCGGCGATGACGGTGAAGGCGAGGATCTGGTCTGTCGTCATGCTGGCTTATGCTTTCGAAGGAGAGACGGCTGGAATGACTCTATCGATGAGGATATTGAAGAACGCAAGCCGGGGTGAAGCGGTTCCGGGCTGGAGATGTCATTCCTGTCTCTTCGTCATACCGGCCGTGAGCCGGCATCCAGCCGACGCGGCCTCACGCGGCGAGAAGAGTTTTTTCAGCCCAAGGACTTGGGCTGGCTGGATGCCGGATCAGGTCCGGCATGACGGAGCGGAGGCGTTGTCAGAGAAGAAAATGGGCAATGTCGTCCCAGGCTGGATTGAGATCTTCAATCAACTTTATCTTCCATGCCCGCGGCCAGTTTTTTATCGTCTTTTCTCTCGCAATTGCGTCCGTGACGAGATCGTATGTTTCAAACCACACAAGCGTCTTAACGCCATAACGGGTTGTGAATCCGGGCGTCAGGTTGTTCTGATGTTCATATAAACGGTGAGAAAGGTCGCTTGTGACGCCAGTATAGAGCGTACCGTTTCTTTTGGATGCAAGAATATAAACGTAACCTTGGCGCATGAGAAACGCTCATGATTTTTGCAAGAAATCAATTTATTTCCGTCATGCCGGACTTGATCCGGCATCCAGCCGACGCGCGTCTGCGCGGCGACAAGAGTCCTTTCAGCCCAAAGACTTGGGCTGCCTGGATTCCGGCTCAAGGCCGGAATGACGGTGGCGAGATGCCGTTAGTGCGTATCGCCGGCGGCCTCCGCCTTCTTCCGACGCCGCGCATTGCGGGCCAGCATGTTGAGCAGTTCCACCAGCGCCGAAAACGCCATGGCGGCATAAACGTAACCCTTGGGAACATGGAAGCCCATGCCTTCGGCAATCAGCGTCGTGCCGATCATCATCAGGAAGGCGAGTGCCAGCATGACGATGGTGGGGTTGCGCTCGATGAAGTTGGCGAGCGGGGTTGCGGCGAGCAGCATCACGGCGACGGCGACGACGACGGCAACGATCATGATTGGCAGATGCGGCGTCATGCCGACGGCGGTGATGATGCTGTCCACCGAAAAGACGAGGTCGAGCAGCAGGATCTGGCCGATGGCGGCGCTGAAGCCCATCGCCACCGGGCCGCCCACCATGTCCTCCTTGTGGTCTTCAGGATCGACATTGTGGTGGATTTCCTTGGTCGCCTTCCACATCAGGAAGAGACCGCCGGCGATCAGGATCATGTCCTTCCAGGAGAAGGCGTGGCCGAAAACCTCAAAGACCGGCGTGGTGAGCTGCACGATCCATGCGACGGTGCCGAGCAGGCCGAGGCGCATGATGAGCGCAAGACCAATGCCGATCTTGCGGGCTTTTTCGCGCTGCTCCGGCGGCAGCTTGTTGGTCAGAATCGAGATGAAGATCAGGTTGTCGATGCCGAGCACGACCTCCATGACCACCAGGGTGACGAGCGCCACCCAGGCGGCGGGATCAGACAGAAGCGGGAGAACGGACTCCATCAGGGGGAATTTCCTTTCAGCAACAGGCCAGCCGAAACATTCGGCGGGTGGAATTTATAGCGCAATACGCGAGAAACAAGGAGATGAAGGCTCCGCCACGCAAGATTTCATCGAAATTTCGCGCAGACCGCGTATCGGCGCTGATGCCGTTGCTGAATGAAGTCAGGCCCTGTTGGTTCCGTAAGCGGCCATGAATACCGTGATGGCGCTGGTGATCACCCGGTCGAGTTCCTCCTCGGGAACCGGGCCATCGATCTCCCCGAACAGGCGCAGCTTGAAGAAGGTGCCGGTGGAAAGCTCTATATATTGCCGCGCGGCAAGCTCGACGTCATCCACTTTCAGATGGCCGAGCGCCACATGGTGCTCGATGAAATCCTGAAGCACGGTGCGCACATTGTTGGGCGCTGCGATAAAGAAACGCTGCGCCAGCTTCGGCATGCGGTCGATGACGCCGATGACCGAGCGCATGGCCGGGACCATGTCTGAACAGATCATCTTGTTGGCGAAGGCCTTGCCGAACTGCTTCAGGCCTTCGCGCACCTCTTCTGTGCCGGCCAGGATGTTGCGCATGGAGGTGGCGAATTCCTGACGATGCTGGTCGACGAGGGCGGCGAACAGATCTTCCTTGTTGGAGAAGTAGACATAGATCGTGCCCTTGGAAACGCCCGCTTCCCGGGTAATGTCGTTCATGCTGGCGGCATCGAAGCCCTTGCGCTTGAACACACGCCAGGCGCCCGCCAGAATCTGTTCGCGTTTTGCCGGGTCTTCGCCCGCCGCAAAACGCCCGGCGGGATTTCCGGGACAGCCCGTTTCCGTGTCCGCTTCCATATCCATGTCTTCCCCTGCCATCGTTATCGCCTCCTAGCACTGCAATGGCGTAAAAAAATTAACCAGACGTCGAACCAATCGGTTCGATAACACTTGATATGTGTCAGGAAAGAGATTATGTCAATCGAACCGAACGGTTCAGTTCGAAAAACTTTCTTCAATCTATCACGGTACATTCTCATGTCGGCCCAGAAGAATAGCGCGGTTCGCGCCGTCAACGATGCGGAAGAGGCGGATGTTTCCGCCAAGGCCGAGACCTCTCCCGCAAAGCCGGCAGAGGCCCCGCCGCAGCAGCCCCAGGCCACGCCCGCGCCGAAGCAGAAGAAGCGTTCGCCGCTTCTGCCTGTCATCGCCATCGCGCTTCTCGCCGGTGCCGGCTGGTATGGCTACAACTGGTGGATCGACGGCCGCTTCATGGTATCGACTGACGATGCCTATATAGAAGGTGACATCGCCGTCATCGCGCCGAAGGTTTCCGGTTACGTTGCCAAGGTGAATGTGGTCGAAAACCAGGAGGTCAAGGCGGGCGATCCGCTGGTGACGCTGGATGACGGCGATTACCGGATTGCCCTGGAGCAGGCCGAGGCGCAGATCCGCACCGAGGAACTGTCGCTGAAGCGCATCGACGCGCAGATCGTCGGCGGCGAAGCATCGCTGGAGCAGGCCGTTGCCCAGAAGGGTTCGCTGGATGCCGCCCTTCGCGGCGCTGAAATCACCCAGAAGCGTGCCAGCGAGCTGCAGGCCAAGGATGTCGGCACGGTCGCCGCCTCCGACAATGCCCAGGTGGCGCTGGATCAGGCCAAGGCCAATGCCGTGGCCGGCGATGCCGCCATTACCTCGGCCAAGGCCAATGTCGAGCTTCTGCGCGCCCAGCGTGAGGAAGCGGAGAGCACCATTCGCTCGCTGCAGCTTTCCCGCGACAAGGCGGCCCGCGATCTTTCCTTCACGGTTCTGAAGGCGCCTTATGACGGTGTCATCGGCAATCTGGCGGTTCAGACGGGCGATCTGGTTTCGGTCGGCAAGCGTCTGGCTTCGCTGGTGCCGATGAACGAGCTTTATATCGACGCCAATTTCAAGGAAACGCAGCTTGCCCGCGTCGTGCCCGGCTCGAAGGTGCGCGTGCATGTGGATGCCTTTGACGATGCGACGATCGAGGGCACGGTGCAGTCGATCTCGCCCGGCTCCGGCTCGGTCTTCTCCATGTTGCCGCCGGAAAACGCCACGGGCAACTTCACCAAGGTTATCCAGCGCGTGCCTGTTCGTATCGTCTTCTCCAGGGAAGACCTTGAAAAGCATAACCTCCGCGCGGGCCTCAGTGTCGTTGTCGATGTCGATACCCGCACGGCGCCGGAAACCACGAAAACGGCGCAAGCCAACCCGCAGGCCAAATAAGGCTTCGTTGAGGGCAAGATCATGGCGGCTACGGTTGTCGGTACGGGCGGGGCGTCCATCCCCGCCGATCCCCCGATGGACAGGCGCAGGCTCATCGCGTTCTTCGCGATGGTCTTCGGCATGTTCATGTCCATTCTCGATATCCAGATCGTCTCCGCCTCGCTGGCGGAAATCCAGGCCGGCCTCGGCGCCGGCTCGGATGAGATCGCCTGGGTGCAGACCTCCTATCTGATCGCCGAAGTCATCATGATCCCGCTGTCGGGCACGCTGGCGCGCATCCTGTCCACGCGCGTGCTGTTTGCCACCTGTGCGGCCGGTTTCACGATTTCGAGCGCGCTCTGCGCCACCGCCACCAATATCGACCAGATGATCGTCTACCGGGCGATCCAGGGCTTTATCGGCGGCGGCATGATCCCGTCGGTCTTTGCGGCCGCCTTCACCATCTTTCCGCCGTCGAAGCGCTCCGTCGTCTCGCCGATCATCGGTCTGGTCGCAACGCTTGCGCCGACCATCGGCCCGACGGTCGGCGGTTATCTCTCCAATGCCTTTTCCTGGCACTGGCTGTTCCTCGTCAACATCATTCCCGGCATCATCGTCACCATCCTCACCTGGAGCCTGATCGATTTCGACAAGCCTGAAAAGTCGCTCTGGAAGAAGTTCGACTGGTGGGGGCTGATCTCCATGGCCGTCTTCCTCGGCTCGCTGGAATATGTGCTGGAAGAGGGCAACAACAAGGACTGGTTCAACGACGAGCATATCGTGCTTGGATCGGTCGCCATGGTCATCGGCGCGGTCGTGTTCTTCTGGCGTGCCTTCAAGGTGGAATTCCCTGTCGTGGATATCCGCGCCTTCACGGACCGCAACTTCTCCATCGGATCGCTGTTCTCCTTCGTCATGGGTATCGGGCTCTACGGGCTGACCTATCTCTATCCGCTCTATCTCGGCCGGGTGAGGGGATATGATGCGCTGATGATCGGCGAGACCATGTTCGTGTCAGGTCTTGCCATGTTCTTCACCGCGCCGATCGCCGGCAAGGTCTCCACCAAGCTCGATCCGCGGGCGATGATGGCCATCGGCTTCATCAGCTTCGGCTGCGGCACATGGATCATGACCTATGTGACGACCGACTGGGACTTCTATGAACTGCTGATCCCGCAGATCCTGCGCGGTTTCGGCCTGATGATGTGCATGGTGCCGATCAACAACATCGCGCTCGGCACCCTGCCGCCGGCCCGCATCCGCAATGCGTCCGGCCTGTTCAACCTCACCCGCAACCTTGGCGGCGCGGTTGGCCTTGCGGTCATCAACACCATGCTGTCGCAGCGCACCGACGATCATTATGTGCGGCTGGCGGAACATATCAGCTACTCCAATCCGCAGGCGCTGGAATGGCTGAACAATGTCGGCGCGAACTATGATTCCTACGGGCTGGACGGTGCTTCCGTCGCGATCAAGAAACTGGTCGGCATGGTCTCGCAGCAGGCATGGATACTGGCCTTCGCGGATGTGTTCTTCGCGCTGACGCTTTTGTTCGGCAGCCTGATCTTCATGACGATCCTGATCCAGAAACCCAAGGCAGCGCCGCCGCCAGACGCGGCGCACTGATAAAAATCCCCTCCCATCCACCGCAGAGCTGGGGCCGTCGGAAATGACGGCCCCTTTTTTGTCTGCCTGCTGGCGCAATGGATACGGGGCGAGCGGGCGCGGCATATTTCTTCTCCCCACCGGGGAGAAGGTCACGGCAGCGGGATGAGGGGGCGAGGGTGCGGTTTATCGCTGGCGTCGCCCCCTCATCCGACCCTTTGGGCCACCTTCTCCCCCTCGGGGAGAAGAAACAGGCGGCGCCGTTTCACCAAGAGCCGCCAACCCGATACCGCCTTTCCACGAAATATGAGGTACGTACATCATTTTTCGGTTTACCTCGGCCCCAAAGCTGGATATTCAAAGGCAAGGGGGAGGCACCATGAAGCCGACAGTCCATGATATTGCCGAGCGCGCGGGCGTCAGCCTCGCCACCATCGACCGGGTGCTGAACATGCGTCCGGGCGTCCACGCCGCCACCCGCGCCCGCGTGGAGGCGGCAATTGCCGAGCTTGGTTATGTGCGCGATATCGCCGCCGCCAATCTGGCCAAGGGGCGTAATTATTCGCTGGTCTTCATCCTGCCGGGCAACGACAATTCCTTCATGGCGACGCTTCGCACCGAGGTCCGGGCCGCCGCCACCCGTGCCCATCTGGAACGCACGGCGATCCGCATCATCGAGGTGCCGCCCTTCAATGCCGCCGCGCTGACCGAGGCGCTGGAAGTGGCGCGGCGGGAAAAACCGTCTGGTGTTGCCTTCGTCGCCACCGATTCCGAAGATGTGGCGCAAGCCGCCGACCGGCTGGCGGAAGACGGTATCGCCACGGTGACGCTGGTTTCCGATCTTTCCGGCTCGCGCCGCGACCACTATGCCGGCGTGGACAACGTTGCGGCCGGGCGCACGGCGGCGAGCCTGCTGGGACGCTTCCTCTCCGGCCATGGCGGCGATATCGCTGTTGTCGCCGGCTCCATGCTGGTGCGTGACCATCGCGAACGTCTGGAAGGGTTTCGTGCCGTCATCGAGGCTGAATTTCCGCAATTGCGGCTTCTGCCGGTGCTGGAGGGCAAGGATGACCCGGCAACCGTCGAGGCGCTGGTTGCCGGAGCGCTCGGCAATGCCGCACTGTCAGGCATCTACAGTCTCGGCGCTGGCAATCGCGGCCTCATCCGGGCGCTGCGAGCCGCCGGCAGTGAAAGGCCGCTGTCGGTCATTGCCCACGAACTGACCGAAAACACCGCCAATGCGCTGCGGGAAGGCGTGCTTGACGCCGTGCTCAATCAGGATGCCGGCCACGAGGTGCGCAGCGCCATCCGCGTGTTGAAGGCACGTGCCGACGGCCAGGCGGTCATCGCCGCGCAGGAACGTATCCGTATCGACATATTCCTCAGGGACAATCTGCCCTGACAGGCATTTCCAGGAAAAGTGGCCGCCGGTTTTCCGTCCGGAAATGCGGTGACTTTTAAAAAACGCTGAAAGTGGCGCATGGAGCGCCGGAATGGAGAAATACATGTATCTCGGTCTCGACCTTGGCACTTCAGGCGTCAAAGCCCTGCTGATGGATGGCGATCAGAAGATTGTCGGTTCGGCCAATGGTTCGCTGGAGGTTTCGCGTCCGCATCACGGCTGGTCGGAGCAGGACCCGGCGGACTGGATCGCCGCCACGAAAACCGCCGTTGCCGGCCTGAAGCAGAAGTTCCCGAAGGAGCTTGCCGCCGTCAGGGGCATCGGCCTTTCCGGCCAGATGCATGGCGCGACGCTGATCGACGCGGCCGGTAAGGTGCTGCGCCCCTGCATCCTGTGGAACGACACACGTTCCCATGCCGAAGCTGCCGCACTGGACGCCGATCCGCGTTTCCGCAAGATAACAGGCAATATCGTCTTCCCCGGCTTCACCGCGCCAAAGCTTGCCTGGGTGGCGAAGAACGAGCCTGAAATCTTCGCGAAAGTGGCAAAGGTGCTGCTGCCGAAGGATTACCTACGCCTTTGGCTGACGGGCGAATATATCTCCGAGATGTCGGACTCCGCCGGCACCTCGTGGCTTGATACCGGCGCACGCAAATGGTCGTCCGAACTTCTTGCCGCCACCGGCCTTGATGAAAAACACATGCCGTCGCTGGTGGAAGGCACGGATGAGGCGGGCGTGCTGCGCGCCGAACTCGCGTCCGAATGGGGCATTTCCGGCCGCACCGTGGTGGCCGGCGGTGCGGGCGACAATGCCGCTTCCGCCTGCGGCATGGGCACTGTCAGGCAAGGCCATGCTTTCGTATCGCTTGGCACGTCAGGCGTGCTCTTCGCCGCCAACGCCTCCTATCTGCCGAAGCCGGAAAGCGCCGTGCATGCTTTTTGCCATGCGCTGCCCAACACCTGGCACCAGATGGGCGTCATCCTTTCCGCCACCGATGCGCTGAACTGGTATTCGCGCCTCACCGGGCAATCCGCCGCCGATCTGACCGGCGAGCTGGGCGAAACGCTGCTTGCGCCGACCGGCGTGACCTTCGCGCCCTATCTTTCCGGCGAGCGCACCCCGCATAATGACGCGGCCATTCGTGGCTCCTTCATCGGCCTTTCGCATGAAAGCGACCGCAAGGCGCTGACACAGGCCGTTCTGGAAGGCGTGACTTTCGCGATCAGGGACAATCTCGAAGCGCTGAAATCGGCCGGTACTTCGATTTCTCGCGTCACCGCCATCGGTGGCGGTTCGCGATCGGCCTATTGGCTGGCCTCGATCGCCACCTCGCTCGGCGTGCCGGTGGATATTCCGGCAGAGGGCGATTTCGGCGCGGCCTTCGGTGCTGCTCGTCTTGGTCTGATTGCCGCGACGGGGGCTGATCCGGTTGCCGTTTGCTCGCAGCCGGAGACGGCGCGGACGATTGAGCCGGTGGCTGATCTGGCTGGGGCCTATGAGGAGGCTTATCGGCGGTATCACGCGCTTTATCCGGCTATTCGGGCGCTTTCGCATTGAGATGCGGAGTTTGCCGCTTACCCCCCTCTGCCCTGCCGGGCATCTCCCCCTCAAGGGGGGAGATTGGCAGGACGGTATCTCTCGCTCCATCTTCAACCTCGCGTGAGGACAAGACGTAGCCGCGTGTCGATCTCCCCCCTTGAGGGGGAGATGTCCGGCAGGACAGAGGGGGGTGAGCGGCAAGCACCGACCCTGAAATTTCAGAACAACCCACCAAGGAGGATCACCATGAGCACAGGTTTCTTCGGCGACATCGCCAAGATCAAATATGAAGGCCCCGACAGCACCAACCCGCTGGCCTTCCGCCATTACAACCCCGATGAGATCGTCGCCGGCAAGCGCATGGAAGATCACCTGCGTTTCGCGGTGGCCTACTGGCACACCTTCACCTGGCCGGGCGGTGACCCCTTCGGTGGCCAGACGTTCCTGCGCCCATGGTTCGAAGATACGATGCAGGCGGCGAAGCTGAAAGCCGATGTGGCCTTCGAATTCTTCTCGCTGCTTGGTTCGCCGTTTTATTGCTTCCACGACGCCGATGTGCGCCCGGAAGGCAAAAACTTCGCCGAGAACACGAAGAACCTCAACGAGATCGTTGATTATTTTGCCGAAAAGCAGGCCCAGACCGGCGTGAAGCTGCTGTGGGGCACGGCGAACCTGTTCTCCAACCGCCGCTTCATGTCCGGTGCCGCCACCAATCCGGACCCGGATGTCTTTGCATTCTCCGCCGCCACGGTGAAGACCTGCATGGATGCCACCAAGAAGCTCGGTGGCGCCAACTATGTTCTGTGGGGCGGCCGTGAGGGGTACGAAACCCTGCTCAACACCGATCTGTCGCGTGAGCTTGACCAGCTTGGCCGTTTCCTCAATCTGGTGGTGGAATATAAATACAAGATCGGCTTTGAGGGCACGATCCTGATCGAGCCGAAACCGCAGGAGCCGACAAAGCACCAGTACGACTATGACGTCGCCACCGTTTACGCCTTCCTGCAGAAGAACGGTCTGGAAAAGGAAGTGAAGGTCAATATTGAGCAGGGCCATGCCATCCTTGCCGGCCATTCCTTCGAGCATGAGCTGGCCATGGCCAATGCCTTCGGCATTTTCGGCTCCATCGACATGAACCGCAACGATTACCAGTCCGGCTGGGATACCGACCAGTTCCCCAACAACGTGCCGGAAATGGCGCTCGCCTATTACCACGTGCTTGCCGGTGGCGGCTTCAAGAATGGCGGCACCAATTTCGATTCCAAGCTGCGTCGCCAGTCGCTCGATCCGCAGGATCTGTTGATCGGTCATATCGGCGGCATGGATTGCTGCGCCCGCGGCCTGAAGGCGGCGGCGAAGATGGTCGAGGACGGCGCGCTGTCGAAGCCGCTTGCGGAGCGTTATGCCAAGTGGGATTCGCCGGAGGCCCAGAAGATGCTGCGCGGCGAACTGAAGCTCGACGAAATTACCGCGCTGGTGGAGCGGGAGGATATCAATCCCGAGCCGAAATCCGGTCGTCAGGAATATCTGGAAAATGTCGTCAATCGTTACGTCTGACGCGCAAGTCCATTGTTGAAAAGCCGGGGCGGGGGATCATCCCCCGCCTTTTTCATGCGCTGTCCATGGCGATTTGTGTCCGTCTCTCGCCTCCTGTTGTTGCGCAATTGTCACAATCTCCAGCCGTACGTCCTCGGCATTGGTCAATGCCGTAACGGTTTGATCCATCTCAATTGGTGTCTCCCGCCCTTCGCCATAGTGGCCGTGACGGTCGTGGCACCGAGGATTCGCAGCCAGCCGTCATCGGCCGGTTTCTGGGTTGCCCGGTGACGGCTATGGCATCGGCAAGTTCCGATGCGCCGGTTCGAGAAGGTGAGACGCGCCCTGGGGAATGTCCGAACGGATGCAGGCTGCGCTAAAGGAGAGATGGAATGACGAACAGGAACAAAAGAACCGCCTTGCTTGCCAGCGTCGCGGTTAGCGCTGCGGCGATGCTGGTATCGGCCAATGCCATGGCCGCCGATCTGACCCCGGCCGCCCCGGCGCCCACCGCCGAAGAGGCGATTGCGGCGGCAAGCCCGTGGATGCTGCGCGTGCGCGGTCTCGGCGTCATCACCAATGACAGCGGCAGCGTCGACGGTGTGCCGGGGGCGGGCCTTTCCTATTCGGATACGGTGATTCCGGAACTCGACATCACCTATTTCTTCACGCCGAATTTTGCCGCTGAACTCATTCTCGGCACCACCTATGCCAAGATCAACGGCGAGGGCGTGCTGGCCGGCACGCCGGTTGGCAAGACATGGCTGCTGCCGCCGACGCTGACGCTGCAATATCACTTCACCGACTTCGGCGCCTTCAAGCCCTATATCGGTGCGGGCGTGAACTATTCGCTGTTCTACAACCAGTCGGAACAGCCCGGTTTCAGCAATCTCGACGTCAAGAACAAGCTCGGTGCTGCCGTGCAGGTCGGTTTCGACTATATGCTCGACGAACATTGGGGCGTGAACTTCGACGTGAAAAAAATCTTCCTGAAGACCGACTGGACCGCCGAACTGGGCGGCACGCCGATCAGCGGCAAGGCCAGGCTCGACCCCTGGCTGATCGGTGCCGGTATCACCTATCGCTTCTGATCCCGGGACGCGCTTCAGCGCCGCCTTTGACGGGCGGCCCGTTCTGAGTTATACGGACGGCCACGGGCAGAGAGCCCCGGCCGTCCGCAGGCATTTATGCCCCTGGTGAAGCTCTTATCCCTGATAACGGTCATCCCCATGTTTTGCATGTCGTCGATGGCAACGCGGACCCCCTTCGGAAAATTCGGCATGTCAATGTTGGAGAACCGTTATGAACGTGTCCAAACCGCTTCCCGCCCTTGAGGGGCTGAAAGAACAGGCAAAACGCCTGCGCATTGCTCTTGAGGAACAGGGGCAGGCAATCACCCACTCCAAGGCGCTGGAACTCATCGCCGCGCAATATGGCTTCCGCGACTGGAACACCCTGCATGCGGCAGCCGGCAACCGCCCCGCCTTCAATCCCTATCTTCTGGGTTCAAGGGTGGAAGGCCTCTATCTCGGTCAGCCTTTCGTCGCCTCCGTGCTCGGCGTTCAGTCGCTCGGCGGTGATCCTGAGCGTTACCGGCTCACCCTGCATCTCGATGACCCCGTCGACGTCGTGACCTTCGAAAGCTTCTCCGCCTTCCGGCAGCGCGTCCACTGCAATGTCGACGCCTCCGGCCGCACGGTGGAGAAAACCTCCAACGGACGGCCGCAGGTGGAGCTGGTGTGGTGAAATAGCCGGATAAGCTTTCAGAGGTGAACGGACACCCGCCGGAAGGCGGGTGCCGATCACGCTCGGATGTCTCAGATTCGCTTGCCCGATGCATCGAACAGGTGGAAATCCTTCGCCTGTGCGGCGATCTTCAGCGTTTCGCCGATGCGCAGTTGCGAGCGGCCGTGGACGCGGAAGACGATGGTGGTGCCGTCGGCGAAGGAGCCGTGCACGTAGCTTTCCGCGCCCACCAGTTCCACGGCGTCCACCTGCACGGTGCCGGCGAAGGCGGCGTCGGCCGGGGCTTCGGTGGCAAGCGTGATGTCTTCCGGGCGAATGCCGAGTGTGGCGACGGTCTGCGGTGCTGTAACACCGTTCACCGACCAGCCGGTGGAGCCATTGGACGAAGCCGCGCCGTGCGCCAGAAGATTCATGGAGGGCGAACCGATGAAGGTGGCCACGAAGGTGGTCGCCGGCTTCTCGTAAAGCTCGATCGGCGTGCCCATCTGCTCGATGCGGCCGGCGTTCAGCACCACCAGCCTGTCGGCGAGCGTCATGGCCTCCATCTGGTCATGGGTCACATAAACGCTTGTCGTGGCGAGCGAGCGTTGCAGGCGGCGGATTTCCACACGCATCTGCACGCGCAGCTTGGCATCGAGGTTGGAGAGCGGTTCGTCGAACAGGAAGGCAGCCGGCTTGCGCACGATGGCGCGGCCCATGGCCACGCGCTGGCGCTGGCCGCCGGAAAGCTGGCGCGGCTTGCGCTCCAGGAACTGCTCGATCTCCAGCGCCTTGGCCGCTTCGGTGATGCGCCGCTCGATCTCCTCCTTCGGCGTATTGCGGTTCTTCAGGCCATAGGCAAGGTTCTGGCGCACCGTCATATGCGGATAAAGCGCATAGTTCTGGAACACCATGGCGATGTCACGGTCGGAGGGTTCGAGATCGTTGACGACACGGTCGCCAATGACGATCTGGCCGCCCGAAATGCCCTCCAGCCCGGCGATCATGCGCAGCAGGGTGGATTTGCCGCAGCCGGAGGGGCCGACCAGCACGATCATTTCGCCGTCGGCGATGTCCATGGACACGCCCTTGATGGCCTCGACATTGCCGCCATAGATCTTGCGGACGTCTTTCAGCGCAATTTTTGCCATTACTTCTCGGTCTCCACCAAACCTTTGACGAACCAGCGCTGCATCAGCACCACAACGATAATCGGGGGGATGATGGCGAGGATCGCCGTCACCATCACATAATTCCAGGGCGTCGAAGCATCGGTGAAATCCACCATGCGCTTGAGGCCGATGATGATCGTGTTCATCTTGGCGTCGTTGGTCACGAGCAGTGGCCAGAGATATTGCGTCCAGCCATAGATGAACAGGATCACGAATAGGGCGGCGATATTGGTTCTCGATAGCGGCAGCAGAATATCGCGCATGAAGCGGAATGGACCGGCATTGTCGATACGCGCCGCCTCGACCAGCTCGCCGGGAATGGTCAGGAAGAACTGCCGGAAAAGAAAGGTCGCCGTTGCCGAGGCCATCAGCGGCAGTGTCAGCCCCGCATAGGTGTCGATCAACCCGAGGTCGACGATGACCTTGTAGGTGGGCAAAATGCGCACCTCCACCGGCAGCATGAGCGTGATGAAGATCATCCAGAAAAAACCCATGCGGAAGGGGAAGCGGAAGAAGACGATGGCGAAGGCCGACAGGAACGAGATGACGATCTTGCCGATGGCGATGGCGAGCGCCACGACGAAGCTGTTGAACAGCAGCCGCTCGAGGCTGACGCCGACCACTCTTTCGACACCGCCGACCATGGCCTCGGTGTAATTGGCGCTCAGATGGTCGCCGGGCAGAAGCGACATGGGCGGGCGGATGATATCCGTCGACGTCATGGAGGAGGCGACGAAGGTGTAATAGATCGGGAAGGCCACGATGATGATGCCGAGAACCAGCATCAGATGGGCGATCACGCGCGCGACAGGGCGGTTTTCAATCATGGGCGATCCTCAGCCGTAGTGCACGCGCTTCTCGACGAAGCGGAACTGGAAGGCGGTGAGCGCGATGACGATCACCATCAGGATCACGGATTGCGCGGCGGAAGAGCCGAGATTGAGGTTCACGAAGCCATCATTATAGACCTTGTAGACCAATGTTTCGGTCGCCTTGGCGGGGCCGCCGCCGGTGACGGCATGGATGATGCCGAAGGTGTCGAAAAAGGCGTAGACCGTGTTGACGACCAGAAGGAAGAAGGTGGTCGGCGCCAGCAGCGGGAAAACGATGGTCCAGAAGCGCCGCGAACCGCGTGCGCCGTCAATGGAGGCCGCTTCCAGCAGCGATTTCGGAATTGCCTGCAAACCCGCGACAAAAAACAGGAAATTGTAACTGATCTGCTTCCATGCGGCGGCGGCGACAACAAGCAGCATGGCCTGATTGCCATTGAGCAGCGGGTCCCACATGATGCCGTTGCGGCGCAGGATGTAGGAGAAGGTGCCCATGGCGGGGTTGAACATGAACAGCCACAACATGCCGGCGACAGCAGGCGCCACGGCATAGGGCATGATCATCATGGTGCGGTAGAAGCCCTTGCCGCGCACTACCCGGTCCGCCGCCGTCGCCAGCAGCAGGGCAAGCCCCATGGAGACGAGCGCGGTCAGCACGCTGAAGATGACGGTGACCTGCAGGGAGTTGAGGTAGCTGTCATCCGACAGCACGGCGGAGAAATTGGCCAGCCCGACGAAGTTGCTGTTCAGCCCGAAGGCGTCCTCGCGCATGGTTGACTGGTAGAGCGCCTGGCTTGCGGGCCAGAAGAAAAAGATCACCGTCAGGATGATCTGTGGCGCGACCAGCAGATAGGGCAGGATCTTGTTGGGGAATACGACGCTTTGCACGGCGATCTCCTGATGACATGAAAACGCCGCCCGCACCGGGTGAGGGATGCGGGCGGAGACAGGGATCGTTTAGTTGCCGGCGGCCTGCTTGATGGCCGCATCACCGCGTTCCACGATCTTGTCGAGGGCGGATTTGGCGTCCTGCTTGCCGGCCAGCATCGCTTCGAACTCCTCGTTCATGATGTCACGTACCTGCGGCAGGTTCACGAGACGAACGCCCTTGGAGTTTTCTGTCGGCGGCTTGCCCATCATCTGCAAAAGCGGGGTCTCGCGGCCGGGGTTCTTGTCGTAGAAACCGGACTTCTTGGTTTCCTCATAGGCCGCGATCGTCACCGGCATGTAGCCGGAGACCTGATGCAGGCGTGCCTGGATCTTGGTCTGGGAAAGGAAATGGAAGAACTCCGCCACACCCTTATATTCGGCTTCGCTCTTGCCGCCGAACACCCAGAGGCTGGCGCCGCCCGGAATTGTGTTCTGCGGGCCGTGGCCTTCATAATAGGGAAGCTGGCCGATGCCGTAATTCATGCCGGTCTTGATGATGTCGCCAAGACCGCCGGAGGATTCGGTCAGGATGCCGCATTCGCCGGACATGAACAGCTGCTTGGCTTCCGAGGTGCGCCCGCCGTAGCGGAAGGTGCCGTCCTTGGCGAGATCCGCAATCGCCTGGAAATGTTCGACGAAGAGCGGCGCATTGACCGCGAGCTTCACATCGGTGCCGCCAAGGCCGTTTTCATTGCTGCCATAGGAGACGTTGTTCCAGGCGGCGAAGTTCTCGGTCTGGATCCAGGTGAGCCAGGTGGAGGTGAAACCGCATTGCGCGGCACCGCTGGTCTTGATCTTCTTTGCGGCTTCGAAGACTTCCGGCCAGGTCTTCGGCGGATTGGCGGCGTCGAGGCCGGCCTTCTGGAAAACATCCTTGTTGTAATAAAGGATCGGCGAGGACGAATTATAGGGGAATGACAGCATGGTGCCGTCAGGCTTGGAATAATAGGCCACGATGCCGGCCAGATATTCGTCCTTGTTGAAGGTATAGCCACCTTCCTTCAGCACATCCGCCACCGGCTTGATGGCGCCCGCGGCACCCATCATCACACCCGAACCGGCATCGAAGACCTGAATGATGGCCGGCGGCTGCTTGGCGCGGAAGGCGGCGATGCCGGCATTCAGCGTTTCGGGATAGGTGCCCTTGAAGACGGGCGTGATCTTGTATTCCTTCTGGCTGTCGTTGAACTCTTTGGCAAGCGCGTCCACGACTTCGTTATTGGCGCCGGTCATGGCGTGCCACCACTGGATCTCCGTCGCAGCGAAAGCATTCGATGTGACAAAAAACGAAAGCGCGGATGCCGCAGCAAGGCGGTAGCTGAGTTTTTTCAAGGCGATTCCTCCCGTTATGAAAACAGTAAAAGATACAGCCCCTTATTGCAGTCGTTCCTCCTCGATACGGCTGCGGGCGATCTTTTCCGTATTAGCGATCTGATTAAAAGCGAACTCTAACGAAAATGCAAGAGAACGTGGAACGATTAAAACGAAAGTGAAGGAAACGGTTTTATTATTCCATTTCGAAGGTGCTTTGGTTTTTTCGTGTGCTTGCGGACACCGGGCATGAAAGGCAGCTGAGGCGGGGCGGCCAGACGCACGCGCAATTTGTTGTGAGTGATATTGATATGTTATTACATAACATAGTAAGTCCTTTTGAAATTTTACTGCGGGAAGGTAAGGCCGTGTTTGGAATGAAGCGGAAAAAGGCGGGGGAGCAAAGCGGCGATCCGCCTGTGGCGTCACCCGTGCAAACGGTGTCGGTTACCCTGCTCACCGGTTTTCTCGGTGCAGGCAAGACCACCCTGCTGAACGAGCTTCTGACCGAGCCGGCCATGCGTGACGCAGCCGTCATCGTCAACGAGTTCGGGTCGGTGCCCATCGATCACGGTCTGGTGCACACGGGGTCTGAGCGCTATTTCAGGACCACCACGGGCTGCATCTGCTGCGCCGCCACCAGCGATATCCGCACTTCGCTTTACGAACTGCATCAGGCTTTTCTCGAAGGGATGATGCCGGAAATATCGCGTGTCGTCATCGAAACCACGGGACTTGCCGATCCCGCGCCGATCATCAACAGCCTGATTGCCGGCGGCACACCGGCGCTTGGCCTGCGCGACCATATCGTCGCCCGGCACTTTCATCTTTCGGGCGTGGTCACTGTCTTCGACGTCACCTCCGGCCGGGCGATGCTCGACAGCTTCATCGAAGGCTGGAAACAGCTTGCCTTTGCCGACCATATCGTCCTGACGAAAACCGACCTTGCCGACAGGTCGATGATGGACCGCGAAGGCCTTGCCGACCTCAACCCCGCCGCCCTGCTGCACGATCGCAATGCGGCCGACTTCGATCTCATGTCGCTTTTTGCAACGAAGAATTACTCGCTGCGCGGCAAGCCGGAGGATGTGCCGGGATGGCTGGCGGCCGACAGGCTGAGTCTGCATGCCGGCCATGACCATGACGTCAACCGCCATGGTGCTGGCGTCGAGGCCTTTGACCTCACTTTCGACGGCGCTCTTGAGCCACAGATGATCGTTACCTTTCTCGAACTCGTCACCAGCAACGTGCATTCCGGCCTGCTACGGCTGAAAGGTATTTTCCAGGCGACGGACGATCCGGATCGGCCGGTGGTTGCCCATGCCGTGCAGCACCGGCTTTACCCGCTGGCAAGGCTCGAAAGCTGGCCGGATGGCAACCGTGCAACCCGTCTCGTGCTGATCGGCATGGATATGCCGCAACAGCCAATCCGCGATCTTTTCGATACATTGGCCTCGCAGGCGAGGCGAAAGGGTGCTTCATGAACAATCCCCTTGCGCGCAGCGGCTCGGCGATCGTCTCGCAGGCCCGGCTTTTGAAACAATGGGCGCGCAACCTGTTAAATCTGCATGCCGATGACATCGTTACCGTCAGCGAGCTGTCCTGCGCCCTGCCGGATTGCCCGCCACGCGAAACGGTGATCGTCATCCTGTCGGCATCCGGCGATATCAGGCAATTGTCCATTCACAAGGGGCTGGTGGAGGTGGATCATGACGACATTGTGCGTGCCATCGCGGCAAATTCAGCCTGATATCCAGTCGCTGATGTCCAGGCGTGCTTGACGGTGCGCGCCATCATCCGGCACTTCAGGGGCAGGGTGGGATTCGCTGATGATGAAGGGCGGAAAATGGCCGATATGGCGGTATATGCGGGTTTGTTTCTGACCGCCTTTGTGGCGGCGACCATTCTGCCCATGCAGTCGGAGGCGGCGCTGGCCGGTCTCATCCTCCTGAAGTCGCAGCCGGTCTGGCTGCTTGTGGCTGTCGCCAGTGCCGGCAATGTCGCCGGCTCCTTCGTCAACTGGCTGCTTGGCCGTGGCATCGAGGGTTTCAGGCATAAGCGCTGGTTTCCCGTTGGCGAGGCTGCGCTGCAACGTTCCCAGAACTGGTATCGGCGTTATGGCCGGTGGTCGCTGCTGTTAAGCTGGGCGCCGCTGATCGGCGATCCGCTGACGGTTGCGGCCGGCATCATGAAAGAGCCGCTGCCGGTCTTTTTGCTGCTGGTCACCATCGCCAAGGTCGGGCGCTACCTCTTGCTGGCGCTGGTGACGCTGAATTTTCTCTGATTGTCTTCAGGGTGTTGCGACCCGATCTTCGTTTCAGAAGACAGGGAGGGCAGTCTCTTCAGGGCGCCTTGATCGCCTTCTGCGTCCGGTCCTTGCCCACCTCGATCACGTGGCGCATGGCTTTGACGGCGGCATCCGCATCACGTGCGGCAATGGCGTGGACGATGCGCAGATGGTTCGACGCAATTTCGGCGATGGTGCCGGGTGAGGCGGCAGGTGACGAAAGCTGGAAGGAAATGGCGAGTGCCGCTTCGATCAGCCCGCTTGCCGAGCGCATGAAGGGATTGCCGGACATATGCGCCACGGCAAGGTGGAATTCGAGATCGACCTTGGCGATGCTCTCCGGCGTATGTTTTGGATTGTCGAACTTTGCAGCGATGACGTAAAGCGAAACAATATCGTCATTCGAGGCCTGCAGGGCCGCCGCTGCCGCTGCCGCCGGCTCCAGCGCCAGACGGATTTCTGCCAGATGCGTGACGAACTCCTCGTCTATGCCGGCTTCGCAGCGCCAGCCGAGCACGTCGGGATCGAAGAAATTCCAGCTGGAACGGTCGAGGACACGGGTGCCGACCTTTGCTTTCGGCTCCACCAGCCGCTTGGCCGCCAGCGTCTTCATGGTTTCCCGCAGCACGGTGCGCGAGACGCCGAAGCGCATGGAGAGTTCGGCATCATTGGGCAGCAGGGAGCCTTCGGCAATTCTGCCCGAGACGATGGCGCTGCCGAGTTCGGAGACCACATGGGCGTGGCTGTTCCGGCGTTTTCGCCCGCTTATCGTCGTTTCGAGCAGCCCCAAGCAAGCCTCCCTTGGTGGTTATGCCGGGTGTGGCCCGGCCAGTCTCCTGTTTGAATACCAGATGATTGCGCGCTGCAACACGATGAAGACGAAAAGCAGCACACCGATGACGATTTTCGTCCACCAGGAGGACAGCGTCCCGTCAAAAACGATGTAGGTCTGGATCAAGCCCTGGATCAGCAACCCGATGAAGGTGCCCGCCACCAGCCCCGTGCCGCCGGTCAGAAGCGTGCCGCCGATCACGACCGCGGCGATGGCGTCGAGTTCAACGCCCACCGTTGCCAGCGAATAACCTGATGAGGTGTAGAGCGTATAGACGATGCCGGCGAGGCCGGAGAGAAAGCCGGACAGCGCATAGATGCCGATGGTCGTCGCGCCGATCGGCACGCCCATCAGCTCCGCCGATTGCGGGTTGCCGCCGAGCGCATAGATATTGGCGCCGAAGCGGGTGCGGCTGGCGATCAGCATGCCGGCGGCAAAGACGAGAAGCATCAGCATGGCGAGTGCCGTCAGCCTGCCGCCGCCCGGGAAGCGGTAATAAAAGCCCTGTATCGCATCGATGAACGGATGCGAGATCGGCACAGACTGGGTGGAGATAAGGTAAGCCGCGCCGCGCGCCAAAAACATGCCGGCCAGCGTCACCACGAAGGGCGGGATGGACAGGAAACGGATCATCGCCCCCATCAGGCAGCCGAACAGCGTCGAGACCACCAGCACGATGGCGAAGGCCAGCAGCGGATGGATATTATAGGTGCCGACCATGACGGCGACGAAGACGCTGGTAAAGGCGATGACCGAACCGATGGAAAGATCGATGCCGCCCGACAGGATGACGAAGGTCATGCCGACGGCGGCGATGCCGAGAAAGGCATTGTCGGTCAAGAGATTGCCGATCACCCGTGTCGACAGGATCGCCGGATATTGCAGCACGCAGAGAAGATAGGCGATCACGAAGATCGTCAGCGTGGTGAGGAAGGGCAGGTTGCGGCTGTGGATCATCGCGCGGTTCCTTCCTTGGTCATGCCATTGGTGGCCGCCGGTTTGACGTGCGGCTTCGGCGCTTTCACGAAACCGAGGACGGCCATGATCGCCGGTGATTGCAGCGTCAGCACCACCATGATGATGCCGGCCTTGATGATGAGGTTGAATTCCGGCGGGAAGCCCGAGACGAGAATGCCGGTATTGATGGTCTGGATGATCAGCGCGCCGATCAGCGAGGCGGTGATGGAGAAGCGCCCGCCATTCAGCGAGGTGCCGCCGATGACCACCGCAAGGATCGCGTCCAGCTCCAGCCATAGCCCGGCATTATTGGCATCCGCGCCGCGAATATCGGCGGTGACGATCATGCCGGCGATGGCCGCGCAGAGGCCGGAAACCGCATAGACGAAGAACAGCAGGAAGCGGGCCCGCACCCCGGCAAGCGCTGCGGCACGGCGATTGATGCCGGTCGCCTCGATCAGGAAACCGAGCGCGCTCTTGCGCACCAGAAGGCCGATCGTGAGCGCCGCCGCAACCCAGATGATGACGGGCAGCGGAATGCCTGCGAACGAGCCGGAACCGATGGCGGAAAAGCTGTCATTGTTGAAGGTGAGAATGACGCCTTCGGTAATAAGCTGGGCGATGCCGCGCCCCGCCACCATCAGGATCAGCGTGGCGATGATCGGTTGTATGTCGAGAAGGGCGACCAGCACGCCGTTCCACAACCCGCAGGCAATGCCCACTGCAAGCGAGATGACGATGACCGAGGGAATGGAATGGCCATTGCTGATGAGCGTGGCCGCGACCGCGCCGCAGATGGCGATGACGGCGCCGATGGAAAGGTCGATGCCCTTGGTGGCGATGACCAGCGTCATGCCGATGGTCAAAAGCGCGACCGGTGCGGCACGCACCAGAATATCCACCAGACTGCCATAGAGCCGGCCGTTCTGGAACGAGACATGCAGGAAACCAGGCGAAAGGATTGTTATCGCTGCCAGAATGATGAAGAGCGCGGCAAGCTGCGGAGCAAGCCTTTTTAGCCGTCGTGTCACTGCTGCCATCATGCCGCCTCCGTTTTTGCCGCGTCGGCAATCGCGCGCATGATGTTGTCGGCGGTCACGTCGCCGCCCTTCAACTCGCTGACATGACGGCGGTCGGAAAGCACGACGACACGGTGTGCGACGGCGGTGAGTTCTTCCAGTTCGGAAGAGATGACGACGAGCGACATGCCTTCGCTGCAGAGTTTTTCGATCATTTTCAGGATTTCCGCATGCGCGCCGATATCGATGCCGCGTGTCGGTTCGTCGAGGATCAGCAGCCGGGGGTGGGTGGCGAGCCAGCGCGCCAGAATGGCCTTCTGCTGGTTGCCGCCGGACAGGAATTTGATCGGCCGGTTGGGGTCGGCCGGGCGGATATCCAGCGACTTGATGAAGCTTTCGGCCAGTTCCGCTTTCTGCCGGCGCGACAGCGGCCGGGCCCAACCCTGCCGGGCCTGAAGCGCCAGCGCGATATTGTCGGTGACGGAAAAGTCGCCGATGATGCCATCGGTCTTGCGCTCTTCCGGACAGAAACCGAAACCGGCGGTGATGGCGGCTTCCGGCGAAGAAATCGCCACCGTCTGGCCGTCGATGACAGCCTTTCCGGTATCCGGCCGGTCGATGCCGAACAGCAGGAAGGCTGTTTCCGTCCGGCCAGAACCGAGCAGCCCGGCGACGCCGACGATTTCGCCGGGGCGGATGCCGAGATCGAAGGGGGCGATGCTGCCGCGTTTGCCGTAACCTTCGAAACGGATCGGCGGCTCGCCCTCGGCAACCGTATCTTCGGTCGCCTGATGTTCATGGGTGATGTGCTGAAGCTCGCGGCCGAGCATCATCGAGATCAGTTCGGAACGGGGCAGGCTGCCGATATCGCGGGTGCCGACAAGGCGGCCGTTGCGCAGCACCGTCACCCGGTCGGCTATATCATAGACCTGATTGAGGAAGTGGGTGATGATGACGATGCCGATGCCACGCGCGCGCAGGTTTCTCAAGACGCCGAACAGCGTCTCGACCTCGTGGGCATCAAGGCTGGCGGTCGGTTCGTCCAGCACCAGCACCTTGCCGGAAAGATCGACGGCGCGGGCAATGGCGATGATCTGGCGGATGGCCACGGAATAGCTGGAAAGCAGCGCGTTGACGTCGATGGAAAGCCCGTATTGGGCAAGCAGCGCCTGCGAATTCTTCTGCATCGTGCTGCGATCGATCAGCCCGAAGCGGCGCGGCTGGCGGCCGAGAAACAGGTTTTCTGCTACCGTCAGGTTTTCGAGAAGGTTCACTTCCTGATAGACCGTGCCGATGCCCAGCACCTGCGCCTCGCCGACATTGGTGGGCGAAATCTCGCTACCTTCCAGAAAGATCGAACCGCTGTCGCGGTGATAAACGCCGGTCAATATCTTGATCAGCGTCGATTTGCCCGCACCGTTTTCGCCGAGCAGCGCATGGATTTCACCATGCCCGAGCGAAAAATCGACGCCATCGAGCGCCGTAATCCCGAGAAAGGATTTGCCGATGGCGCGTGCTTCCAGAAGTGGTGCCGTTTCGGACATTGAGCAGTTCCGTATCGAAATGGGTCTCGTATCAAGGGTGGAATGAGCGCGTAGGGAGCGGCTGGTTTTCTTCTCCCCGCCGGGGAGAAGGTGGCCCGAAGGGTCGGATGAGGGGGTAACGGTGCCGGATTTCGGAGAGCTTGCCCCCTCATCCCGCGGCCGCGGACTTCTCCCCGACGGGGAGAAGAAGCAAGCCTCATCCGCTCGCTTCATATGCGATCGTTCTGCAGCCTGGGCGGAAACGGCGCAGCTCCTGCGCCGTCCCTCACAAGAAATAGCTCAGTACCCCAGGCCCTTCTTCGCTTCATAGACCTTCATCGGATCATCGGATGCCGTATAAAGCTTGGATTCCGTCTGGATCCACTTCGGCGGTTCCTTCTTGTCCTTCAGATAGGCTTCGAGCGCGTCGAAGGCCGGGCCTGCCATGTCGGGTGTCAGTTCCACTGTCGCATTGGCCTCGCCATCCGCCATGGCCTTGAAGATGTCGGGCACGGCGTCGATGGAGACGATCTTGATGTCGGTTCCGGGCTTCAGGCCGGCTTCCTTGATCGCCTGAATGGCGCCGACGGCCATGTCGTCATTATGGGCGTAGACGGCACAGATATCCTTGCCGCCGCCTTCGGCCTTGATGAAGCTTTCCATCACTTCCTTGCCCTTGGTGCGGGTGAAGTCACCCGTCTGCGAGCGCACGATCTTGATATTGGCGTGGGAAGCGATGGCCTCTTCAAAGCCCTTCTTGCGGTTGATGGCGGGTGAGGAGCCGGTCGTGCCCTGCAATTCCACCACCTTGCAATCCTTGGAGCCGACATCCTTGACCAGCCAGTCACCGGCCACCTTGCCCTCGTGCACCTGATCGGAGGTCACGGCGGTCAGGTAAAGATCGTCCGGTGCCTCGATCTGGCGGTCGAGCAGGATGACGGGGATTTTTTCTTCCTTGGCTTCCTTCAGCACCGCGTCCCAGCCGGTGGCGACAACAGGGGCGATCAGGATCGCGTCGACACCCTGCGCGATGAAGCCGCGCACGGCCTTGATCTGGTTTTCCTGCTTCTGCTGTGCGTCGGCGAATTTCAGCGTGACGCCGCGCTTTTCGGCCTGCTGTTTGGTGACGGTGGTTTCAGCCGCGCGCCATCCGGATTCCGAGCCGATCTGCGAGAAGCCGACGGTAAGCGATTGTGCGGAAACACTGGATGCAAGGCATGCGGAAACGGCGACAGTGAATGCCGCAAGAGCTTTTCTCATCTTATCCTCCCAGAGATGATGTCAGCGTGACGCCGACACTATGAGCATATAGTAATACTCTTGAAAAGCGGTTTTTTACCGGTCCCGCAATTTGCCCGATGTCAGTTTGATCGGGATTTTACCTTAAAATCCAATGAATCAATGGCTTGTATATATCTCTTCCGTCTTTTTTCTCTCTGAAAACACACCGGAAACGGGCCTCGGTCCGGCTTGACAGGCGGAGATGACATCTAATAGTAATACAAATAAATAGATTGGCTTGAGACGGGGCGCGGCGCCAAAAGGCCAGCCGCCATCCGGAGAGGCAGGGAGGGAGAGACCGTTGCGCAATGCCGCTGTCGTCGTAAATGCCGAAAAATATTCGGCTAAAGCCGAAGAAGGGCCCCGATCCACTCGTCTGGACCGGCTCTGTCGGTTATGCGTGATCTCCGAAAGCTGATTCCATTTTCCTTGCGCACAACATAAGCTTGTCGCATTTCGTAATATTTTACCGTTGGCCACTTCCGGCTGGAGACCTGCATCATGACCAAATCCGACAATCTGCCTGCAACCCAGGGTAAACTTCGTTCGCGCGCGTGGTTCGACAACCCCGCCAATGCGGATATGACGGCACTTTATCTCGAGCGTTACATGAACTTCGGTCTGAGCCAGGCCGAGCTTCAGTCCGACCGCCCGATCATCGGCATTGCCCAGACCGGTTCGGACCTTTCGCCCTGCAACCGTCACCACCTGGAACTGGCGAACCGCCTGCGTGAAGGCATCCGTGAAGCCGGCGGCATCGCGATCGAATTCCCGGTCCATCCGATCCAGGAAACCGGCAAGCGCCCGACGGCGGGCCTCGACCGCAACCTGGCTTACCTCGGCCTCGTGGAAGTGCTTTATGGCTATCCGCTCGATGGCGTCGTGCTGACCATCGGCTGTGACAAGACCACGCCTGCCTGTCTTATGGCGGCGGCCACCGTCAACATTCCGGCCATCGCCCTTTCCGTCGGCCCCATGCTGAACGGCTGGTTCCGTGGTGAACGCACCGGCTCCGGCACCATCGTCTGGAAGGCACGCGAACTTCTGGCGAAGGGCGAGATCGACTATCAGGGCTTCGTCAAGCTCGTCGCCTCGTCGGCGCCGTCCACCGGCTATTGCAACACCATGGGCACCGCAACGACCATGAACTCGCTGGCCGAAGCGCTCGGCATGCAGCTTCCCGGCTCCGCCGCCATCCCGGCCCCTTACCGTGACCGTCAGGAAGTTTCCTATCTCACCGGCCTGCGCATCGTTGAAATGGTCAAGGAAGATCTGAAGCCATCAGACATCATGACCAAGGATGCCTTCATCAACGCCATCCGCGTCAATTCGGCCATCGGCGGCTCCACCAACGCGCCGATCCACCTGAATGGTCTCGCCCGCCATGTCGGTGTCGAGCTGACGGTGGATGACTGGCAGACCTATGGCGAAGACGTGCCGCTGCTCGTCAACCTGCAGCCGGCCGGTGAATATCTCGGCGAGGATTATTATCATGCCGGCGGCGTGCCAGCAGTCGTCAACCAGTTGATGACCCAGGGACTGATCATGGAAGACGCCATGACCGTCAACGGCAAGACCATCGGCGACAATTGCCGTGGTGCCATCATCGAGGACGAGAAGGTCATCCGCCCCTATGAGCAGCCGCTCAAGGAGCGCGCCGGCTTCCGCGTTCTGCGCGGCAACCTGTTCTCCTCCGCCATCATGAAGACGAGCGTGATCTCGGAAGAATTCCGCAATCGTTACCTCTCCAACCCGAACGACCCGGAAGCCTTCGAAGGCCGCGCCGTGGTGTTTGACGGTCCGGAGGACTACCATCACCGCATCGACGATCCGTCGCTGAAGATCGATGCCAACACCATCCTGTTCATGCGTGGCGCCGGTCCGATCGGTTACCCGGGTGCGGCGGAAGTGGTGAACATGCGTGCGCCGGATTATCTTCTGAAGGAAGGTGTGAATTCGCTGCCCTGCATCGGCGACGGCCGCCAGTCCGGCACGTCGGGCAGCCCGTCCATCCTCAACGCTTCCCCGGAAGCGGCGGCCGGCGGCGGTCTCGCCATCCTGCAGACGGGCGACCGTGTCCGCATCGATGTGGGCCGTGGCAAGGCGGATATCCTGATATCAGGCGAAGAACTGGCCAAGCGTTACGAGGCGCTGTCGGCTGAGGGCGGTTACAAATTCCCGGACCACCAGACCCCATGGCAGGAAATCCAGCGTGGCATCGTCAGCCAGATGGAAACCGGCGCGGTTCTGGAGCCGGCGGTCAAGTACCAGCGCATCGCCCAGACCAAGGGCCTGCCGCGCGACAACCACTAAAGGCAAGGCCGTTTCGGCCGGCCGCTTTTAAAAATCAGCTAAAAATCAGCCCCGGGGTGCCGCCCCGGGGCTGAAATATTTTCGGACATTCGATAAGCGTCGCTCTTCAAAACCGCCGCAATGTTTCTGATGCTTGAGGCATACAGCGCCTCGTCGCCCGCCTGCCTACTCCTTCGAGGGGGAGAGCGGCTTTCCCAGATAAGGCAGGAAGAACATGTAGAGCCCGCTGAAGACAAGCAAGGTCAGCGGAAGAAGCGGGGCATAAACGATCACCGGTGGTGTCGGGCCGAAAGCCATCGAAGCGAAGTTCGCCAGAATGGTGACGGTCAACAGAATGCCCAGCCACCGATGGCTCTGCCTTATCCATTTTTGCAAGATCAAAGTCGCCCCCGAGAAAAAGCATCCATGATGGAATGTGACACACGGTTGCCTCAACGGGCCTGAACGAGCTTCCAGCCATTGCCGGAAGGGTCGCGGAAACTCGCATCCACTGATCCATAGCGGGCGATTGGTTCCTGGGTGAATTCGACGCCGCGTTTGTGCATGGCGTCAAAGGCTTTCTGGCAATCCTCGACCACCAGAACCAAAGGCGGCATGGCACCTTTGGCCACGGCTTCGTTCAGATCCTGCGCCGTTGCCTCGTCAACGGTCGGGGCCTGCGGCCGAAACAGGCCGAGCTGGAAATCCGGCTGGTCCGGATGCTGCACGGTCAACCAGCGATAATCGCCGTTGCGTGCGTCCGTATGCACATGAAATCCAAGTTTCTCGACATAAAATTGCAGCGCCTCGTCCTGGTCATGAACGTAAAGCCCGACGACTTGAACACCATTTTTCATAAGCTATCTCCCTTTCACTCATCGTGCCTACCGCCTTTCGCCTGTCGGCGCTTCTCCGAAACTGCGATTGTGAGATGGGGGCGATGGGCGGCGCTGACGAAGCAATGGGGAACCTGCTCGAGATCGGCGGGCGAAAGCCGCATCTGTCGCCGCACTTCGCTAGGGTTCTCCCCGGTTACATCGCGGAAGACGCGGCCAAATGTGCCGATGCTGTTCCAGCCGGTCTGCAGGGCGATATCGATGACTGGAAGGTCGGTGTCGCGCAAAAGCGCCACGGCGCGCTCCACCCGGCGGGTCAGCAGATAGCGGTGAGGGGGTATGCCGAAGGCATCGCGAAACGATCTCGCGAAATGCGCCTGCGAGGCGCCGCTGACTTTTGCAAGGCGTGAAACGGGCCATGCCTCATGCGGTGCCGCGTCCATATGATCCCTAGCGCGCAGCAGGCGGCGCAGGAGCAACAAGTCTCTGTTTGCAGAGTTCTTTTCATTTCCAGACGGCATGCGGCAATCATTGAATGAACCTGCCGTCCTTGGCAAGGTTCATGCCGGCGAGCCGTTGCGGATGATTTAGATCACCGGATAAAGCGACCAGAAGAACAGTTCATATTCCTGGTCACGGTCGTCATCATGTGGTTCGTCGTCCGGCCTGCGCGGTGTCTTGTCCTGAAATTCGGTCTCCACCCGCTCATTGACGACGGGCATTCTTCGGCCGATGCCAAAGAGGTCAAAGGAGAGCATGTTGAACCCTGCTACCATGGCCAGTTCCCTTCTTCACGCGAGTTAACGGTGTGTTAAGTTTCGCGCGTTGCCATGATTTCGTCAAGATTGGCCACGGAATTTGTCTACTATTTTTAACAACAATGTCGTGATTGGCGTTTCACCGGTGCCGGATTTCACGCAATGAATGTTTGTCGGTGCCCTCAAACCTCTTTCGAAGCGGCCTCGGAATAGCTCTTCTCGGCCGCTTCCAGCGCGGAATCGGTATCGGTGGCATGGCCGAGGTTTTTCAGGGCACCTGAGACGGCTGCGATATTGGCTTTCACCGCCTGCGGATGCGCGCGCCGGCCGGTGTGGTTGAGCCTTATCAGCCGTTCCGCGCCGGGGCCGACGCCGGCGGAAATATCCGCGCCATGCTCTCTGGATATAGCGGCGAGAAACGCTCCGGCTTCGACGGTATCCGGCAGGATTGCCGTGGAAACGAGGGCTGAGGAATGCGCTTCCTCCACCCAGTTGGCGATGCCGAGTGCCTTGATGCCATGACGGGTGGCCGCCGCTGCCCGCTCGTGGCGCGCATTGGCGGCTGGCAGACCCTCCGCCTCGATCCTGTCGAGTGCGGCCTCCAGCGCGTAAAATTCCAGCGGTGCCGGTGTTCCGGGCAACGCGCCACGGCCGGCATCCAGCCAGAGCTGTTTCTGGTCGAGAAGCGAGAGCATGGAGTTGCTGGGTGCTTTGTCGTGCGAAAGCAACTGCCATGCTTTTGGGCTGACCGAAATGGCCGATATGCCGGCCGGGCCGGCCAGCGCCTTCTGCGGCCCGATGACGGCGATATCAATGCCCAGCCTGTCGACCTCGAAGGCATGGCCGCCAATCGAGGCGACGGCATCCACCAGGGTGATAACGCCTCTTTCTTGCGCCAGCGCGGCAATGGCGGGCAGGGGGTTGAGAATGCCGCTTGCCGATTCCGCATGCACGATGGCGAGAAGATCGAAACCCGGTCCGTCATCCAGCGCGCGCTCAACCTCGGCCAGCGTCACCGGCTTTGCCGGGCTGGCCGTCAGGTTGCGCACCGCCGCGCCGCCGCGTTCCAGCCAGCCGCCGAACCATGCGCCATAGGGGCTGGTGACGATGTTGAGCGCCCTCAGCCCCGGCCGCGCGAGGCTTGTCGCCGCCGCCTCCAGCGCCAGCACGGCTTCCGCCTGTATCAGCAGCACGTCGTTTTTTGTGCCCATCAGGGCCGCCAGCCGGTCGGCCAGCACGGCGTAACGCTCGGCGGGGAAAGTGGGCGGGTCGAGGAGCAATGCATAATCCGGGGCGGGCATGTCTTATCCTTGCATGGTGGTGATGAGCCGCGGTGCGGCATCGATCAGGCTTCTGGCGGTTGAGGATTGCGGCGCGGAAATGATCGCTCCGGTCCCGCCGATTTCAACAATCCGACCCGCCTCCATGATCGCGACACGGTGGCAGACGGCGCGGATGACGGCGAGATCGTGGGAAACGAAAATACAGGAAATCGCCGTTTCCCGCTGGATTTCCACCAAAAGTTCAAGAATCTGCCGGCGAACCGAAACATCAAGCGCCGAGACCGCTTCGTCCATGATGAGAAGCGACGGTTTGAGCGCAATGGCGCGGGCAATCGCTACACGCTGCCTCTGCCCGCCCGAAAGTTCGAAGACGGAGCGACCGGCATAGGCGGCAGGCAGGCCGACACGCTCGAGAAGGCGGCGTATCTCCACCGGGCGCTCGCGTCTCTGAACGATGCGGTGAATGCGCAGCGGCTCGCCTATGGCATCCTCGACGGTGGCGCGTGGGTTGAAGGCGCCATGCGTATCCTGAAACACCATCTGCATCTGCTGCCGGGCGGCGCGCAATGCACTGCCGCCAAGCGAGAGCCAGTTGCGGTTTTCGAAACGGACCGTGCCTTCGTCGGCGGGGATCAGCCGCATGAGGATGCGCGCCAGTGTCGATTTCCCGCAGCCGGAGGGGCCGGCAAGGCCCAGCGTCTCGCCGCGCTTGAGCGAAAACGAGATATCGGAGAGCGCCGTCACCGTTCTTGCGCCGGTGCGGTAGGTCTTGGAAAGGCCGTCCACGCTCAGAAGGGTTTCATTCATGGCACGGCCTCGCTGATGAGCGGCGGGGTCGAAAGATCGAGGTAGTCGGCAAGCAGCGCCCGGGTATAGGCATGCGCGGGCCCGGAAAGCACCCGGCGGGCCGGGCCGTGTTCCACCAGCTCGCCGGCGCTTAAAACCGCGATGTCGTCGGCAAGGCTGGAGGCAAGACCGATATCATGGGTGATGAAGACAAGCGTTCTTTCTTCCTCGCGCACGAGATCATCGAGAAGGGTGGCGATGGCCGCCTGGGTCACCGTGTCGAGCGCGCTCGTCGCCTCGTCGGCAATCAGGATCGAAGAGCGCGCCGCAATGGCGGCCGCAATCGCCACGCGTTGCCTCTGCCCGCCGGAAAGCTGGTGCGGATAGGCGGAGAGCAGATGGGAGGGATGCGGCAGCCGCACTTTTTCCAGAAGATCGTGGGCAAGATCGCGCGCCGCTTTCCATGAGAGGCCGAGATGCCGCACCGCGCCTTCCGCCACCTGTTCGCCGATGGTCAGGACCGGGTTCAGCGTCGCGCCGGTATCCTGAAAGATCGTGCCGATATCGCGTCCCGGCATCGGCCTGCCGGTGAAAAGGCCGCTGTCGCGGCTCCATGAAATATCGCCCGAGACCCGCGCGGTCTGCGGCAGAAGCCCGGCGATCGCCTTGCCGAGCGTGGATTTACCCGAGCCGCTTTCGCCGATGATCGCCAGCCGCTGCCCCTGCCGTATCGTCAGGGAAACCTTGTGCAGCGCCGGTGCATCGGCCGCAGCGTAACGGACGCTGAGATCGTCTATCCGGCAAAGGGCGTTGCCGCTCATGGCGCCTGCCTCCTCGTCGCCATCGCCCGGTTGATACCTTCTCCGAAAAGATAGACACCGAGCACGGTCACCAGCAGACCGATGCCGGGGATGACGGACAGGAACGCCGCTGAGCGGAGCACGTTGCGTCCTTCCGCGATCATCGAGCCCCAGGTGACGATATTGGGATCGCCAAGCCCGAGGAAGGAGAGCGCCGCCTCGGTGAGGATGGCGGCGGCAACGATGATGGCGGCGAGCGCCAGAACCGGCGGCAGGGCATTGGGCAATATCTGCCGGAAGGCGATTTCCAGCGGATGCATGCCGATGGCGCGGGCGGATTGCACATAGTCCCGCTCGCGAATGCTCAGCACCTGCGCCCGCATCAACCGCGCCGGGTCCGCCCACGCGCCGAGCGCAATGGCCAGAATGACTGTCGGCATCGAGGGGCCGATGGTGCTGACAAAGGCAAGCGCCAGCAGGAAATTCGGCACGATCTGGAAGGCATCGGTGACGCGCATCAGAGCCTCATCAACAAGGCCGCCGGCAAAACCGGCAATCGTGCCGATGACGGTGCCGAAAACAAGCGCTGCGGCGGCGGCACCCATGCCGACGAGCAGGGAGGCCTGCGCGCCATGGGCAAGTTCGGCCAGCACATTGCGGCCCAGCCGGTCGGTGCCAAGCGGCAGGGCGACATCCGTAAAGGGCGCAATCAGCGGCTCGCCGACGATCGCCAGCGGATCGCCGGGGAACAGGAGGGGTGCGGAGAGCGCAATCACCGCCAGCAATGTCAGGATGACGGTGCCCGTCATACCTTCGAAATTGCGCAGGAGCCGGAGAACGAAACTCATGCCGCATTCTCCCCGCTGCCGATGCGCGGATCGAGAATGGAATAGAGAATGTCGACGGCGAGATTGACGAGGATGACGAAGACGGCGCTGGTGAGGATGATGCCCATCAAAAGCGGCGTATCGCGACCGCTGACGGCCTCCTGCGCCAGCCGCCCGAAACCCGGAATGGCAAAGACGCTTTCAATCACCACGCTGCCGCCCAGCATGGTTGCGGCCTGCAGGCCAAGCACGGTGATAAGCGGCAGGGCCGCGTTGCGAGCAACATGGCGCAGCACGATGCGCCGTCTGTAAAGCCCTTTTGACGCGGCAAACAGCACGAAATCCAGCGGCCAGACCGCGGCCATGGCGGTGCGCATGACGCGCAGGAACAGCGCCAGATAGATGAGGCCAAGGCTGGCGACCGGCAGCACGAGATGGCGGGCAATATCCAGCGCCCTTGCAAAGCCCTGCTTGCCCGAGGCGATGGTTTCTATGCCTGACGTCGGCAGCCAGCGAAGCTGCACGGCAAAGACGATGGCAAGCACGAGGCCGAGCCAGAAACCGGGCGTGGCGTAAAGCGTGAGCGACAAGGCGGAGAGTACCCGGTCGGTTATCCCGCCGGGACGCGCGCCGGCGATGATACCGAGCGTGGTGCCGAGGATGAAGGCGAGTGCGGTGGCGCTGCCCATCAGAAGCAGCGTGTTCGGCAGCCGCTCGAGGATCAGCCCCAGCACCGGCCGGTCAAAGGCAAGCGACCAGCCGAGATCGAGCCGCAGCACCGAACTGGCATAAAGCCAGAAGCGGGCAAGCATCGAGCCGTTGAGGCCATATTGCTCGCGCAGGGCATCCCGCAGCCCGGCATCGCCGCCGCCGATGGAAACGAGATAGGCATCCACCGCATCCCCGGAGGTATTTTCAAGCAGGGCGAAGGTGAAGATGAGAACGATCAGCAGCACCGGAATGGCGCTGATCGCCCTTCGTCGCAGCAAAGACGTCGCACGTTTCACGGCGCGGCCTCAGCTATCGACCGCGGTGTCCGCCCAGTTGGAAACCGCCCAGCGCGGATTGCTGGCGACATGTTTGACGGTGTCGCGCGCTACCGTGATGAAGCCCCATTCGGCGACGTTGATGAGCGGCAGATCGGCTGTAACCTGTTTCTGGAAGTCCTTGTAGAGCGCGGTGCGCGCAGCCGTATCCACGGTTTCCGCCGCCTTGTCGATCAGCGTATCGAGCGCCTTGTTCTCATACCCGCCCTGATTGGAGAAGCCGACGCCAGCTGGAATGCCGGAGCGCACGAGAATCGTGGTGGAGATTGCCGGGTCGCCACGGAACACCGGGGGAGCAACGGCCAGATCGAAGGCGTGGTCGGTATAGACGGCCTTCTGGTGTGCGGCGGCATCATTATTGACCAGCTCGGCATTGATGCCGATTTCCTGAAGCGCCTGACGAAGATAGGAGCCGAATTGTCTGGTTTCGTTGAAATAGGGCGCAGGCAGAAGTTTTAGCGCGAAACGCTTTCCATCGGGTCCGCGCGCGTAACCGGCCTCATCCAAGAGCGCATTGGCCTTGGCGACGTCGAAATCATAGGTCTCCACATCGCCGGTATAAAATTCAGGGGCGTTTTTCGGCACGGGGCCTGTCGATGCCGTGGCATAACCGAGGAACACCTTGTCGATGACGAATTTCTTGTCGATGGCGTGGGCAATGGCCTTTCTGACCTTGAGGTCAGCCAGTTCCTTGCGGCGGTGATTGATTTCCACCACCAGCTGATAGGTCAGCGCCTCATAACCGTCAGCGATTACCTTGATGCCCGGCTCTTTGGCGATGCGGGCAAGATCGGCGAGCGGCACGGCGGAGAAGGCGGCCAGTTGTATTTCTTCGGCTTCCAGCGCCGAGGCTGCACCTGCGCGGTCGGGCAGGACGCGATAGATGATTTCTTCGAGCTGCGGCTGGTCTTTGCCCCAGTAATTCGGGTTGCGGGTCAGGCGGTAATATTCGCCGGGTTTGTATTCGGCAAAAACGAAGGGCCCGGTGCCGACCGGTTTGGTATTGGCCGGATTGGTGGCGATATCGGTGCCTTCATAGAGATGTTTCGGCACGACGCTGGTGACGACAGGCAAAGCATTGCGGATGAGCTGAAACGGCGTGGGCTTGGAAAAACGGAAGACGGCCGTGTGGTCATCAGGCGTTTCCACCTTGTCCAGATTGGCGAAGACCAGCCGGCCGAGGTTCTGCAACGGCTTCCACACCGAAAGCGCCGAAAAGGCCACATCCGCCGAGGTGAAGGGCTTGCCGTCATGCCAGGTCACGCCTTCGCGCAGCTTGAAGGTGGCGCTCAAGCCATCATCCGATCCCTGCCATTCGGTCGCAAGCCGCGGCTCCAGCCCGTCCTTGCCATTAAAGGAGGCCTCCGCCAGCGGCTCGACGATCTTGCTGGCGATATAAAACACGCCATTGGAGGCGACGATGGCCGGGTTGAGGTTTTTCGGCTCCGAATCGGCCGCGACGATCAGCCGCCCGCCGGATTTCTCCTGCGCTGCGGCAATTCCCGCCAGTCCCGTGGTTGCGGCAAGAGCAAGCGAGGTCTTGAGAAGCGAGCGGCGGGAAAGCTGGACAGGCGACATGAATTTCACTCCGGAAATGAGGGCGAGGCGGGCCTTTCCGCTTGGCCCGCGGCACGCCGATCTTAAGACTGCAACCTCGGCAGTGTCCACGTTAATTCGCGCCCTTTACAGCAATGATTTTACGTTGCGGGCGCATTTGCAGAAACAATATGCTTTACCGGCGGCAATCTGCTTTTCCCCGTTGCGGCGGATGGCCGGAAGTCTCTGAAAAAAGACGATTTAAGAAATAAAAATCAATGATTTGATCATCGCCTGCGGCGGTGGGCGGTGCTTCTGCATACCTTTCGGTCACGCGAAAATCTGCCGGCGGCAGCCCGTTTGGAAAGGGGTAATTAACCTTTATTTTTTATTTCAGGGAGACCGAAATATGTACGTTTATGATGAGTGTGCACGCTGCCATGAGCTTCTCCCGATCCAGATTCCAGAATTCGTCCAATAGCGCAGGGGAGGGGAGCGAGAAGGCTCGTCATGCCGGCGGCCAGCCGTTTGCCGCGCAGCAGGCAATGGTGACGAAGGCTGGTGTCGCACCCCGGCCGAATGCCGACGTCAGCGCAGCCGACGCCATTGAAGGCCGTGCGGAGATGCCCGGCTGGCAGAATGCTTTCGTGCTTGGCCCGAATGTCCGTTTCACCCGCACGCCGGAAAGCGCTTTTGCGCGGCGGATGCCGGTCGAGACCCCCAATATTCCCGAGGACGACGTGGTTGCTGTCGTTCCGTCTGAAACGGCGGAGCCGGAGGCCGTGATGCAGCAGCAGGCCGTGCAGTCGGAAGCGGTTCCCCCTTCTGCGCCAGTCGTAAAGCCGGCGGAGCAGCGTGTGCCGCCACCGCGCATGCCGTTCCTGCCGCAGCCGCCGGATGCGCGGGGTGCCAGGGCATTGACCTATAAATTGCGGCTGGAGCTTGCCCGCAAGCAGGCGGAGGAAGCCGCTGCCGCCACTCAGGCGCCGGCCCATGCCGTCACGACCGCGCCCATGGTGGCGCACGCACCGTTGCAGCAGCGGATATTCTCCGCTTTTCAGCCGCAACCCGCCGAGATGCCGGTCGCTGCCGCCCAGGCCGCTGCGCCGGGTGCGTCCATTCCCGCCTTTGCCGCGCATCTGCCGGACGAGCTTTTCTGGGAAGTCATGACGCTCGATCTGCCGGGTGATGTCGGCGAGACCGTTCCCGCCTATCTGCGCGCCGATTTTGGGCCGCTACCCGTAAATCCCGCTCTGACGAACCCTGTGCAGGCGCAGCCTGTTTCCACGTTGCCGACCGCCACTGTCGTGCTGTCGTCGGAACCGCCTGTCGTCACGGTGCCGGGCGGTTCGGCTATCCGGCTTTATCGGGAAATCGGTGTGCGTCAGGCCGTCGTTCCCGCTACTATTCCGGTCATCGAACAGGAAATCGTGCAGCCGCCGGTGGCGGAAGCCCCTGTGGTCATCGAGCCGCAGCCGCCTGTCGAGCAGGCCCAGCCAGCGGAAAGAATAACGGCAGAGCCGCGCTTCACGCCACGCGCACCCATTCAGGCTTCGCAGCCGATGTTCCGCGAAGCGCCGGTCTTTGCCGAGGGAGAATATCAATATCCCTCCATCGATCTCCTGCAGGAAGCCCGCGTCCAGCAGACCACGACCATGACGCCCGAAGCGCTGGAACAGAGCGCCGGGCTTCTGGAAAGCGTGCTTGAGGATTTCGGCATCAAGGGCGAAATCATCGATGTCCGCCCCGGCCCGGTCGTGACGCTTTACGAGTTCGAGCCCGCCCCCGGCGTCAAATCCTCGCGCGTCATCGGTCTGTCCGATGATATCGCCCGCTCCATGTCGGCGCTCTCGGCCCGTGTCGCCGTCGTGCCCGGCCGCAATGTCATCGGCATCGAACTGCCGAACCCGGTGCGCGAAACGGTCTATCTGCGCGAATTGATCGAAGCGAACGACTATGCCGAAACCCGCCAGAAGCTCGCGCTCTGCCTTGGCAAGACCATCGGCGGCGAACCGGTCATTGCCGAACTGGCGAAGATGCCGCATCTGCTGGTCGCCGGCACCACCGGTTCCGGCAAGTCGGTTGCCATCAACACCATGATCCTGTCGCTGCTCTACCGTCTGAAGCCGGAAGAATGCCGCCTGATCATGGTCGATCCGAAAATGCTTGAACTGTCGGTTTATGACGGCATTCCGCATCTGTTGACGCCGGTTGTTACCGATCCGAAAAAGGCGGTCATGGCGCTGAAATGGGCCGTGCGCGAAATGGAAGACCGCTATCGCAAGATGTCGCGTCTCGGTGTGCGCAATATCGACGGTTATAATGCAAGGGCAGCCGCTGCCCGCGCCAAGGGCGAAACGGTATTCTGCAACGTGCAGACCGGCTTCGACCGCGCCACCGGCGAGGCGGTTTACGAGCAGGAGGAAATGGACCTTACGGCCATGCCTTACATCGTCGTCATCGTTGACGAGATGGCCGACCTGATGATGGTCGCGGGCAAGGAGATAGAAGGGGCGATCCAGCGCCTGGCGCAGATGGCGCGCGCCGCCGGCATCCACCTCATCATGGCCACGCAGCGTCCTTCGGTCGATGTCATCACCGGCACGATCAAGGCGAACTTCCCGACCCGCATCTCCTTCCAGGTGACGTCGAAAATCGACAGCCGCACCATCCTTGGCGAACAGGGTGCGGAGCATCTGCTCGGCCAGGGCGATATGCTGCACATGATGGGCGGCGGCCGCATCGCCCGTGTCCACGGCCCGTTCGTATCGGATGAGGAAGTGGAAAAGGTCGTGGCGCATCTGAAGACGCAGGGCCGGCCGGAATATCTCGGCACCGTTACCGAAGACGCTGAAGACGCGGATGAAGAGGCGGAAGAGGATACGGCTGTTTTCGACAAGACCTCGATGGGCGACGACGACAGCGACGATCTCTATGAAAAGGCCGTCAAGGTGGTGATGCGCGACAAGAAGTGCTCTACGTCCTATATCCAGCGCCGCCTGTCGGTCGGCTATAACCGCGCCGCCTCGCTGGTGGAGCGCATGGAGCAGGAAGGCATTGTCGGCCCTGCAAACCATGTCGGCAAGCGCGCCATCATCGCCGGTGAGCGCGATCCCTATGATGCCATGGGCGCGGACGACTGATTGATTATTCGGGACGCGATATTCGATTGCAAAAACGCGCTCCGTGAATAGCCTGTGCGGCATGGATTCTGGAATCGGGAGGGTTCCCCGCATGTCGCACAGCAATGAAAACGTCGCCGTTCTTGCAAGGCTGGATGAGCTGGAGCGGTTCTGCCGCAGCACCTTCCTCGCCGCCGGCACGGATGACGAGACGGCCGATGCCGCAACCCGCGCCATGATGCATGGCACAAGGCTCGGTGTCGACAGCCACGGCGTGCGCCTGCTTGCCCACTACATCACCGCCCTTGAAGGCGGACGTCTCAATCGGCGGCCGCAGATTCGCCGCGTCTCCGGCTTCGGCGCGGTGGAGACCATCGATGCCGACCATGCCCACGGCGCCCGCGCCACCTATGCGGCGATGGACAATGCCATGGCGCTGGCCGAAAAATTCGGCATCGGCGCGGTGGCGATCCGCAATTCCTCGCATTTTGGCCCGGCCGGCGCCTATGCGCTGGAAGCGGCGCGGAAGGGTTATATCGGCCTTGCCTTCTGCAATTCCGACAGTTTCGTGCGCCTGCATGATGGCGCGATGCGCTTTCACGGCACCAATCCGATTGCCGTGGGTGTGCCGGCGGCGGATGACATGCCCTGGCTGCTGGACATGGCCACCAGTGCCGTGCCCTATAATCGCGTTCTGCTTTACCGCAGCCTCGAACAGCAATTGCCTGATGGTGTCGCATCTGACGGCGACGGCATCGACACGCAGAACCCCCATGCCGTTGAAATGCTGGCACCGCTCGGCGGCGCATTCGGCTTCAAGGGGGCGGCACTGGCGGGCATGGTGGAGATTTTCAGCGCCGTTCTCAGCGGCATGAAGCTCAGTTTCGATATAGATCCCATGGGCGGCCCTGATTTTTCCACGCCGCGTGGCCTTGGAGCCTTCGTTCTGGCGCTGAAGCCGGAAGCCTTCCTTGAGCGCGAGGTGTTCGAGGAGGGCATGAAACGTTATCTCGAGGTGCTGCGCGGATCGCCGGTGCGGCAGGACTGCAAGGTCATGGCGCCGGGCGACCGGGAATGGGCGGTGGCGGCAAGACGGGAAAGGGAAGGCGCGCCTGTCGATCCCGTTACCCGCACGGCCTTTGCGGAGCTGGCGTCGAAATTCTCGATCGTGCCACCCGCCTATCATTAAGGCAGGGGCCGCAGCCCGTCAGGCGGGACGCAGCAGCATGTTGGGACGCGGATAGGGGGCTCTCGCCGCCCCCAGCCTTTCGGCGACAACCGGGCGTCCGAGATAATAGCCCTGCGCATAATCGATCTCCAGCTGGCGCACCAGCCGCAGCTGCTCTTCCGTCTCCACGCCTTCGATAAGGATCTTGTGGCCGCGATTGCGGATGAGGCGGATCATGTCCTGCAGCATTGCCCGGCCGCGCGGCGTGTTGCTGTCGTGCAGGAAGGAGCGGTCGATCTTGACGGTGTCGAAATCGGTCATGCGCAGCCAGGAAAGGCCGGCAAAACCCGTTCCGAAATCATCGAGCCAGATGTTGATGCCGAGCGTTTTCAGGTCGTTCAGGCAGCGCAGCACATCCGAATGCATCTCCATATCCAGACCTTCGGTGATCTCGAAGGCGAGCCTGTTGCCGGCGATGCCGGCCTCGACGAGGATTGCCGCAACCGAGGTGGCAAAGCCCGGATTTTTCAGCTGCATGGGGGATACGTTGACGCTGACCACGCCCACCCGGTCATCGGCCAGGATCTGCTTGCAGACGGTCTTGATGGTCCAGAGGCCGAGTTCCATGATCGTGCCGGTGCGCTCGGCGATCGGGATGAAGACGCCGGGCGAGACGGCGCTGCCGTCAAGCAGGCGAAGCCGCATCAGCGCTTCGGCGCCCGGCGTTTCATTGGTCGAGACATTGAGGATCGGCTGGTAGACAAGGGAAATGAGGTTTTCCGCAATGGCGATCTTCAGAAGAGCCGCGATGTTTTCCGTCTCGTCGCTGGTCTGCGGATCGTCCGGATCGAACAGCTTCATGCAGTTGCGGCCATTGCCCTTGGCGATGTAGAGCGCCCGGTCGGCCTCGTTGATGATCTTCTCCAGCTTGCCGTCCGGATTGGGGCGGGTGAAGGAGGCGCCGATGCTGACGGTGACGACGAAGGTGCCGTCCCGGCGCTGGTCGTGGGCAAGCGACAGGTCCTCGACCGTGTGGCGGATCGTTTCGGCAAGCTCGCCAACCTGCTGCTTGGAGCGGAAGGGGGCGAGCACGATGAATTCCTCACCGCCATAACGGCCGATGGAGGCACCCTGTCCAGAGATTGCGTCCTGCAGCGCGTTGCCCACCGTCACCAGGCATTTGTCGCCTTCCTGGTGGCCGTAGCGGTCGTTATATTTCTTGAAGAAATCGACATCGATGAGGAGAACGGCAAAACCCTCCTCCTTTTTGCTCCAGTTGTCCCATAGCAGGCGCAGGTGATGGTCGATGGAGCGGCGGTTTTGCAGGCCCGTCAGGGAATCCGTATTCGAAAGCCGCAGCAGCGCCTGGCCGCGTTCGTCCGCCGCCTTCTGCTGGGCCTTGGCTTCCAGCCCGTTGAGGAAGACGTGGTAGCGTTCCCGGTTCAGGTTCCAGTTCACATAGGACGTGAAGACGAAGCAGGAAATATAGAAGGTGCCGAAGGCCAGCTTGTAGAACATATCTTCGGGAAACTGCATCACCGCCAGAAAATAGGTGACGAGAATGATGCCGGAAGACACGAGCGACAGATGGAAGCGGAACGTGAAGAACAGGTTGGCGCCCATCATGAAGATCGTCCCGAAAACCATGTAATAGGACATGTTTTCGAGATTGTCGGTCAAGAGCGACGGCAGCAGCCAGCCGATATAGCCCATCACCAGCGCCGCCGCGCAGGTGAGGTCCAGCGCTGACGTGCTGGCGCCCCTGCGCAGCTGTATTTCCAGCGTCAGCAGTGCCGACAGCGCCACGAGCAGGCGGGCGATGATGGCGTAAAGAGCGACATCGGGTATCAGAATGATGTCGGTGATGGCAAACAGCAGATAGATGAAAACGGCCGTCCAGAGGCCCTGTCGGATGGAGCCACGGCGGCTGCGTTCGCCTTCCTGCTGGTAGAGGGCAAGAAGCTCATCAGAAAACCGGGAGTCCGGCCGCCGATCATCCTGCTGTCCACCCACCTCTCCCAATGTGTGCCTCATGCACTTTCCCATAGTGTTGCGTATACTTTATCAAGTAACTGCTTATTCCACTTTTCCGTGTGCTTTCGCGCCCGGTGCGGGTTCCTGCCAATCTCTGCCGATGCCTTGGCAGAACATGGAAAGGAAGAACGCATCATACGTTCGCAACATTAAGTTTCGCTAAACCGCGTATTTGCTTTCTCCTCTGCCCAAGAGTGTGACCAAAAAAATACGCTAATGTACTAATCTATCCCTACACCGCTCAAAAATCGAAAGCGAGTGGCCTTCCGTCTCCCAGAAACGTATAGTTAACAATGTGTTAATACTGGAGGCTGAAGTGGTGCGGGTAAAGAAGAAAAATCTGGACGGGGCAAGTCTGATCACCCCGGATACTGTCGCAAAAGAGATTTTTGCGCGCAGAACGGAAACATTCGATGAGCATTTCGCAGTTGCGAAAGCAGAGGTGGCCATCATTCTCGAATTGGCACAGCAGCAATTCGACAATGGCGTTTCAGCACGTGAGATAATACATCGAACGGCGGGCGCACTGCATGGTCTAAGAGATAAACTCCACTCAAGCGTGTGGGCGGAACTGATTTCGCTGGTGCAGAATCACTCCGTTTCGGAACGGTTTCTCGAAGATCCCTTCACCCGGTGGTCGTTCGAAAAGCCGAGGGGGTATTCGGGCGATGCCCAGCTGCTCGATTTCATCTATGGCCACGACAGCGTTGCCTCGCTGGTGGCGAACGCCTCGCCGCTCGGGGCGGCACTTTACGATTATACAAGGGATGCCAGTTCCTCGGTTGCCGTGCGCGAGCGCCGCGATCTGCTGACACGTTTCGTCGATGAGGCCGCCGCGCGGCACGGAACGGAGACGGAAATCCTCACCATCGCCTCCGGTCACCTGCGCGAGGCCGATGCTTCGGTCGCGCTGAAGGAGGGGAAGCTGCGGCGTTGGGTGGCGCTCGATCAGGACCCCCTCAGCGTCGGTTCCGTCACCCGCGATTTCGGCGGCCGCGGTGTCGAGGCGATCGACGGTTCGGTGCGCGACATCGTCCTGCGCACGCAGGAACTCGGCACCTTCGATCTGGTCTATGCCGCCGGCCTCTACGATTATCTGAACGACCGTGTGGCGATCAAGCTGACGCGGCGCTGCATGGAGATGCTCAAGCCCGGCGGCATGTTCCTCTTCGCCAACTTCTCCGAGGATATCGTCGTCGACGGCTATATGGAGACCTTCATGAACTGGGCGCTGCTGTTGCGCTCGAAGGCGGATATGTGGCGGATCGTCAATGCCAGCGCCGATCCTGCAAGTATCGAGGCGGAGGTTTTCTTCGGCGAGAACCACAATATCGTCTATGCGACGATGCGTAAGAAGGCGTGAGATAGAAAGCCGCGCCCGATATTCCTTCGTGGGAACGAGCGCGTGCCGCGTGTTTCTTCTCCCCGCCGGGGAGAAGGTCGCGGCAGCGGGATGAGGGGGGCGAGGGGGCGGTCTATCGCTGGCCTTGCCCCCTCATCCGATCCTTCGGGCCACCTTCTCCCCGGCGGGGAGAAGAAAGGCGGGGCGACGTCGTGCCCCATTCCGTCACTCGCCCCTTCGCCAATAACCATTTGATTAAACCCCGTCGCGGCCTTAAGAATCCGCGCCTGATGCGTTGCAGAATGGAATGGCTGAAATGAAGAGATATTATTCGGATATGGGCGGTCTGCCGGGGCAGACGGAACTGCTGTCGAGCAAGGCTGTTTTCAAGACCGCCTATGCGGTCATTCCCAAGACCGTGATGTCCGATATCGTGACGAGCGTGCTGCCGCACTGGACCGGCACGCGGGCCTGGATCATCGCCCGGCCGATGACGGGTTTTTCCGAGACTTTCGCGCAATATATCGTTGAAGTGCAGCCGGGCGGCGGCAGTGAGCGGCCGGAGCCGGATGAGCGGGCGCAGGCGGCGATCTTCGTCGTCGAAGGCGAGATGACCGTAACGTTCGAGGGCGCGCAACATGCGCTGCGGGAGGGCTCGTTCGCCTACCTGCCGGCCGGTGCTTCCTGGCAGGTCAAAAACTCCGGCAAGGCACCCGTCAAGTTCCATTGGGTTCGCAAGGCGTTTCAGGCGGTTGACGGGCTTGCGCCGCCGCCGGCGATCTTTTCGCATGAGGATGAGATCGCCATGTCGGCCATGCCTGATACCGAGGGCAAATGGGCGACGACGCGCTTCATCGATCCCGAAGACGTGCGTTACGACATGCATCTCAACATCGTCACCTTCGAGCCGGGCGCGACCATTCCTTTCATGGAAACCCATGTGATGGAACACGGCCTTTATGTGCTGGAGGGCAAGGCGGTCTACCGGCTGAACGAGGACTGGGTGGAAGTTGAGGCGGGCGACTTCATGTGGCTGCGCGCCTATTGCCCGCAGGCCTGTTATGCGGGCGGACCGGGCCGGTTCCGCTACCTGCTCTACAAGGATGTCAACCGCCACGTGAAGCTCTGGTAAGCGGCATCCATCGGCGAAATCCATGAATTATCGCGCAATCCGGCGGCTTGCGCGATAAATGCTTGCGTTAAATCGAATATCCCTAATAAATCCTGATATGCGGATGGCCGTCGCCGTGCCGCATCATTTGGCATCCTCCCGCATCTACCCTTGAGAAGACTGCCCGTATGAGTGAGACGATCGATACCAATGTCTTCAATCTTGCGCCCGTGGCGATGTGGATCGAGGATTTCAGCGAGGTGAAGGGCCAGTTCGATATCTGGCGGGCGCAGGGCGTCGAGGATATCAGGGCATTTCTTCTGGAGGATTTGTCGCGGGTGGCGGCCTGCTCGCAGAAAATCCGCGTCATCCAGGTCAATGCCAGGACGCTGGAACTGTTCGAGGCCCGCGACCAGGCGCATCTGGTCGATAATCTCCACCGGATTTTTCGCGATGACATGCTGGAAAGCCATGTGAACGAGCTTTCCGAACTCTGGGCGGGCAGGACTGAATTTACCAGCAACGCGGTGAATTATTCGATCGGCGGCAGGCGGCTCGATATCCAGCTGCGCGGCGCGGTCATACCCGGCCACGAAGAAACGCTTGGCCGGCTGCTTTTGACCACGGAAGATGTGACGGAGCGCGAGGAGGCCCGCCGCAAGGAGCTTTTCAACCGCCGTTATGCCGAGGGCATGTTCAAGCATTCCCCGGTCTCGCTGTGGGTGGAGGATTTCAGCCGCGTGCGGCGGCTGATCGAGGAGGTCAGGGATCGCGGCATTGTCGATTTCCGGGTGTTCATGGATGTGCATCCCGAATTCGTGCGGCAATGCATGAGCGAAATCCGCGTCATCGACGTCAACCGTGCGACACTCGACCTGTTCTGCGCGCCGGACCGGCAGGTGCTGCTGCAACGGCTCGGCGATATTTTCCGCGGCGAGATGGAAAAGCCGTTCCGGGAGCAGCTGATGGAGCTCTGGAACGGCAATCTCACTCACCATCGCGAGGTGGTGAACTACGCGCTTGACGGTTCGGAGCGGCACGTTCTCCTGCATTTTTCCGTCTTCCCCGGCCATGAGCATGACTGGTCGCTGGTGCAGGTGGCGCTGACGGATATTACCGCGCGCAAGAAGGCGGAAGCCTATCTGGAATATCTCGGCAAGCACGACGTGCTGACCAAGCTGCACAACCGCGCTTTCTATTCGGACGAGCTGAACCGGCTGGAGCGCAGCGCGCTCAGGCCGGTTTCCGCCATCGTCATCGATCTCAACGGCCTGAAGGACGCCAATGACAAGCTTGGCCACGATGCCGGCGACGCCCTGTTGCGGCGTGTGGGCGAGGTGCTGAATGGTGTGGTGACCGCGCCGAACCATGCGGCGCGCATCGGCGGGGATGAGTTCACCATCCTTCTTCCGGGCGCCGACAGGCAGATCGCCGCGGCTATGGTCGAGACGGTTTATGAACTGCTGAAGATCAACAACCAGTTCTATTCCAGCGCGCCGCTCAGCCTGTCGCTGGGGGTGGCGACCAGCGAGGCCGGCGAGACGATGGAATCGCTGGTGCGCCGCGCCGATATGAACATGTACGAACAGAAGAACGCCTATTATGCGGCCCTTCGCAACCGGCCCGCCGATAATAGCGATACGACGAAGCCTTGCCCGCAGTCGGAAACCACGCCGCTGAAGCGCCTGTTCTGAACGGACAGGTGGAAGCGGTTAGGGTGCTGGGTCAGCACCCGCCGCTCTGAGAACCAGTGCAATGCTGCTGCGGGCAATACGCTCCAGGTCCGCCCGCGCCGCGCCGGCGCGCGCGCGTTGCGCAAGGCTGTGCTGCAGGGCCGCCAGCATGTCGGCAACGGCGTCAATGTCGGTGTCGGGCGGCAGCTGGCCGTCGTCGCGCGCCGCCGTGATCCGCTCGCGGAACCGCGCATCGGTGCGACCGAGGGCGGCGGAGAGTTCCGCTCCCATCACCGGATCGGCCGTCGCTTCGCCGGTGATGACGCTGAGCACGGGGCAGCCGAGCGGGTAATCATCCCCTTGCGAATAGATTGCGACGATCATCATGAAATAGTCATCGAGCGCCTTTGCGAGCGAGGGGGCGGCAAAGAGCGCGTGGTGGCGGCTTTTTCCGCTCTCCGCGATATAATGCGCGATGGCCCTGAGATAGATGGCGCGCTTGTTGCCAAAGGCGGCGTAAAGGCTTGGCCGCGCCATTTTTGTTGCCTCCGACAGATGGTCGAGCGAGGTGGCGGTATAGCCGTGGCGGCGGAATTCGAGGAGGGCCGCGCCCAGTGCGGCGTCGGCGTCATATTGGCGGGGGCGCCCTCTGGCGGACTTCTCTTTCATTTTTGTACCGTTTCGCAATAAATTCGTTGCGCCGTATTTTTGTGCGGTCTAGTATAAAAATAAGCGGCAGGGAAAACAATCCCTTCGGGGAGGGTTGCGACGCGTATGCGCGGCGTGCCCTTCAGGCTGCGCGGGCGGGGAATGCCCGCCTTTCCTTCTCGGTTAAAAGGACAATCGATGACTGACAAAATCCGTATCGGCATTAACGGGTTCGGCCGCATCGGCCGGACGGTTCTAAGGGCCGCGATGGCGCGGGGCGATGTCGAGATCGTGGCGATCAACGATCTGCTGCCGATCGACCATCTCGCTTACCTGCTTAAATATGACAGCGTACATGGCGGTTTCCCGGGCAGGGTGGCGACATCGGAAAACGCGCTTGTCATCGATGACAGGCCGGTGAGGGCCTTCAGCGAGCGGGAGCCGGGTGCAATCGGCTGGGCCGGCGTCGGCGTCGATGTCGTCATCGAATCGACCGGTTTCTTCCTGACCAGAAAGGCAGCGGAAGGACATCTTGCCGCCGGTGCGGGCAAGGTTCTGATCTCGGCGCCGCCGGACGACGATACGCCGGTCTTCGTCATGGGGGTCAACGCTGGCGGCTATGCCGGGCAAACCATCGTCTCGAACGCCTCGTGCACGACCAACTGCGTCGCGCCGCTCGCCAAGGCGCTGAACGATGCCTTCGGTATCGAAGAGGCGCTGATGCTGACGGTTCATGCGACGACCTCCAGTCAGAACACGGTGGATGGTGTCGCCCGCAAGGACTGGCGTTTCGGCCGCGGCATTCTGGAAAACATCATTCCGGCAACGACCGGCGCTGCGCGCATGGTGGGCCGGGTGGTGCCGGAACTGAACGGGCGGATCAACGGTCTGGCGGTGCGCGTGCCGGTCTCTGACGTCTCCATGATCGACCTGACATGCCGGCTCCGGGACAACGTCTCCTACCGGGATATCTGCGCGATGATCCGCACACGGGCGGCGGGCGACATGCGCGGCATTCTCGCCTATTGCGACGAACCCGTCGTCTCCACCGACATGCGCGGCAATCCGCATTCCTCGATCTTCGATGCGCTGGCCGGAATGCAGACGCAAGGCGGTCTTACCAAGCTGGTCGCCTGGTACGACAATGAATGGGGTTATGCCTGCCGCTGCCTTGACATGGCGGCACATATCTTCCGGGCCGGATAAACGGTTTACGCGCTGTCACTAGGCAGCCTCCATCGTCGAGACGCGTTCCGGTTCCCGGCGTCATCATCGGCCTGTCCCGAGGATCTGCCCCGCATCGGTGAGAGCGGAAGGTGGCAGAATCTTTTGGCAGCCTTTGGTGCGGCGGGGCGGGGGACTCTCATCGATTCCGGGTCTTCCGTCCGTCTCCGGCTGCCACCTGATATGGGCCCTTGCCTCCTGCTTCGCTCCGTCATTCAGCCAATCTCCGTCCGTTTGCACGCATCTTCACAAGCGCGTGAGAGAGCTGTTGCGCCGCAACAATTTCGTTGCCGGAATTTTACATACGTCTTAGTATGTATGTAAATGTGACCTTTTTTATGGATTCGGAGCGCAGTATGGCGAAGAGATTGGGGCAGATCGTAGCGGTGTTGTTGACAGGCATCGTTCTGGTCGGATGTAGCGACGAGCAGGCCTCTGCGCCTGGCGCGCCGCCGCCCGGCGCGGTCAAGGTCGTGACCGTGAAGCAGGAAGAGCTGCCCATCACCAACGAATTGCCGGGACGCATCGCGCCGACGCGGCTTGCCGAAGTGCGCCCGCGCGTCTCCGGCATCATCGTCGAGCGGGTGTTCGAGCAGGGCTCGCTGGTGAAGGAAGGCGACGTGCTCTACCGGATCGACCCCGCGCCGTTCCAGGTGCGCGTCGACAGCGCCGAAGGCACGTTGCGCCGGGCGCAGGCGGCACAGCTGCAGGCGCGGCAGACGGCCGACAGGCAGCAGCAGCTGCGCCGTTCCAACGTCGGTTCCCAGCAGGAATTCGACAATGCCATCGCCCAGCTGGCGCAGGCGGATGCCGAAGTGGCCGTTGCTGAGGCGGGCGTAGCGGAAGCCAGGCTCAATCTGCAATATGCCAATGTCACCGCACCCATCAGCGGCATGATCGGCCGGGCGCGCATCACCGAAGGCGCACTCGTCAGCGCCACCGGTTCGGAAAATCTCGCGACGATCCAGCAGCTCGATCCGATCTATGCCGACTTCACCCAGCCGGCCGCCGATCTCATCCGCCTGCGCAAGGCGCTGCAGGATGGCCAGCTGATGACCGGCCCGAACGAGGCCGAAGTCAACCTGCTGTTCGATGACGGCAGCCGTTATCCCGTTTCCGGTCGCCTACTGTTTTCCGAAGCGGCGGTGGATGAAACCACCGGTCAGGTGACGCTGCGCGGCGAATTTCCCAATCCGAACGGCGACCTTTTGCCGGGCATGTATGTCCGTGTCCAGATCCAGCAGGGCATCCAGAAAGCGGCCTTCGCCGTGCCGCAGCAGGCGGTGCAGCGCGATGCCGGCGGGCAGGCGAGCGTACTTGTCGTGAATGCCGAAGACACGGTCGAGCAGCGCCGCGTCAGCGTCGGCCGTTCCATCGGCGACCGCTGGGTGATTTCGGAAGGCCTGAAGGATGGCGACCGCGTCGTTGCCGAAGGTTTCCAGAAAACCGCGCCGGGCGCCAAGGTGAAGCCTGAACCATGGTCTGCGGAGCCCGATGTCGCCGCCGCCGGCAACGAGGGCGCGGCTTCGGCCGAGACCTCGTCTGAGACCCCGGCCGCCAAGCAATAAGGACCGATTTCATGGCACGTTTTTTCATCGATCGGCCCATTTTTGCCTGGGTCGTCGCAATCTTCATCATGCTGGCGGGCCTGCTCGCCATTCCCATGCTGCCGATTGCGCAATATCCGAATGTGGCGCCGCCGCAGATTTCGATCGCGACCACCTATCCCGGTGCCGCGCCCGAGGACATTTACCAGAGCGTCACGCGTCCCATCGAGGAAGAGCTGAACGGGGTTCCGGGTCTTCTTTATTTTGAATCGACCTCGGAATCGTCAGGCAGCATTTCCATCAACGTCACCTTCGCGCCGGGCACCAATATCGGTGAAGCGCAGGTCGAGGTGCAGAACCGCATCGCCCGCGTTCAGCCGCGTCTGCCGCAGGCGGTTACCCAGCAGGGCCTGCGGGTCGAACAGGCCGGCACCTCGTTCCTGATGATGGTGGCGCTCACCTCCGTTGACGGCAATACCGATGCCATCGGTCTCGGTGACTATCTCAGCCGCAACGTGCTTGGCGAATTGCGCCGTGTGCCGGGCGTCGGCAGCGCCCAGCTGTTCGCCACCCAGCGCTCCATGCGTATCTGGATGGACCCGGACAAGATGCTCGGCCTCAGCCTCACCTCGTCCGACGTCATCGGCGCCATTCAGGCGCAGAATTCGCAGGTCGCGGCGGGCCGCATCGGCGCGTCGCCAAACCCGATAGGCCAGCAGATTTCGGCCACCGTCAACGTGCAGGGCCAGCTGACATCACCGGAAGAATTCGGCGCCATCGTGCTGCGCGCCAATCCGGATGGTTCGTCCGTCCGGCTGCGCGATGTGGCGCGGGTGGAAGTGGGCGGCGAAAGCTATGCCTTTTCCAGCCGCCTGAACGGCAAACCCAGTGCGGCCATCGGCGTGCAGCTGTCGCCCACCGGCAATGCGTTGCAGACCTCCGATGGCGTGCGCGCCACCATGGAGGAACTGTCGCGGTATTTCCCGCCGGGTCTGGAATATGAAATTCCCTACGACACCAGCCCCTTCGTGAAAATCTCCATCCAGAAGGTGATCAACACGCTGGTGGAGGCGATCATCCTCGTCTTCGTGGTGATGTTCGTTTTCCTCCAGAACATCCGCTACACCATCATTCCGACACTGGTGGTGCCCGTGGCGCTGCTCGGCACCTGCGCCATCATGTATGTCTCGGGTTTCTCCATCAACGTTCTCACCATGTTCGCCATGGTTCTCGCCATCGGTATTCTCGTCGATGACGCGATCGTCGTGGTGGAAAATGTCGAACGCATCATGGCGGAAGAGCATCTGTCGCCGAAGGAGGCGACCCGCAAGGCGATGGGCCAGATTTCCGGCGCCATCATCGGCATCACGCTGGTGCTGACGGCGGTGTTCGTGCCCATGGCCTTCTTCCCTGGCGCCGTCGGCATCATCTACCAGCAGTTCAGCCTGACCATGGTGGTCTCCATCCTGTTTTCGGGCTTCCTTGCGCTGTCGCTCACGCCGGCGCTCTGCGCGTCGTTCCTGAAGCCGATCAAGGCCGGGCACTATGAGAAGAAGGGCTTCTTCGGCTGGTTCAACCGCGGCTTCGACAAGGCCTCGCATAAATACTCCTCGTCGGTCGGCAGCATCATCAAGCGTTCCGGCCGCTTCATGGTCATTTATGCGGCGCTGCTTGCCGGTCTCGGCTGGGCCTATATGCAATTGCCCAGCTCCTTCCTGCCCAATGAGGACCAGGGTTACCTGATCGTCGACATTCAGGCGCCGGCGGAAGCCAGCAGCGAACGCACCCTGCAATCCATCCAGGAAATCGAAAAGATCTTCCTGGCGGAACCGGCGGTCGATCGCGTGATAGCGGTTTCGGGCTTCTCCTTCTCCGGTTCCGGCCAGAATGCCGGTCTCGCCTTTGCGACGCTGAAGGACTGGAGCGAACGTGGGCCGGAGGATTCCGCATCCGCCATCGCCCAGCGCATCAACGGCAAGCTCTGGGGCCTGCCGGGTTCCATGGCCTTCACGCTGTCGCCGCCGCCCATTCAGGGTCTCGGTAACTCCAGCGGCTTCACCTTCCGCCTGCAGGATCGCGGGGGTGCCGGACAGACGGCGCTGAGCGCCGCCGGAGCGCAGTTGATGGCGGCCGCGCAGAAAAGCCCGGTTCTGGCCGGCCTGCGTGTCGAAGGCATGCCGGATTCTCCGCAGGTCAACCTCATCATCGACCGCGAAAAGGCCAATACCTTCGGTGTCACCTTCAGCGACATCAACGCCACCATCTCCGCCAATATGGGCTCGTCCTACGTCAACGACTTCCCCAATGCCGGCCGTATGCAGCGCGTGACGGTGCAGGCGGAGCAGGGGCAGCGCATGAAGACCGAGGACCTGCTGCACCTCAACGTCCGCAACGCCAATGGCGGCATGGTGCCGGTAAGCTCATTCGCCACGGTGGAATGGGTGCGCGGTCCCTCGCAGGTGGTGGGTTACAACGGCTATCCGGCGATCCGTATCGGCGGCCAGTCGGCGCCCGGTTACTCCTCCGGTGATGCGATTGCCGAAATGGAGCGTCTGGCGGGCGAATTGCCAAGCGGCTTCGGTTTCGAATGGACCGGGCAGTCGCTGCAGGAAATCCAGTCGGGTTCGCAGGCGCCGGCACTTATCGGCCTCAGCGTGCTGTTCGTCTTCCTGCTTCTGGCGGCGCTTTACGAAAGCTGGTCCATCCCGCTCTCCGTCATGCTGGTGGTGCCGCTCGGCGTCATCGGTTCGGTGGCGGCGGTGATGCTGCGCGGCATGCCGAACGACGTCTACTTCCTGGTTGGCCTTGTCGCCATCATCGGGCTTTCGGCCAAGAATGCGATCCTGATCATCGAATTTGCCAAGGATCTGCGGGCGGAGGGCAAATCCACCTATGATGCGACGGTGGAGGCGGCGCATCTGCGCTTCCGGCCGATCCTGATGACCTCGCTTGCCTTCTCGCTCGGCGTGCTGCCGATGGCAATTGCGTCAGGTGCCAGCGCGGCGAGCCAGAACGCCATCGGCACCGGTGTGCTTGGCGGCATGATCTCGGCGACGATCCTTGCGATCTTCTTCGTTCCCGTTTTCTTCGTCTTTGTCATGAAGATTTTCGGGGATCGGAAGAAGCAGAATGAGATTGCTGCTGACGCCGTATCGCCGGCGGAATAAAACGGATGTGAAGGCCGGGCCATATTCATGTGAATGACAGCCCGGCACGACAAGAAAAGGCACGGTGCGAAAGCGCCGTGCCACGACTGGAAGGAGACATCGGAATGCGCCGTACCAAGGCCGAGGCAGAAGAGACCCGTCAGGCGATCCTTGCCGCCGCCGAGCGGGTATTCTTCAAGAAAGGCGTGGCCAACAGTTCGCTGGACGAGGTGGCGGCCGCAGCCGGGGTAACGCGCGGGGCGATATACTGGCATTTTTCCAGCAAGACCGACCTTTTCATCGGGCTATACGAATCCGTCGCTTTGCCCGAATCGGATCTGCTCGATTTCGGTGATCCTGATCTCAAGGGGTTGACCCTGCTGGCCAAGATCGAGGAGGCGGCCTGCAAGTGGCTGGCGCTTCTGGCGCAGGACGAACAACGCCAGCGCATCATGACCATCAGCCTGCGCACCAGCTATTCAGACGAGTTCGCGCCTGTCCTGCATGCGCAGGAGGAACTGGACCGCTACCACAAGGAGCGGCTGGAAGCGGCTTTCGAACGGGCGCAGGCGGAAGGTGCCTTCAACGACAACTGGACGGCGGATTCGGCGCTCGGGGCGCTCTACTGGCTGCTGAAAGGCATCTGCTCCGACTGGCTGCTGTTCGGCAAGCGCTTCGATCTGGCAAAGGAGGGCGGCGAGGCCGTGCACAGCCTCATGAAAGGTTTCAAGCGCTCCGCAGATCCCTGATCCGATCCGCCGTTTGGCCGGGACGCATCCTTCAAATTTCAGTGTATTCTAAAAGACGAGCGAAATTTGCTTTACGTACCTCAAAACGGACGTTAGCTTCTTCTCCGAGCTTTGGGAGGAGTTCGCTCATGGTCGCTTCAAGGAAAATCGAGGGGCAAAAACCGTCCGTTCTCACCGGCTGTCGGTGACGGCGCATGGCTTTTGCTGACGAAACTTCAGCCCCGGCCCTTGTCCGGACCGTCGGGCTGTCGAAATCCTTCGGGCCGGTTCAGGTTCTGAAGGATATAGAGATCGCGGTGCGTGCCGGCGAGGTGCACGCCATCATCGGCGAAAACGGCGCCGGCAAGTCGACGCTGATGAAGCTGCTGGCGGGCAATGAAAAGCCGTCGGGCGGTGAAATCCTCATCGATGGCGCAGCCGTCGCGCTCGGCGGGCCGGTGGATGCCGAACATCGCGGCATCGTTCTCGTGCATCAGGAAATATTGCTGGCGCCGGATCTGACGGTGGCGCAGAACATCTATCTCGGCCGCGAATTGCGTAAAGGTCCTGTTGTGGACGACCGCGCCATGCGCGACGGCGCCCGCAAGGCCGTTGGCGATCTCGGCGGCACGATCGATCCCGACGCCATCGTCGGCAGCCTGTCGATTGCCCAAAGGCAGCTGGTGCAGATCGCCCGCGTTCTGCTGGTGCCGCATCGCGTGGTGATTTTCGACGAGCCGACCGCGAGCCTGACGCCCATCGAGACCGATGCGCTCCTGAATGTCATCCGCGACATCAGGGCGAAAGGCGTGGCCGTGCTTTATATTTCGCACCGCCTGCCGGAAGTGAAGGAGATCGCCGACCGGGTGACGGTGCTGCGCGACGGCAGGCTGGTCGCCTCGCATCCGGCATCAGAGCTGGAGCCGGCCGATATGGCGCGGCTGATGGTGGGGCGCGATGTCGCCAAGCTCTATCCCGACCGCAATGCCGGCGGTGAGCGTGAGCCGGTTCTTGAGGTGGAGCATTTTAACGTTCCCGGTTATGCGCAGGATGCCGGTTTCCGCCTGCGCAAGGGCGAAATCCTCGGTTTCGCCGGTCTGGTCGGAGCCGGCCGGACGGAGCTGATGGAGGGCGTGCTGGGCCTGCGGGCCGGGCGGGGAACGGTGCGCCATCTTGGGCGGGCGGTTACTTTCGCCAAGCCCGAAGACAGCCTGAAGGCGGGCATCGTTTATTTAAGCGAGGATCGCAAGGGCAAGGGACTGCTGCTTGCCAAGGATCTGCGCATCAATCTGACGCTTGCTTCGCTGAAGAAATTCAGCCGGCTGCTCCAGATCGACACCCGCCGCGAGACGGCGGCGCTTGATGATGCGGTGCGTGATTTCGATATCCGCACCGGCCGCAAGGATCTGCTGGCGGGTCAGCTCTCCGGCGGCAACCAGCAGAAGCTGCTGCTCGCCAAAATGATGTTGCTCGATCCGTCCATCGTCATCATCGACGAGCCGACGCGCGGCATCGACATCGGCACCAAGGAGCAGATTTACCGCTTCATCGCCGGGCTTGCGGAGGAGGGGCGTTCGATCATCGTCGTTTCCTCGGAAATGCCCGAGCTGATCGGCATCTGCGACCGCATTCTGGTGATGCGTTCCGGCCGGATCGTCGGTGAAGTGACGGGGGATCGCATGACCGAAAACGACATCGTGGCGCTGGCGACCGGTGTTCACACGCAGGAACCCGCCTGAGGCTGCGGGTTTCGAAACATATGGCCTGAAGAAAAGACAATTGAGGGGAAACATGACCGAGGCCGCAACTGACACCGGCAAGACGCCGAAGACCTCGAAGGACTGGGATCTGCGCGCCGTGGCGCCGTTTGTGGCGCTGGCCCTGCTGCTGGTTCTCGGCACCATCGCCAATCCCAATTTCATCGGCATCGACAATCTCCTGAACGTCGTCACCCGCAGCGCCTTCGTCGCCATCATCGCGCTTGGCGCGACCTACGTCATCACCTCGGGCGGGCTCGATCTTTCGGTTGGCGCGATGGTGGCTTTCGTCGCCAGCCTGATGATCCTGTTCATGAACAGCGGCGTCATCGCCAGTCCGCTTTTAATGCTGCTGGTCGCCATGGTGCTGGCACTTGCCATCGGCGCGGCCTGCGGGCTTGCCAATGGCCTCATCACCACCATCGGCCGCATCGAGCCCTTCATCGCCACGCTCGGCACCATGGGCATCTATCGCGGGCTGACCACATGGCTGTCGCAGGGCGGCGCCATCACGCTGCGCAACCCGGAAATCCAGACGCTTTATCGCCCGGTCTATTTCGGCAATGTGCTGGGTGTGCCGGTGCCGGTCATCGTGATTTTCGTGACCGCCGCCATCGCCGCCTTCGTGCTTTACCGCACACGTTACGGCCGGCATCTGACAGCGGTCGGCTCCAGCGAGGATGTGGCGCGTTATTCCGGCATTTCGGTCGCGCGGGTTCGCACCATCGCTTATGTGGTGCAGGGGCTGTGTGTTGCGGTGGCGGTGCTGCTTTATGTGCCGCGCCTCGCTTCCACCTCGGCCACCACAGGCATGTTGTGGGAGCTGCAGGCCATCACCGCCGTCGTTGTCGGCGGCACGGCGCTGCGCGGCGGGGTGGGGCGCATCTGGGGCACGATCTGCGGCGCCTTCATTCTGGAGATCGTCGGCAACATCATGATCCTGTCGAACTTCGTCAGCGAATATCTGATCGGCGCCATTCAGGGGGCCATCATCATCATCGCCATGCTGGTGCAGCGTTCGCTCAGCCGCAGGTGACGTATCACGCCGCACCATGTGGGGCAGGTGCGGTTGAAGGAGGAACGCCCCGGTCTTGGGAGGAAAGAGACTATGCGTAGAAAATTCATCGGCGTGGCCTTTGCCGCGCTGGCTGCGGTGCTGGCGGGCTCGGCCCATGCGCAGGACAAGAAGGTCACCATCGGCGTCTCCATTCCGGCCGCCGACCACGGCTGGACGGCCGGTGTCGTCTATCATGCCGAGCGCGTGGCGAAGCTGCTCATGCAGGAGCATCCGGGGCTTAATGTGATCGTCAAGACATCGCCGGATGCTGCCAATCAGGCCAACGCGCTGCAGGATCTTGCCGTGCAGGGGCTGGACGCACTGGTCGTTTTGCCGTCCGATCCCGATCCGCTGGTCAACGCCATCAAGGAGATCAAGGACAAGGGCACCTTCGTTGCGCTTGTTGACCGCGCGCCGAGCGTCAATGACAATTCCATCCGCGATCTCTATGTTGCCGGCAACAATCCGGCGCTCGGCCAGGTGGCGGGCGAATACATCAAGAAGACCACGCCGGATGCGGAAGTGGTGGTCATTCGCGGCCTGCCGATCCCCATCGACCAGCAGCGTCAGGATGGGTTCGACAAGGGCATCGCCGGTTCGAACGTCAAGGTTCTCGACCGTCAATACGGCAACTGGAACCGCGACGACGCCTTCCGCGTGATGCAGGACTATCTGACCAAATACAAGAAGATCGACGTGGTCTGGTGCCAGGATGACGACATGGCGATTGGCGTGCTGGAAGCGATCCAGCAGGCGAACCGTACCGATATCCAGTATATCGTCGCGGGCGCCGGCTCCAAGGACATGATCAAGAAGGTCATGGATGGCGACAAGCTGGTGCCGGTCGATGTGCTCTATCCGCCGGCGATGGTGGCGACAGCCATGCAGCTGACGGCCGGGCATTTCTATGATCAGGTGCCGGTTGCCGGGAATTATATTCTCGACGCGACATTGATCACCAAGGAGAATGCCGAGCAGTTCTACTTCCCGGATTCGCCGTTCTGATACGCGGCTTGCGGCGTACGACGCCCGCTGCAAGGCGGGCGTTTAGGCGGGTGGAAAAACTTGCCGAGATCAGGTTTTAATGAGGCCGTTGCATCCGCACACCGTCACCCCGGACTTGGTCCGGGGTCCAGCGCGATCAAGTCCTTGATCGTAAAACACTCCTTCACGGCGCAGACGCGCCGTGGCTGGATGCCGGATCAAGTCCGGCATGACGGAGGGGCGCTCGGTGAAAGCCATCCGGCTCTCCACTCCTCACCCGTTCTTCCTGAACCACGCTGAAAGATAGTCCACGAAGCTGCGCACCTTGGCCGGCAGGTAACGGCGATGCGGATAGACCGCATAAATGCCGCGGTCCTTGGAAATATAATCGTCGAACAGCGTCACCAGCTCGCCGGACTGGATATAGGGCCGGGCGATGAAGTCAGGTACCATGGCGATGCCGAGGCCGGCGCGGGCGGCGCGCAGCGTCGCCTGGGGGCTGTTGACCTCGATAGGCCCGCTGATGGTGACCGAATTCGAACCGCCATCCGGCTCGAGATAGCGCACCGTATTGTGAAAACGCGTATTGGTGTCGATGATGAAGGGAACGCGGGAGAAATCCTGCGGCCCGTCGAGCGGCCCGTGCTGGGCCACGAAATCCGCCGTCGCCACCGCATAGACGCGGAAATCGGAAAGCTTGCGGGCGATGAGGCCCGAATCCTCCAGCCGGGTTATCCGGACGGCAAGGTCGAAACCTTCTTCGATCAGGTCGACAAACCGGTCCTCGGCGACGATTTCCAGCGACAGCTCCGGATTTTCCTTGGCGAAATCGATCAGGCTCTGGCCGACATCGGCATCGATGAAGGTGCGCGGAACCGAAATCCGGAGCTTGCCCTTGAGATCGGCATTCTTCTCGCGCACCAGATCGGCGAGGTTGTCGATCTCCTTCAGTATGTCGGAGGCGGTGCGGTAATAGGTGTGCCCGGCCTCGGTCAGCGAAAACTGCCTTGTCGTGCGGTTGAGAAGCAGCGCGCCGAGATCGTCTTCCAGTTCCCGGACATATTTGGACAGAAGCGCCTTGGATCGCCCCGTCTTGCGCGCGGCGGCGGAAAAACCCTCCGCTTCGACGACATCGATAAAGGCGCGGATGCGGGTCAGCGTGTCCATGAAAATCCTCCGGTTCGTTCCATATAATTGAACGCTGAAGGAGGACTGTTCAACCCCAAAATGGTTGCTGAAAAAATCCGCTATCTGGTGAAAAAATCCTCTTGATTATGACGGCGAATATTCTTATCTCCCGTGCTGCCCAAAGTCGCACGTGCCCATGTGTGTCCGCCGGGTCCTCGATGTGGTGAGGATCTCGGTAAGGTACCTGGAACTAACCCCTCCAGTCGCTATTCCGGCCAACCGGAAAATGCGAGGACATACGAAGCAACGACGGTGCGGGCCTTTCTGGTTCTCTGCCGGCTCTCCATCAGCCGGGGTACTAAAGAGGCACACCATCATTGCCTGAAGTGCGGTCGGGTCATTCCCTCCAATCCATGGCAGACAAAGCCGAATGATGCTCTGGCAGGGCATCGTTCACATTCGCGCCTTGAGCGTATGCTATCGATTCTGCGCCTCCACCGGCTGATTCGAATGCATATCTCGAGCGTCCTTTGTCCTTCGGATTTTTTTCCGGAGTCGGTTTTATAGGGAATATATCGATGACGACTGCACGCATTCTCGACTTCATCAAGACCCGACGTCCCGAAGGCCCTTGCCTTGTGGTTGATCTCGACGTCGTGCGCGACAATTTCAACGCGTTCCGGCATTCCCTGCCGAACAGCGCGATCTATTATGCCGTGAAGGCAAATCCGGCTCCCGAAATCCTGAAGCTGCTCGCTTCGCTCGGCTCCAATTTCGATTGCGCCTCCGTGGCTGAAATCCAGATGGCGCTCGATGCCGGCGCGACGGCCGACCGTATCTCCTTCGGCAACACCATCAAGAAGGAACGCGATGTCGCCCGCGCTTACGCGCTCGGCATCGATCTCTTCGCCGTGGACAGCCATGAGGAAGTCGAGAAGGTTGCCCGTGCCGCTCCCGGCGCGCGCGTCTTCTGCCGCGTGCTGACGGATGGCGAAGGTGCGGAATGGCCGCTCTCTCGCAAGTTCGGCTGCGTGCCGCAGATGGCCGTCGACGTTCTGGTCTACGCGCATCAGCTCGGCCTCGAATCCTACGGCGTGTCCTTCCATGTCGGCTCGCAGATGATGAATCTCGACGCATGGGATGCCGCACTTGCCGATGCCAAGCGCGTCTTCGCTTCGCTGGCCAAGCAGGGCATCCACCTGCAGATGGTCAACATGGGCGGTGGTTTCCCGACCAAGTACCTGCGCGACGTTCCGGCTGCCGAAGAATACGGCCAGGCGATCGACACGGCGCTGCGCAAGCACTTCGGCAACCAGATCCCGAAGACGATCATCGAGCCGGGCCGCGGCATGGTCGGCAATGCAGGCGTCATCAAGGCGGAAGTCGTTCTTGTCTCGCGCAAGTCCGACAACGACAACCACCGCTGGGTGTTCCTCGACATCGGCAAGTTCGGCGGTCTCGCCGAGACGATGGACGAGGCTATCCGTTACCCGATCCGCACCGAGCGTGATCAGGACGAGATGCAGCCCTGCGTTCTGGCCGGTCCGACCTGCGACAGCGCCGACGTGCTGTATGAAAAGAACATGTACCCGCTGCCGGTCTCTCTGACCATCGGCGATGAAGTTCTGATCGAAGGCACGGGCGCCTATACGACGACCTATTCGGCGGTTGCCTTTAACGGCTTCGAGCCGCTGAAGGCTTACGTCATCTGATCCGAACGCCGTCCGCTGAAAAGGGCGGCGTCTCGACCAAGCTTCCGTTCCGGCCCTGCCGATTGTGCTGTTGCGCAAATCCCTGCTTGCTGCACCTCTTCCAGCCGAGGAAAGCGTGTCGGCGGGCCGGAACGGCTCCACCAATTTTCATCAAGGGCCGCGTGTGGGCGGTAGTGTGACGGGAGGCCAAGGATGGCCGCTCTTTTGAATTCGGTACGGGCATTTTTCACACCGCAGACATTTCATGTCGATCAGGAAAATCCGGGCGATGTCGTCGCCCGTGAGAACCTGCTGGACCGCGCCATGGGCGCCGGCCGCCGCCGCAAGTCTTCCGAAAAGCTGCGCGCCGGCCGCATTCCGGCCGAGGGCCTGGCGCTGGTCGCCCGCGATGAGGACGGCCATGTCATCGGCACGGTGCGCCTGTGGAATGTCGAAGCCGGCATCTCGCGTGAAGGCCGTGCCGTCGAAGCGCTGCTGCTCGGCCCGCTGGCTGTCGATGCCGCCCATGAGGGCAAGGGCATCGGCTCGGCACTGATGCGCGCGGCGATCGCCGAAGCCACCAGACGCGGCCATGGCGCCATCCTTCTGGTTGGCGACGCACCCTATTACGAACGTTTCGGCTTCTTCGCCGACAAGGCGCAGCACCTCATCATGCCAGGCCCGTTCGAGCGCAGCCGTTTCCTGGCGCTGGAGCTGAAAGCCGGCTGGCTGGAAGGCGCCGCCGGTCTTCTGGTGGCAAACGGCCGCCGGCTTTCGGCCTGAGGTGAACAATGTCGGCGCTCCGGCCCGGTCTAGTGGCCGGGACCGGAGCGCCGGAAATTCAGTTTCCGCAAAATAGTCTTTCATGCAAAGCTGCGATATCGGATTGGATGCCGGTTCGCGGGGGCGGGCAATATCGTAATGCCTGTCAGATATTTGCGTCGGCCTGCAAGCGCTCCGGTGTGATTTTCAGCGGCGGGGATCAGGCATGCAGGCAACTCTTCTTCGGGTAAACCGCGACTACCGTCTTCTTTTTTCCGCAAGCGCCGTATCCAATCTTGCCGATGGCATATCCATGGTGGCGATACCCTGGCTTGCCACCCTGCTGACAGGCGATCCGCTGCTGATTTCCATGATCGCGGTGGCGCAGCGAATGCCCTGGCTGCTCTTTGCGCTTCCCGTCGGTGTCTGGACGGATCGGAGTGACCGGCGCCTGTTGATGGTGCGGGCTGATCTGGTCCGGCTGGCGTTGATGGTCTGCGCCGTTGCCATGATCTCCGCCACCACCGTGCTTCCGCGACCGGCGGATGCCGGTATGACGGTGATTTTTTCGCTGGCGGTGGTCGCTTTCCTGCTGGGCTGCGCCGAGGTGGTCCGGGACAATGCGGCGCAGACGATCCTGCCGTCGCTGGTTGCCCCCAGCGATCTCGAACATGCCAACGGCCAGATGTGGAGTGCCGAACAGGTCACTGGCCAGTTTATCGGTCCGCCGCTGGCCGGCCTGCTGATTACCGCCGGTATCGCCTTTCCTTTCGGTCTGGATGCCGGGTTTTATGCGGTGTCGGCCCTGTTGATCTGGTTGATCGTGCTGCCGCCGCGCAAACCGTCCGGCACCTTCTCCTTCTGGCCGGCATTGCGGGAGGGGCTTGGCTGGATGTGGCACAACAGGATGATCCTGCGGCTTGCCCTCATGCTGGGCGTCATCAATGCCGTCTTCATCGGCGGAATGACGATCCTCGTCCTTTACGCGCAGGAAGTGCTGCAGCTGTCGGCGGTGGCCTATGGCGTGTTGCTGACCTGTGGTGCGGCCGGCGGCGTTGTTGGCGGGCTCGCCTCACCCTGGCTTGCCCGCCGGCTTGGGGCGCGGAAAAGCCTGGTTCTGGCGCTCTGCACCTTTGCGCTGTTCAATCTGGCGCTGGGCCTTTCTGGCTCCGTGCCACTGGTGGCATTGGGCCTGTTTTTCGAGGCCGCAGCCGGCATGCTCTGGAATGTGGTGACGGTCAGTTACAGGCAACGGCTCATTCCGGACGGGTTGCTCGGCCGCGTCAATTCCGTCTACCGGTTTTTCGGCTGGGGCGCGATGTCGTTCGGTGCATTGGCCGCAGGTCTGCTCGTCACCCTTGCCGAGCCCACGCTTGGCCGTATCGCCGCGCTGCATCTGCCCTATCTGATCGGGGCGTCGGTTTGCGCGGTTCTGGCGATATATGGTTTCTTCCGGCTGCGTTTTTAAAATAGGTATGTGGCCAGCTATTCCGCGACCAGGTGTGAATACCTGCCTGATGTCTCTTGCTTCCAGCACATTGCGGGTATATACCCGAGACAAATGCCAAACGATAGCTGCCACTGCATTCTGTTGCGCAAAGCATCCCGCAAGGTCTCGTCCTATTATGACGAGGCGCTGGCGCCGCTTGGCGTCAATATCGGCCAGTTCAGCCTGTTGCGGAACATCAATCGCACTGCGCCCGTGTCGCTCACCGATCTTGCCGCGCGGGTGGAGCTGGATCGTTCCACCGTCGGCCGCAATGCCAGGGTGCTGGCGCGCATGGGGCTGGTGGCGATCGGCCACGGTGAGGACCAGCGGGAGGCGACGCTGACCGTGACGGAGGAGGGGCAGGCGATCCTGAAGACGGGCGCACCGCTCTGGGACGGCGTTCAGGACGAGATCGAGGCCCGGCTGGGGCCGGAAAAGACCGCGCAATTGCAGGAACTGCTCGCCGCCCTGTAGTTTTTTGATCATGAAGCGGGTATCTGCCCGCAAAATCGGGTATATACCCGCGAGACTCGGCCGAAGGCCGCTGGAAAGGGACCTTGAACATGCTCTCCACACGCCTTGCCAGCTGGATGGCCGGCAGAAACCTGCATTATGGCTGGCTTGTCGCCGCCACCACCTTTCTGACCATGCTGGCCACCGCCGGGGCCATGGGCTCTGCGGGGGTGATGATCCAGCCGTTGCATCAGGAATTCGGCTGGGATATCGCCGATATTTCCTCCGCCATGGCCGTCCGGCTGGTGCTTTTCGGCCTGCTCGGGCCTTTTGCCGCCGCCTTCATGAACCATTTCGGCATCCGCCAGGTGGTGTCGACGGCGCTTGCGCTGATCATGGGCGGCATCGTCGCCTCGTTTTTCATGACAGAGGTCTGGCAATTGCTGCTGCTGTGGGGCGTGGTGATCGGTGTCGGCACCGGCATGACGGCGCTGGTGCTGGGCGCCACGGTTGCGACGCGCTGGTTTTCCAAACGCCGCGGGCTGGTGATCGGCCTGATGACGGCCAGCAACGCCACCGGCCAGCTGGTTTTTCTGCCGCTTCTGGCGGCGCTGACGGAAGCCTATGGCTGGCGGACAGCCCTGACACTTTCCGTCGCGGTGATTGCCGTTGCCATGATCCTCGTGCTGCTTCTGATGCGCGACCACCCCGCCGATCTCGGCCTGCCAGCCTATGGCGAGACTGTCGTGACGCACCCGCCCAGGCAGGATCACAGGTTCCTCGCAACGCTGGTATCGCCGATACTGACGCTGAAAAGCGTTTCCGGCAACCCGGTCTTCTGGGTGCTGTTCGGTACTTTCTTCGTCTGCGGCCTTTCCACCAACGGCCTCATCCAGACCCACTGGATTTCGATCTGCGGTGATTTCGGCATGGCCGCCGTCACGGCGGCGGGTACGCTGGCGGTTATCGGCATTTTCGATTTCTTCGGCACCATCTTCGCCGGCTGGCTTTCCGACCGTTTCGACAATCGTTTCCTGCTATTCTGGTTTTACGGTCTGCGTGGCCTGTCGCTGCTTTATCTCTCCTTTTCCGGGTTCAGCTTCGTGGAGCTTTCGGTCTTTGCCGTCTTTTACGGGCTGGACTGGGTGGCGACCGTGCCGCCGACCGTGAAGCTCGCCGCCGAGAATTTCGGCCGCGAGAAGGCGGGGCTGGTGTTCGGCTGGGTCTTTGCCGGCCATCAGCTGGGTGCCGCCACCGCCGCCTTCGGCGCAGGTTTCTTCAAGAGCGATTTCGACACCTATATGCCCGCGCTGCAGATTGCCGGTCTGATGTGCATGATTGCCGCCGTCTCGGTGCTGCTGCTCAGAAAGCCGGGCTCCGCCAACCTTGCGCCGCAGGCAGCGTGACCGCTACCCATGGGTCGGACAATGCGAGCGGCGGCGGATGATTTTCCGCCGCCGCCTCTTTTGGCCCAATCACTTGCCGCAAAATTGCTCCCCGCTTTTCCCCGTTGCCCCGTTCGGCCGCATCATTGTTCCCGCAACCGGTAAGGAAGGGCGATACGCGCGGCGCCCTTCGCGAACCGGAGGCCGGCATTGACAAGCATGGTTCTGGCAGGCCATGTTTCGGAAAGGCGCCCCGCAATGCCAGAAGCGGGGAGGGACCGATCCGATAGGTGCCGTGACAATACCCTGACCAAAGCGGGCCGGCATCACGGCCCAAGAAACGCGGTCCGGCAAATGCACGACTTTCACCACCACACTTCCATTCCATCCGCATTTGCCGGACCGATATCCCGCCCCGTTGCCTTGCCGCCGCGGTGAATTTCCGTGCGCAAAGCGCTTTGGACTTGTTAACCTCCCATTCTGAAACGTTGTAGATTTCAATGGCTCCGGCTGTACCTGCTGGCCGACATGGTCTAAACCGCTGTTCATCTTTTCACGCTCGATGGATATGAGAAGGCCTCTCCGATGACCGATCCCAAAGCGCTTGCAGCCCGTTTTCCCGGCGATTTCCTGTTCGGCGTCGCAACCGCCTCGTTCCAGATCGAAGGTGCCACCAAGGCCGATGGCCGCAAACCCTCCATCTGGGATGCCTTCTGCAACATGCCGGGCCATGTCTTCGGGCGGCACAATGGCGATATCGCCTGCGACCATTATAATCGCTGGGAAGAAGACCTCGATCTCATCAAGGAGATGGGCGTCGAGGCCTATCGTTTTTCCATCGCCTGGCCGCGTATCATTCCTGACGGTTTCGGGCCGATCAACGAGAAGGGGCTCGATTTTTACGACCGGCTCGTTGATGGCTGCAAGGCGCGCGGCATCAAGACCTATGCGACGCTTTACCATTGGGACCTGCCGCTGACGCTGATGGGCGACGGCGGCTGGGCCTCGCGTTCCACCGCCCATGCCTTCCAGCGTTACGCCAAGACCGTCATGGCCCGTCTCGGCGACCGGCTGGATGCGGTGGCGACCTTCAACGAGCCGTGGTGCGCGGTGTGGCTCAGCCATCTCTACGGCATTCACGCGCCGGGCGAGCGCAACATGGAGGCGGCCCTTGCCGCCATGCACCACATCAATCTCGCCCATGGTTTTGGCGTCGAGGCATCGCGCCATGTCGCTCCGAAAGTGCCGGTGGGACTGGTGCTGAACGCCCACTCCGTCATTCCCGCTTCCGACAGCGAAGCTGATCTGAAAGCGGCTGAACGGGCCTTCCAGTTCCACAATGGCGCGTTTTTCGATCCGGTCTTCAAGGGTGAATATCCGGCGCAGATGATGGAAGCGCTGGGCAGCCGCATGCCCGTCGTGGAGGCGGAAGACCTCGCCATCATCAGCCAGAAGCTCGACTGGTGGGGCCTTAATTATTACACGCCGATGCGCGTTGCCGACGATGCGACGCCGGGTGCGGAGTTCCCCGCCACCACACCGGCTCCCGCCGTCAGCGATGTGAAGACCGATATCGGCTGGGAGGTTTATGCGCCGGCGCTGCAGTCGCTGGTCGAGACGCTCTACAAGCGTTACGACCTGCCGGAGTGCTACATCACCGAAAACGGCGCCTGCTATAATATGGGTGTCGAAAACGGCGAGGTGGATGATCAGCCACGGCTCGATTATTATGCCGAACATCTTGGGATTGTCGCCGATCTCATCAAGGACGGCTATCCGATGCGCGGTTATTTCGCCTGGAGCCTGATGGATAATTTCGAATGGGCCGAAGGTTATCGCATGCGCTTCGGCCTCGTGCATGTGGATTATGACACACAGGTGCGTACGCTGAAGAATAGCGGCAAATGGTACAGCGCGCTGGCTTCGGGGTTTCCGAAGGGCAACCATGGTGTGGTGAAGGGGTAAACCTACCCATGGCGTGATTGCGTCAAAGCACCGACCTCTCGTTCGTCATCCTCGGACTTGATCCGAGGATCCACGATCGGGTCGTATTGATGGATCCCCGGGTCAAGCCCGAGGATGACGGAGAGCAACTTCGAAAGTTGCGTCCCCTTATTATCAGTTTCCCAAACTTTTTTATCGGTTACCTTTCGGTGCCTGCTTGCGCCCGCCATCCCGTCCCTTATGTCAGGCAAGCTGCGAAGCGTAGCGTCCGTTTCTGTCACCCAAGGGGCAGGGCGGGCTGGTCCTCCCAAGGGAAAACGAACATGCTTATCGAAAAACTCAACTGGCGTTATGCCACCAAGAAAATGGACCCTTCCAAGCCGGTGTCCGAAGACAAGGTCGAGCGCATCGTCGAGGCGGCGCGGCTCGCCCCCACCTCCAGCGGTCTTCAGCCCTTCGAGGTGATCGTCGTCACTGATCCTGACGTGCGCGCCAAGATCCGCGAGATCGCCTGGAACCAGGCGCAGGTCACCGATGGTTCGCATCTGCTGGTATTTGCGGCGTGGGACAACTACACCGAAGAGCGGATCAACCATATGTTCGATCTGGTCAATGAAGAACGCGGCATCAGGAATGAAGGCTGGGAAGCCTATCGTCAGATGCTGCTCACCTCCTATCCGCAGCGCGACCAGCAGGTGAATTTCGAACATGCCGCCCGTCAGGCCTATATCGGTTTCGGCATGGCGGTGGCGCAGGCGGCTTTCGAGGGCGTTGATTCCACCCCGATGGAAGGTTTTGATCCGGCCAAGCTCGATGAAATTCTGGGCCTGCGCGAAAAGGGTCTGCGTTCCGTTACCATCCTGCCGCTGGGTTATCGCCAGCCCGATGGCGACTGGCTGGTGAACCTGAAGAAGGTTCGCCGCCCGGCCGAAGAGTTCGTCAGCCGCGTCTGATCGTCGCGCAATCGCAAAAGCTTGACTGCCGCAGGGTCGCCAAGGCGGCTTTGCGGTAGATTTTTTCTCTCTTTTCAGATAATTGAAAAAACATCCCTGTTAAAAGGTGGCGCCTGCGGGCAAGTATGCGCCATCGAATTGCCGATCCCCGGCATTTCTGAGTGAAAGCCTGACGAAATGACCCGGAAAATCAGCTGTCATCGAATGTGCCCCTAGGCTGCATGAAGAGAGCGGTTTCGTGCCGCAGCAGGATTTTTTGAGACCCGATCCGTCACGCGTTTTCCCAGAGTTTACAATGAATTTTCCATCATCCGCGGCACCGCCCGCGACCCGGCCACAGGCGGCCCCGGAGCGGGCGGTCAACGACCCGATGGTCATGTTTGAAGGCGTGACCAAGACATTCGGCGGCGCCGATGGCAAGCCCGGCTTCGCAGCCCTTGCCGGTATCGATTACGTCGTGCCGAAAGGCTCCATCACCGGCATCATCGGCCGCTCCGGCGCCGGCAAGTCGACGCTTATCCGCCTCGCCAACGGCCTTGAAAAACCCTCGTCCGGCCGTGTGGTCGTCGATGGCGTCGATGTCGCGGCGCTGGATGAAAAGAGCCTGCGCACGCTGCGCCGTTCCGTCGGCATGATCTTCCAGCACTTCAATCTCCTCTCCTCGCGCACCGCTTTCGACAATGTGGCGCTGCCGCTCGAAATATCAGGCATGGGCAAAAGGGAAATCGAGACCCGTGTTGGGCCGCTGCTCGATCTCGTCGGCCTTTCCGACAAGGCGAAGCGGTATCCGGCGGAACTTTCCGGTGGCCAGAAGCAGCGTGTCGGCATTGCCCGCGCGCTCGCGACCCAGCCGAAGCTGCTCCTCTCCGACGAGGCGACCTCGGCGCTCGATCCGGAAACGACGCAATCCATTCTCGAGCTTCTGAAGCGCATCAATGCCGAACTTGGCCTGACCGTGCTGCTCATCACCCACGAGATGGAGGTGGTGAAGACCATCGCCTCGCAGGTGGCCGTCATCGACAGGGGCCTGATCGTCGAGGAAGGCACGACCTTCGACATTTTCACCGCGCCGAAACACGAGACGACCCGCAGCCTGCTGTCGTCCTCGGTCGGCGTGAAGCTGCCGCACTGGGTCACTTCGGGCCTGAAGCCGCTGGCGGCGGAAGGCGACCGCGTTCTGGTGCGCCTCGTCTTCTTCGGTGAAACGGCGTTTCAGCCGCTGACGGCCCGTCTGGTCGCTGAAATCGGCCCGGACGTGAACATTCTCGCCGGCACCATCGAGGAAATTTCCGGCGAACCCTTCGGCTCGCTCGTTGTCTCCTATCCGGCCTCGGCTGAGGTTACGGCCCGCGCCGGCCGCTTTTATGCGGAAACCGGTCTTCACACGGAGGTGCTCGGTTATGTCGCCTGATATGATCTTCAACCTTCTCTTGAAGGGCCTGCTGCAAACCCTGCATATGGTCGCGGTCGCCGGCATCGTCGGCTCCATCATCGGCGTGCCGATGGGCGTTTTCCTTGCCACCAGCGGCAAGGGCGAACTGTTTCCAGCACCTGTGACCAACCGTATTCTCGGCCTCATCGTGAATGCGGCGCGCTCCACACCCTTCATCATTCTTGTCGTGGCGATCATTCCCTTCACCCGGCTGGTGGCGGGCACGTCGATCGGCACCAGTGCGGCCATCGTACCGCTGACGGTTGCGACCGTGCCTTTCATTGCAAGGCTGGTGGAGGCGGCAATCCGCGAGGTGGACAAGGGTCTGATCGAGGCAGCCCGCGCCATGGGTGCGACACCGCTGCAGATCGTCACCAAGGTGCTGCTTGCCGAAGCAAAGCCCGGCATCACGCTGGCGCTCACGCTCACGCTGGTCAGCCTCATCGGTTATTCGGCCATGGTCGGCGCTGTCGGTGGCGGCGGGCTGGGCGATCTCGGCATCCGCTATGGTTACCAGCGCTTCATGCCTGACGTGATGCTGGCCGTGGTGCTGGTGCTCATCGTGCTGGTGCAACTGGTGCAGAGCGCCGGCGACCGGCTGGCGCGCAGCTTCGACAAGCGGACCCGCAAGAATTAACTGCGTTTATAATAACAACCCAAGGAGACACCCATGAAAAAACTCATCCTCGCGGCTTCGCTCGCCGCTCTCTTCACCGCCGGTCAGGCGCTGGCCGAGACCATCAAGATCGGCGTTACCCCCGCCGAGCACGCGCAGATCATGGAACAGGTGAAGAAGATTGCGGCCGCCAAGGGCCTCGATATCGATATCATCGAATTCTCCGATTATGTCGTGCCGAACCAGGCGCTGAACGATGGCGAGCTGCAGGCCAATTCCTTCCAGCACCAGCCTTACCTCGACAACCAGATCGCTGACCGCAAGTTCGATCTCGTCAGCGTCGGCACCACCATCACCACCCCGATGGGCGTTTATTCCAAGAAGGTGAAGAACCTCGACGAGCTGAAGGACGGCGCGACCATCGGTATCCCGAACGACCCGACCAATGGCGGCCGTGCGCTTCTGGTTCTTGCTTCCAAGGGTGTGCTCAAGGTCAAGGAAGAAGCCGGCCTGAAGGTAACGCCTGCCGACATCACCGAAAACCCGAAGAACATCCAGATCGTCGAACTTGATGCTGCCCAGCTGCCGCGTTCGCTTGACGACACCGACGCTTCGGTCATCAACACCAACTATGCCACGGCAGCGGGCCTCAACCCGAAGAAGGACGCCATCGCGATCGAAAGCGAAAAGTCCCCTTACGCCAACATCATCGCCGTCCGTGCGCAGGACAAGGACAAGCCGTGGGTGAAGACGCTGGTGGAATCCTACCAGAGCCCGGAAGTGAAGGCCTTCATTCTGGAAAAGTACAACGGCACGGTCATCCCGTCCTGGTAATCTTTGTCGCCATGGCGAAAGCTTCGGCCTCTCCCGTTCGCGGGGGAGGTTTTTTCTTTTCGACACGGTGGAAAATCCGTCTTTGATGAAAAACCCCAGGCATTTCAGGGAAGGATTTTTCAGGTTCGCAGCCAGACTGTCGTTTTGTACCCGTTGTTTTTTGGGGCGCCGCCACAATGCCGTTTAACGGCTTCTGAATGTTTCCTTCGCAAGATGATGCTTTCGAAGGGGAATTTATGCGGATTGCACCGCGAAACATCGGGGATTATTTGCCGGTCGGGCGCAGAACCGCCGTCGGCGTCGTATTGTCCACTTTCGCGCTGGTGCTTATCATCGTCACCGCGCTGGTGCTGTCCGCCCTCAGTCAGGTCCGGGAAAAGGCGAACCTGCTTGACAATGCCCGCTCACGCGAGACCACGGCGGGCGCTCTGGTCACCTTCCGCGAGCAACTGGGCGCAACGCTCAATGACTATGCCGCCTGGGACGATGCCGCCGAATATGTCTATGCGCCTGACAGGTTTGACTGGATAGCCAGCAATTACGGCGACATGACGGTCAACAACGATCTCTTCGATACCGCCGTCGTCCTGGATGAAGACGGCAAGGTCCTGATGGCCTATCAGAATGGCAAGCCGGCGAAATGGGCGTATGACGCCTATTTCGCCGCTGGCCTGAAGGAGATGATCGAGCGGGTGCAGGCCATGCGGCCCGGTATCACCTCGCAGGCCACGGGTTTCGTCAGGACCGGTGACGGTGTCGCTGCCGCGGGCGTCGCGCTGGTTCGGCTCAAGTCCGGCGTTTTGCCGTCGGTGGGTGCGGAACGGCGTTATCTGATCTTCGCCCGTCACCTGAAGCAGGCGACGGTGGACAAGCTTGCCCGCAACTACGTCATCGATGGTCTGGAACTGCAATATGGTGACGGGCCTGCCGACAATCACGTGGATATCGTCAATCCGCTGGGCGATGTGCTGGCGCGGCTCGTATGGCGCTCGCACCTGCCGGGAGACGTCAGTTTCCATGAGGCGCGGCCGGTGGTCTTCACCGCGCTCGGCATTGCCGGCGCGTTCTTTCTGGTGCTCCTCATCATCGGTTCGGCCGCGCTCGACCGGCTGAAGGCGGATGAGGCGGCGGCGCGCGAGGAAGCCTTGCGCGACCGGCTGAGCGGTCTCAGCAACCGCGCCGGCCTGTTTGCAAAGCTGAACCGCATGGTCGGCAAGGCCCGGCACGACAAGACCGATATCAAACTGCTTTACCTCGATCTCGACGGTTTCAAGGAAATCAACGATTCCTACGGCCATGCCGCCGGCGACCGGCTGATCAAGGGCGTGGCGGCGGCGCTCAAGGTCCTGGTGCCGGAAGGGGCGGTGCTGGCGCGGCTCGGCGGCGATGAATTCGCCATCGCCATTCAGGGCAACGACGTCTGGTCGGAAGGCCGCAAGCTCTGTCTGGCCCTTCTCGAACTCTTCACGGAACCCTTCAGCATCGGTGAAAGGGTGGCGAGCATCGGCTGCAGCATCGGCACTTCGATCTCGCGGGCGGGCGACATCAATGGCGAGGAACTGCTGCGCCGGGCCGACATGGCCATGTATCAGGCAAAGGAGAACGGTCGCGGGCGTTACGTTTCCTACGAGCTGAAGATGGATGCGCTGCGTGTGGAAAAGCTGCAGCTGGAGGCCGATCTTCGCTGCGCGATCCTGAACGACGAGATTTCGGTGGTCTATCAGCCCGTCGTCAGCGCCGCCACGCGCTGCATCACCGGGGTGGAGGCGCTGGCGCGCTGGCAGAGGCCGGGGCACGGTTTCGTGCCGCCGGATATCTTCATCGCAGCGGCCGAAACCAGCGGTCTCATCGACCGGCTTGGCCTCATGGTGCTGCGCAAGGCGTGTGAGACGGCGCGGCAATGGCCATCCATCAAGATGTCCGTGAATATTTCGCCGGTGCAGTTCCGCAACCCGGCATTTTCCGGCCATGTCGCGGATATTCTCGACGCCACGCAGACGCCGCCCGAAAGGCTGCGACTGGAAATGACGGAAGGTTATTTCATCCAGCATCCGGAGCGGGCGAGTGCCGCGATCGACAAGCTGAAGCAGCTTGGCCTGCATATTGCGCTCGACGATTTCGGTGCCGGTTTTGCGAGTGTCGGATATCTGCGCCGCTTCGGTTTCGACCGCATGAAGATCGACCGGTCGCTGGTCATGGCGCTGGAAAAGGGCGGGCGGTCGCTGGAAATGCTGCAGGCAACGGTGGCGCTGGCCAAGTCACTCGACATTCCCGTGACGGCGGAAGGCATCGAAACCGAAGAACAGGCGGCTATCGTGCATCTGTGCGGCTGCGACGAATTGCAGGGCTACCTGTTCTCGAAACCGGTGGCCGCCGAAGAAATCACCGCCATGGTGGAAGGGCAGGCCGCGCCGCTGTTTGCGCTTCGGGCAGGGGCCTGAGCGGCGGCGGTTTCCGCGCTCCGGTAGCGTACCCGTTTCTCTCTTCCCCGCCGGGGGAGGAGGTTGGGGGGCGAGACCGACCGGTTCCGCCGCCCTCCGTGAAGGCTGCCTGCCTTACCGTCCCAGATGTTGTTCGCCGCGCTTCTTCGCCAGTTCGATCTGCTGCTGGCGGTCGCGGAAACGCTGGCGGTCCTCTTCGCTGCGCTCATCGTAGCAGCTCGGGCAGGAAACGCCTTCCTCGAATTTGGGTGACAGACGCACTTCCGGGGTGATCGGATTGCGGCAGGCATGGCAGAGTTGATGATCGCCTTCGGCAAGGCCGTGCACCACCGAGACGCGCTCATCGAACACGAAGCAGGCGCCTTCCCACAGGCTTTCTTCTTCCGGCACCTCTTCCAGATATTTCAGGATGCCGCCCTTGAGGTGATAGACCTCGTCGAAACCCTGTTCCTTCATGAAGGCGGTGGCCTTTTCGCAGCGAATGCCGCCAGTGCAATACATGGCGATCTTCGGCTTGTTGTGCAGGCCGGGATTGTTCTTCACCCAGTCGGGAAACTCGCGGAAGGTCTTGGTCTTCGGGTCGACCGCACCCTTGAAGACACCGATGGCGGTCTCGTAATCGTTGCGGGTATCGATGACGATGGTATCCGGGTCGGAAATCAGCGCGTTCCAGTCCCGCGGGTCGACATAGGTGCCGACGATGCGGTTCGGATCGATGTCCGGCACGCCCATGGTGACGATCTCTTTCTTGAGCTTCACCTTCAACCGCACGAAAGGCATGTGCGAGGCGCGGCTTTCCTTGTGCTCCAGCGCGGCAAATTCCGGCTGGGCGCGCAGGAAGGAGAGCACGGCGTGAATGCCCGCATCCGGCCCGGCAATCGTGCCGTTGATGCCTTCGGCGGCGAGCAGCAGCGTGCCCTTGACGCCGTTCTTCCGGCAGAGCTCGAACAGCGGCTCGCGCAGGCTCTCGAACCGCGGCAGGCGGGCGAAATGGTAAAGTGCGGCCACAAGGAAATCGCCAGAGACTTCCGGGCGGGGGAGAATGGTCGTGTCGGTCATGGGCGCTGAAATACAGCGACGGCCGCTGCAAAGCAATATTTATCGGCGGGGAGCGCTATTTTGAAAATCGTCAAATCCCGGGATTTCACGGGTTCTCCCGCCTATTTCGCCGCCTGCCGCCACAAGAGGCCGACAATGCGGCTTTCGGTGCGGGCGGATTCGGAAAACACCTCGTCCGCCAGTTCAAGACCTTCGCTGCGCAGCGCCTGCTGCCTTTCGATGATCGCATCGAGAAGAAGCGCCAGCCGCTCGCCATTGCCGAAACGCTCCGGTTCCCGGTCGGCGACGGCGGCGAGAATGGAGAGATCATGCTCATGGCCGAGAATATCGACCAGCCGCTTGGTATCGGCCCGCTTGGCGCGCATGGCGGAAGGCCAGAGACGGCGCAGCAGGCCGAGATGCATCCAGTAGGCCTGTCCCGCCTTGCGCAATTCATGGAAATGTTCGACATCGGCCTGGTCGTGACAGTCGGAAAGCGCCTTGCGCGCTTTTACCCTCTGTTTCGCCCAGCTGGTCCTCACCAGCCTTGCCGTCTTTTTCAGATCGCCCGGCAGGGAGAGGGCTTCCAGCTCCTCGCGTCCCGCCTCGCAGCCGGCGATGGCCGCCGCAATCGCCTCATCGAGGCCGGCCTCATGATCAAGGGCATCGTCGCGGCGCTCGCGCAGCATTGCCGTGATCGACCGCAATGCCTCGCCCTGCGTATCGGAAAGCGCAAAAGCCTCGAGATATTCCGCTGTTTCCACCAGCGCCGTCGCATCCCGCGCAAAGGCGAGCGAGCGGGCGATATCGCGGAAACGGGCATTTTCGGCGCGGCTGAAATCGGGCGCCGCCCTGCGGATGAGGCGGTAGAGCGCCCGCAGACGTTTGAAGCGCTTGCGGGCATCGTGCACGGCCTCATGCGAACCCGAGGGTTGGTCGCGCAGGATGGTGATCGCGTCCTCGATCAGTTCCAGCCCGGCACGGCGGATTTCGTCGCCGAAGGGCTTCTTCGGATCAATTCTGAAGGGCATCCGGCAAGCCTCCACTCGGACAGTCCATGGCGAGAGACTGGTTGGAAAAGCGGCGGTCGCCCGTCACCTCCTTGCCCAGCCAGGAGGGCAGGTCTGGATCGGCATTCTCGTCGTTCATTTCCACTTCCGCGACCACCAGCCCCTGATAACGGCCTTCGAAAACATCGATTTCCCAGGTGAAGCCGCCATGATCAACCGTGTGACGCGTCTTCTCGATCACCACGCCCGGCGCGCTGGCCATCAGCTCTTGCGCGTCTTTGAGGGGGATGGAATATTCATATTCATCGCGGACAAGCGCGCTGGCGCCGATCTTGATGGTCAGTGTCGCATCATGCCCGTTGACGATCCTGACCCGGACGGAGCGATTTTCCAGCGAAGCGACATAGGCCTGCCGGAAAGCCATGCTATGCGTCACCTCATTGCGCCATTCACCGCCTGCAACAAGAAACTTCCGTTCGATTTCCTTGGCCATGCTGTCTCCGCAAATTGCGGCGCCAGATTATCGCAAGAGGGCTTCATGAAGAAGCGAATTGATTGAAGTATCTGTATAAAAAATGGCCTTGCCACGCCTCGACATCAAAGCCGGGGCAGGCTAATCGGTAAACCGGATTTCAATCGTTTCAATCGCGCAAGGGAGGCTCATCTTGGCCCAGGACTCCGAAAAACTTCTCTCCATCCTCAAACTTCAGCCGGTTGTTCCGGTGCTGATCGTGGATGATGCCGCGTCTGCCGTGCCCTTGGCGCGCGCTTTGGTCGCAGGCGGCCTGAAGGCAATCGAGATTACCATGCGCACGCCGGCGGCGCTGGATGCCATCCGCGCGGTTGCGGCGGAAGTGGAAGGCGCCAATGTCGGCGCCGGCACCATTCTCAACGCCCGGGATTTCGAAGCGGCAGCCGAAGCGGGCTCCACCTTCATCGTCAGCCCCGGCATCAACAGGAGCGTGCTGGAAGCCGCGCGCGGTTCCAAGGTGCCGTTGCTTCCCGGTGCCGCCACCGCCAGCGAAGTCATGGCGCTGCGCGACGAGGGTTACAAGGTCCTGAAGTTCTTCCCCGCCGAACAGGCCGGCGGCGCACCTTACCTCAAGGCGCTGTCCTCGCCGCTCGCCGGCACCGTCTTCTGCCCGACCGGCAGCGTTTCGCTGAAGAACGCCAACGATTACCTCTCCCTGCCGAACGTCGTCTGCGTCGGCGGCTCCTGGGTTGCCCCGCGCGAACTGGTGGCGACGGGCGACTGGGCGGGCATCACCAAGCTTGCTGCCGAAGCGGCCGCACTGCGCGCCTGATCCACATGGCTTCAAACCCGTTCACGAAGGCGTGAGCGGGTTTGACATTTGTATTCGGCCCACGGCTTCCTATCTCCCCCTGTAGATTTGACCTCTACAGGAGATTTTGATGTTCGACGCCAAGAAGCTTCTTGAACAATTCCTCGGTTCGCAGGTGCCGGGCCTTTCGGGAAGCGTCCGTGACAGAGCCGGGCAGGCCGCCGATATCGCCAGGAACAATCCCCTGAAAGCCGGTGCGCTTGCCGCCGCCATTCTGGGCACCAAGACCGGCCGTAAGCTCGCGGGCAATGTCGCCACCATCGGCGGTGTCGCCGCCATCGCCGGCCTCGGTTACCTCGCCTACAAGAATTACAAGTCCGGACAGGCCCCGGAAGCCGCGCCGAAACCCGAGCCGGAGCTTCTCGCCCCGCCCGCCGATTCCGCCTTTCACCCGCAATCACCGGCCCTTTCCAATGATTTCGCGCTGAAACTCATCCAGGCGATGATCGCCGCCGCCAAGGCCGACGGCCATATCGACGAGAAGGAGCGCGCCAATATCATGGACAAGGTGCAGGTCTCCGGCCTCGATACGGAAGCGGAGCGTTTTCTGGAAAAGGAACTGGCCGACCCGCTCGACATAGACGCGCTGGTGGCCGCCGCCGGCACGGAGGAGCAGAAGGTGGAACTCTACACCGCCTCACGGCTTGCCATCGAGGCCGATACGCGGGCGGAGCGCGGTTATCTCGATCTTCTGGCCGGGCGCCTGGGGCTGCCGGATGCGCTGGTGGATCACATCGAGGCGACTGTGGTGGCGGCGAAGGTCTAGGTCGAAGTTGGGGCTCACCCCCCTCTGCCCTGCCGGGCATCTCCCCCTCAAGGGGGGAGATCGGCAGGAGGTGCTACCACCACTTCATTCGCGAATGTTGAGATGGGCGAGACTTATCCGCATATCGATCTCCCCCCTGGAGGGGGAGATGCCCGGCAGGGCAGAGGGGGTGAACCACACCCACCAAAGCGGAAACGCGGCCACCGCCGTAATACCCCACTTCCCGGTTGTCATCCCGCCCCGCTTGCCCTAATCCTGTCCCCAGACAATGGGGAAGAGAATGCGCGATCTGAGTGATTTCAAGGGATGTCCGGCGCCCAGGCCGGTGGTGCTGAAGGGCCGTTATGTAACCGCCGAGCCGTTTGATCGCGAACAACATCTTGCAAAGCTCTGGACCGCACTTGGCGGCGAGGGCGTGAATGCGCTTCTCAAATATTTCCCGCAAAACGCCTTTCCCGATGCCGATGCCTTTGGCGACTGGCTGGTCGGCGCGGGCCAGAAGCTCAACTGGGTCACGCTGGTCTTCGTGGAAAATGCCAGCGGCGATGTCGTCGGCATGGCAAGCTACATGCGGCCCGATCCCGCCAATGGCGTGGTCGAGGTGGGTTCTGTCGCCCATGGCGCGAAAATGAAGCGCTCGCCGCTTGCCACCGAAGCGCATCACCTGATGGCAAAACATGTGTTCGAGGATCTGGGGTATCGCCGCTACGAGTGGAAATGCCACAATGAAAACGAGCCGTCGAAAATCACCGCGAAGCGGTATGGTTTCACCTTCGAGGGCGTTTTCCGCCAGCATATGATTTCGAAGGGCCAGAACCGCGATACCGCATGGTTTTCGATGATCGACGGCGAATGGCCGCTGATTGGCAGGGCCTTTGAAACCTGGCTCGCGCCGGAGAATTTTGCAGCCGATGGCGCGCAGAAGCGCAAGCTTGAGGATATTCGTGCGGAGCTTGCCGATGCCAGCGCCTGAAAAACCTGCCGGCAGGAAGGATCGCTCGCCGGCCATTGCCGCTGCCCTCATCATCCTGGGCTTCGGGCTGGTATTCTTCGTCATGCCGAAAATCATGCTGTGGCTTGGCGACTATTCGCCCTGGCTTGCGGCTGCCTTCGGCGCCGTGGCGGTGCTCTGTTTCTTCCTGCTGTTCTGGCTGCGCGCGCGTTACCAGCGCCGCCGCGACGGTTAGCGCACTTCAGGTCCCGGAGGTTCCGGGCCTTTGCCGTGGCGCATTTCCGGGCGTAAGCCCGCCACGCGCTTTTACGGGAAACGCGTTATAATTGCAGCGACGCGCCGAGCAGCATCAGGCCCATCAGGAGCACGAACAGCGCGCCGGCGATCTCGATCGCGTGGCTGATGCCGGCCGCCTTGCGGCTGCCGGGGCCGGCGAAACGTACGGCAAGGCCCTTGGCCGATACCGCCATGATGGCAAGGAGCGACACCATGATGGCGGTGCCGAGCGACATGGCCAGCACGGAAAGGACGCCGCCGAGATAAAGCCCGTTCAGAAGCGCGAAGCTCATGACGATGATCGCGCCCGAGCAGGGCCTGAGCCCCACCGCGATGATGGCCGACCAGGCCTCGTGCAGGCTGAAGTTCTTGCCTTTCAACAGCATGGGATCGGGCGCATGGGATTTGCCGCAGGCGGCGCAAAGGTCGCCCGTGCCATCATGGTCGTGATCGGCAAAAACCGGCTTTCCCTGGAACCGCAGCCCGGTGCCCATGCCGGTGGCTCTGCCGGCCGATGTTTCCCCCGCCGTGGCGAAGACGGCGACGGGTTCGCGCCGGATGCGCAGTGACCAGAGCTTGCGCACCAGCAGCCAGGCGCCGAACAGCGCCACCATGGCGAAGCTGGCGATCTCCATGGCCTGTGTCGCCCTGGTCATGGTGATGGACGTGCCGCGCAGCACGAGCCAGGCCGCGCCAACCAGGCCGATGGCCACCGCCCCCTGAATGAGCGCCGAGACGAAGGAGATGAGAATGCCGCGTCTCAGCTGCGTTTCATTGGCGATCATGTAGGAGGAGATGACGGCCTTGCCATGGCCGGGGCCGGCGGCGTGGAAAATGCCATAGGCAAAGGAAAGGCCGATCAGCGAGCCAAGCGCCCAGCCATCCTCGCGCATGGCCTTCAGCGCGCCGGTCAGCGCCCGGTAGAACATCTGCTGGTGTACGTTGATCCATTGCATCAGCGGCGCGAATGGCCCGCCGACGGAAAAGGACGGCTCGGCAGACCCGATGCCGAGCGGCGACTGCGCATGTGCCGCGCCGGCAAGGGCAAGCAGGCCGATGGCCACGAAGGCCAGAGGCCCGGCCAGACGGCCGCTGCGGCTCAGCATGACACCTCCAGCCGGGTGGCGAAGAGTTTCGTCATGTCGGTGCCGGTCGGGTCGTTGAAGAAGGCGTCGGTAAGCGAGCTCTGGTTCTGTGAGATCACCTCGTCGGGATCGGGGCGGACGACATGGTGCTTGCAGGCATTCAGATTCTTGCCCTCCGTGGCAATGTCGGCGTCCCTGGCAAAATCGATTGCCGTATACATGGTCGGATCCCAGGCGCCGAAGCTGAGCTTGCCCTTGACCGCCAGCGGCGTGTTGGGCTTCACGGAAAAGAACATCAGGATCTGCTGGTCCTTGTAGTCCACGTGAATGGCATCCGGCTTGCCAAACTCCACCGGTTTTCCATTGGCGGTGATGAAGGTGTAATAGGAATATTCGGCGAGCGATTCCAGCACGGTGGTGCCGATCTCGGCCAGCTCATCCTTGTCCAGCTTCAGGTCGCCGTTCTTGTCGTAATCCATCACCACGCTTGCCGAGAACATCTCGTCGAAACGCCAGATATTGCGCACTTCCTGAATGGTGCCGTTCGGTCCCTCGACGATTTCCATGCGCGCTTCGGCAAAGATGTGCGGATGCGCCGATGCCGCGACGGGAACGCAGGCGAGGCCGGCCGCGAGAAGCAAAAATCGTCTGTTCATTATCCGGTCTGTCCTGCGCTCGAATCTCGACGGCCCGACTCTAGCAGAAATTGGGACCGAATTTCGACCTGATGCGCTGTTTCATCCTTTGCGCGGCCGCCGGCCGGTCCTAGAATGTGCCGCTGAAGCGCGAGGTGACGCTGGAACCGCTATAGGCGAAATCGCTGTCGCGCTCGCCATGCAGAAGGCGGTTGAACTCCACTTCCAGCTTGCTGTTCCTGCCGGTGTCGAAGGACAGCGTGGCCACCAGCCTGCGTTCGCTGCTGTCGTAATTATAATAGATCCAGTCCTTGTGGACACGCTGCAGCGCAAGGTCCAGCCCCACTTTCTCGGTGAGCCTGCTTTTCATGACGAACTGCCAGCGGCGATGAAATTCGGCGATCGGGTCGTCCGGGTCGAAAAGCGCATAATCCTGCGAGAAGCCGACGCCGAAGGCGATGCGTTCGCTGGCCTTCATCTCCGCTTCCGCCCGCAGATAGGGGCGCGTGCGCTTTACCGTGTCGCTGATTTCGTCGCCGGAAATCGAGGTGAGGCCCGCCTCGGCCAGAACCGCCAAACGCTCGGAGAACCTGTAACCGTAGGCCAGCGAACCGCGCAGCGTGCTGGCCTGAAAGCGCTCGTATTTTTCCCGCTGACCCTGCGGGACGGCAAGGCGGTCATAGGCAATGGTGAGCCCCGCCTCGCCGCCGGCCAGCGGCCGCTCGTGTTCGGCCTTCAGCGACAACAGCGCTTCATTGGCCTCCAGCCGGGTGGGCATGAAATAGGCCGGACGGAACCGCGCCTTGCCTTTCATCAGGCTGGCAAGGCCGGCCGTCAGCGTGTTCTTGCCGCCAAGGGCAAGGATGCCGAGCCGGGAGGAGGCTTCCAGCTTGTGATCCAGCCGCCGGTAGCCAATGTCCTCCTCGGGCAGATGCAGGAAGATATCGCCGGCATCGCTGCGCGTGCCACGCAGCTCGATGGCCCATTCCAGCTTTTCGGAAAAGCGTCTCGTCAGCCCCAGCGCTGCGATGGTGTTGTGTTCATTGGCGAAACGGTATCGGGGAAGGCGAACCTCCTCGTGTTCGAGCGAATATCGCAGCTCCGCCCCTTCCAGCGCGACCTTGCCGTTGAGCCCGAAGCCGGCGCGCAGCGAAATCGCGCTCAGCCGGTTGGTGTCGGCGAAGTAATTGCTGTCATAGGCGATGCCGGACTTGTAGGTGACATTATGCTCGTCGACGCTCTCTCCCGCCCGCACGCCGCAGGCGCAGGCAAGGCCGAGAACAAGCGCGATATATCCCCCCAGCCGCATTCGCATCTCCGGTCTCTAATTAAGCAATATCTTATATTTGGATGGTTAACAAAGTTCTCCGTGGAGCGTTACTGTCGTGACAGTCAGCTTGACGGGCGACATCGAATTGCGAATAGTCCCGGCAAAGATCGGAAATGTAAAATTCTATTAAAATCACAAGTATTAGCGTTAATTATTTATTGTAATATTAGGCTTTGCTTGAATTAGAATCCTCTAAATATACAGTCCGGTTACGCCAGATGGCGTGATCAAACAAAGAGGAGAGAGAAATGATTGCAAAGTTTGCTTGTGTAGCCGCCATTCTTACTGTCGCTTCCGTTGGTCAGGCCAATGCCGGCGGCCTTCTGGGCGGCATCCTGTCTGGAAACAGCAACAAGGGTGGCGCACTTGTCGTCGTCTCGCCGAGCATCGATCTCGGCGTCAGCGGCATCCTGTCCAATAACGGGATTCTGAACGGCAACAAGACGGGTATCCTGAACGGCCTGCTGAATGGCAACAGGACCTCCGTCGATGTCATCGACAACAAGAATGACGGCGGCAAGAAGCGCCGGCACTAACTGAAACGGGAGCGGGATGGCCGGGCTTCCAGCCATTCCGCTTTTTCGCAACAGCTCGAAAATCTACAGGGATTTTCGGCGCCCACGGTGCGCCCGGGTATAAACCGGGAATGATCCTCGAGTTGCGAGTGTATGACGCACGGCATTTCCGGCAGAATAAACGGCGCATCGCATGACTGGAAGGGGGGGGCTTGCGGCCCTCTCTTTTTGTCCGCGCCGCCAACGCGGGCCGGGTGCACCAAAGTACCGGATGGCCGCTACTCATGATGGTTTTTTGATGTGGTGATGGCCCCTGCGCATCAAGGCGGGTCGCTCGTGAACATTTGCGTTAATTCTAATTTATATTTGGTAAATATTGTAAATATTAACAGAAATACCTTCCATCAGGGCTTTTTGATCTGGGTTGTTTACGTGATTTTAACCACGATGTTCTTCAATCTGCGGGTGCGCTAACCCCGTCGCTACGCTGCGCTTCTGGTCGCGAAATATTCGCAGCCCGCAGGTGACGGGATGTAATTTTCAAGGAGCTATCGCATGTTGAAACAATCTCTTCTCGCGCTCGGCCTGCTCGGCGCCCTCTCCGGCGTGGCTGCCGCCGCCGACGCCGTCAGCGACATTCCGGCCGCGCCCGTCGTCAACGACGTTGCGCCCGCCTTTTCCTGGGATGGTGTTTATGTCGGCGCTTCCGCGGGTTACGGCTGGAACCGGGTTAAGTCGACCACTTTCGGCGTCACCACGGAACATGAATTTGACGGCGGCCGTTTTTCCGGTTTCGCGGGCTATAATTTCGAAGTTGCCCCCTCCGTCATTCTCGGTGTCGAGGGCGATCTCGGTTACGCCTGGGGCGACAAGACCATCGTCACCAGCGAGGTTTCCGCAGGTCTGAACGGCTCCGCACGCCTGCGCGCCGGTTACGCCATCGACCGTGCGCTGATCTATACCGCCGCCGGCTACACCGCGACGGACAGCGAAGTCAAAGCGCCGTTCGGCGAGGACAGCAAGGTCCTGCACGGCTGGACGGTTGGCGCTGGTATCGATTATGCCTTCACCGACAACCTGTTCGGACGCGTCGAATATCGCTACAACGACTTCGGCAAGGCAACCTACCATACCGGTCCCATCACTTCGACCGGCGATGTCAGCGAACACGTCGTCAAGGTCGGTCTTGGCGTGAAATTCTGACGGTTATTCCGTTTTCGACAGGGGCGGCGCAACGTTGCGACGCCCCGTGCGCCTGATGCGGCAAATCCGGTATCAATCCAGCGGACGTTCCGCCTTAGGCGAAAACGCACATTGCCTTTCAAGGCAGGCTTGAACAGCGGGCCGTTTTGGTGTGATGGTGGTCGCCGTCATTCCGTCCCGCCTCCCAGCCTTCAGTCGATTCCCATGCTACAGAAAAGCACGTCGCCGGGCGCGTTCGATCGTCAGGCCTATATGATCGCCCTGCTGGTTTTTATTGCCGGCAGCACCAATGCGGCCGTTGTGCCGTTTATCGGTTTCTACATCATCCAGGTGCTCGGCCATCCGCCGGCCACGGTCGGGTTTTACAGCGTGACGGCGGCGCTGGCCTCGATTGCCGCCAGCCGCATTTATGGTGAGCGTGTCGATGCCGGGGTGCGGGTGAGGCCGCTGTTGATACTTTCCGTGTGCGGCGCTTTTGTCGCGGCCGCAGCGGCGAGTTTCGGGCATCTGGCGCTGCTGGTGGCGATAACGGCGACCGGCATGGGGCTTTCCAACGCCGCCAGCACGCTCATCTTCAGTTACGGCCGTTATCATGGCCGGGTGCAGGCGCTGGATACGGCCTCCTATAACGCCTTCCTGCGCACGATGGTGTCGCTGGCATGGATGCTGATTCCCGCCGCCGCCTATCTGATCTTCGACCTTGCCGGCGCGAAGGCCGTTTTCGCGAATGCCATGCTGATGGCGGTCATCTGGGGCGGGCTTGCCCTTGCGGTGGTGCCGCGAGACCAGACCAGCCCGATGGAGCGGCGGGCGGAAAACGACGGCGACGCGCGGCGCAACCTGCCGCTGCTTCTGGCGGCTGCGGCCAGCTTCTGCATGTCTTTCGCCCATGCCCTGTGCGCCTCGGCGCTACCGATATTTCTGGTGCGCGAGGTCGGCCTGCCGGATTACGTGCCGGGCCTGTCGCTCAGTGTCAAATGCGCCATGGAGGTTCTGTTCATCCTGCTTGCGCCGCGAATGATGCGCCGCTTCAGTGCCCGCCTGCTTCTTGGCGTTTCGGCGGTGATGGCCATCGTCGCCTTCAACGTCATCGCCTCGGTCACCACATTGCCGGCCATGATCGCGGGTGCGGCGCTGGAAGGTGCCTATTACGGGCTTTGCGCCGGCACCTGCCTCACCTTCGTGCAGGGTTTCGCACGCGGCCGCACCGCCCGGGCGACGGCGCTCTACATGAATTCCATCTTCCTCGCGGCGCTTTTTGCGGTGCCGCTGATGGGGTTCGTGTCGCAATATGCAAGTTTCGGCACCTCGATCCGGCTTGCTTCGGTCGGTGCCGGCGCGGCGCTGCTGCTCTTGTTCCTGACGCGGCGGCAGGTGGGGGAGTAGGGTATGCAGGGGGCGGCAATCTTGCACAAAGGCTTGTCTGGCGGCGACATAGCGGATGACCCTCATTCCTGTGCTTGTCACAGGAATCCAGTCGACGCGCGTCTGCGCGGCGGGAGACCCCTTTCAGCCCAAGGACTTGGGCTGGCTGGATTCCCGTGACAAGCACAGGAATGAGGGGAGTGTGGGGCAGCCGGTCACGCCCGCGGCAATCCCTCAAGCCGAAATATCGATGATCCCGCAATCCCCCGCTTCCGACGCGAAGGCGAGCAGCTTGCCGGTGGCGCTCCAGTCCATGCCGGTAATGGCGCCCTTGCCGGGGCGGCGCAGCAGGGCTTCCTTGCCGTCCGCGAGCCTTACGCCGAGGATCATGCCGTCGATGAAGCCGATGGCGAGCACATCTTCCACGGGATGGAAGGCGACATTGGTGACCATGATGTTGGCGCGGCTGCCGAGTTCTTCCGGGGCCTTGCCCATCGGGCCGTCCTTGCCGGCAAACGGCCAGACAATGGCGGCCGGCGCGCCGGAGGAGGCGAGCCATTTGCCCTTTGCCGACCAGGACACGGATTTGACCTTGGCGGGGTAACCCGTCATGCGCATGTGGCGCGCTTCCATGCCGCCCTTGGTGGCTTCCATCTTCCAGCCGTGCAGGGCGTTTTCCTGCATGGTGGTGACGAGGAACTTGCCATCGGGCGAGAAGGTGACGCCGGTATGCGCGCCCTTCCATTCCAGATCGACCGGATCGCCCGCGGTTGCCACCCAATGCAGCGTCACGCCGTTATAACGGGCAACGGCAATGCGCAGGCCCTTGGGCGCAAAGGCGATCGCCTCCACCGTGCGCTCTTCCTTGAATTCCTTGACCGTGCCGTCCGACAGCCGGACGAAACTGGACTTGCCGACGCCATAAGCGACAGCCTTCTGCGGCCCGCCGGCCACGACGCCCACCCATTTGCGCGGCACATTGGCGATTTCGCTGATGCTGCCGTCATGGCCGATGCGCAGCACACGGCCGTCTTCACCGCCGGAAAGCAGGGTGGCGCTATAGGGATCGCGCACGCAGGTCAGAAGCCCCTCATGCGCCTCGGTCACCTTCTCGCCGCCATCCAGCCGGTGAATGGTGCCGGCGGCGGTGGCAAACAGGGGAATGTCGCCGAGAAAATGGGTCGAGACCACGTGGCCTTCGATATCAAGCGGGGCAACAGTCGGCATGGGGCATCGGTCTTTCGTATCTGTGTCGGATTGGCGGGGGTGTCATTCCCGCTGGCTGGCATGGTTCTAGAGCATTTCCGGCAAAAGCGGAACCGCTTTTACGTTCGGACGATTCGTGAAATCAAGGAGATAGAGCGCTTTGTAGTAGAGGAACCACCCTACACGGCAGTTGCAAATCACTGATACTCCTGCGCTCCGGGCTCACCCCCTTCTGTCCTGCCGGACATCTCCCCCTCAAGGGGGAGATCGACCTGCGGCGAGATCCCGCCCCTCTCAATGTTTGAGAATGAAGTGACGAGAGAGCGTCTTACCGATCTCCCCCCTTGAGGGGGAGATGTCCGGCAGGACAGAGGGGGGTGAGCCCGGAGCGCCGGAGTGTCAGTGATTTTCAACTGCCGTGTACGGTGTCGAAGAACGCGCGTCGGGCGGATGACGGACGCAGCCGCACCCCGGTCTGGCGCCGGGGTGACGGGGCCAAACGATCAGGCCGTCGCGAGGCAGGCGTTGAAGCTCTTTTCCAGCTTCTCGCGGTCCAGTTCGCGGCCGATGAAGACGAGGCGGCTTTCGCGTTTTTCGTCTTCCTTCCACGGGCGCTGGTGGTCGCCCTCGATGATCATGTGCACGCCCTGCACCACGTAACGTTCCGCATCGCCCTTGAAGGCGATGATGCCCTTGAGGCGCAGAATGTTCGGGCCGTCGGTCTGGGTGACCTTCTGGATCCACGGGAAGAACCGCTCGGGGTTCATCTCGCCGCCGCGCAGCGAGACCGACTGCACCGTCACGTCATGGATCGGCGAAACCGCGCCATGGTGGTGGTGATCGTGGCCATGGTCGTGCCCATGGTCATGATCGTGATGATGATGCCCGTGATCGTGGTCATGATGATGGCCGTGATCGTGATTGTGGTCGCAATCGGGGCCGCAGACATGATCCTCATGGCCGTGTTCGAGGAAATGCGGATCGTTTTCCAGCGCGCGTTCCAGATTGAAGGCGCCTTGATCGAGAACCCGGGCGAGATCGACGCCCGAGCGGGTGGTCTTGTAGATGCGGGCGGATGGATTGATGGCGCGCACGATATCCTCGATGCGGGCGACTTCCTCCGGCGAAACGAGATCGGTCTTGTTGACGACGACCACATCGGCAAAGGCGATCTGGTCTTCGGCCTCGCGGCTGTCCTTCAGGCGCAGCGGCAGGTGCTTGGCGTCAACGAGGGCAACGACGGCGTCAAGCTCGGTCTTGGCGCGCACGTCGTCATCCATGAAGAAGGTCTGGGCGACGGGAACGGGATCGGCAAGACCTGTCGTCTCGACGATGATGCCGTCGAAACGGCCGGGACGGCGCATCAGGCCTTCCACGACGCGGATCAGGTCGCCGCGCACCGTGCAGCACACGCAGCCATTGTTCATTTCGTAGATTTCTTCATCGGACTCGACGATCAGATCGTTGTCGATGCCGATCTCGCCGAATTCATTGACGATGACAGCGTATTTCTTGCCGTGGTTCTCGGAGAGAATGCGGTTGAGAAGCGTCGTTTTGCCTGCGCCGAGATACCCCGTCAGGACGGTGACTGGAATGGGCTTGGCTATAGCTGTTTCGGTCATGGAAAACCCCGCGTGGAGAGAGGCCGTCAAGCCTCAGGAAGATGTGTCGTCGTCCATATAGGCGCGACGTCCGGGCAGTTCAAAGAGATTTTGGCCGAATTCGGCCATGTCACTCAAATTTTGTTATGAAATAACGTTATGTCAAAAGCGTGGATATCTTCAAGCAGTTCGACAAGGCCGTTTACGGCATGGGAAATCAGCCTTTCGCCCTTTTCCACGGTGGCGGCGGCGGCGTTTCCGGCAACGCCGTCAGGGTTCAGATCGCTCATCAGCCAGCCGAAGGCATGCGGGCCATAGGCGCGCAGGTGTTTGAAGCGGCTGGCGAAATCGCTTTGGCGGGAAGGGAAGTCGGCGGCTTTCTGCATCGCCACGCGCTCGGGGTGAAGCGCCAGCATGACCGATGTCTCGATATCGCCGCCATGAATGTCGACCGCCTTGTCCTGCGGCTTCACGATATCGGCCGGCACGCCGAAACGGGTCCAGCTGGTGGCGACCGCCAGCATGCCGAAACGGGCGCGGGCCTCGGTGGCGACGATGGTCATCAGCGGTGAATTGCCGCCATGGGCGTTCAGCATTACGAATTTGCGCACGCCCTTGTTATATTCCGCCTCGGCGATGCCGAGCCAGCGCTCGATGGCCTCATCGTATCGCAGCGTCTTCGTGCCCGGCACATTCATGTGTTCGATGGAATATCCAACCGGTTCCGCCGGCAGGAAAGAGACGGGCAGATGGCCGGGCAGGGCGGCGGCGAGACGGGCGACGATGCCTTCGGCAATCAGCGTATCGGTCTCGAAGGGCAGGTGCGGCCCGTGCTGTTCATGCGCGCCGAGCGGCAGCACGGAAATTGCACCTGTTGCGCGAAGATGCGGGTCTGTTACGTTTTCGTCGTGATAATGCGTGTATGAGTTTGGCATCTGGCAGTCCGCGCGTGCATTCGTTAAGGATTTCCAGCAACATATATCGGTTCCGCCACAGGGTAAAAGGCACTCGCATATGAGCAAGGACAAATCCGGGCATAAGGACAAAAGCGCCAAGAAGGAAAAAGGCGGCAAAAAATCAAAGGACGCCAAAAAAAGGGATGAGAATTTCAACCCCGAGGAACTGGCGCAATCCATCACCCAGGCCGCCCGTTCCATGCGCACGGCGCTGAGTCACAGCCTGGCCGAAAGCGGGCTTTATGCGGGCCAAGACGGCGTCATCCTGGCGCTGGCGCAGGAAGGCAGCCTGACACCGGGCCAGATCGCCCAAAAGCTTGGCGTCAAGGCGCCGACCATGACGCGCACCATCGGCCGCATGGAAGCCCAGGGTTTCGTGGAGCGCAGCGGTGACGACGAGGATGGCCGCGTGACGCTGGTGAAGCTGACCGAAGCGGGCCTGAAAAGCGTCGAACACATCAACGTCTCGATTGCCGATTGTGGTTCAAGGGCCGTAGAGGGGCTTTCAGCCAAGGATGTGCGAAACATCGTTAAACTTCTGAAGGTCATCGACGCCAATCTTCAATAATTTTGTTGAAATTTTTAAAAGAACCGTTGGTTTTGCGGGTATTCCTTAAACGGGTTGCGGATTTTGTTTAAATTGTTTAATTGCAATTTAAACAGGGACATTCGTCGCTGACACGCGTTTGGGGAGGAATGCCGTGGCCCAAAAGGTCAAACTGTCCACCATTGCCGAAAGCCTCGGTCTTTCAACCGCCACCATTTCGCTTGCCCTGCGCGACAGTCCGCTGGTGGCCGCCGATACGCGCGACAAGATCAAGGACCAGGCGCGGGCGCTGGGTTATATCTACAACCGTCGCGCCGCCAGCCTGCGCACTTCGCGCTCCGGCATTGTCGGCGTGGTGTTCCACGATGTGATGAATCCGTTCTATGGCGAAATCCTCAAAGCCATCGAAAGCGAGCTGGACCGCAGCCGCCAGACCTTCATTCTTTCCAACCATTATGATTCGGTGGAAAAACAGCGCACCTTCATCGAAACACTGCTGCAGCTGGGTTCGGATGGCATCATCATGTCGCCGGCCATCGGCACGCCGATCGAGGATATGACGCTGGCGGAAGAAAACGGCATGCCCGCCATTCTGGTGGCCCGTTCGATGGATGGCGTCGACATGCCGACCTATCGCGGCGACGACAGCTACGGCATTTCGCTGGCCACCAATCACCTGATCAGCCTTGGCCACCGCACCATCGCCATGGTTGGCGGCACCGACCAGACCTCGACCGGCCGCGACCGTTACCAGGGTTACGTCAATGCGCTGCGCAAGGCCGGTATCGAGGTCGATCCGAACCTGCGCATTCCCGGCCCGCGCTCCAAGCAGGGCGGTTTCGAGGCCGCCGTGCATTTCCTCTCACTGCCGCAGAAGCCGACCGCCGCCGTCTGCTGGAACGATCTCGTCGCCATCGGTCTCATGAACGGCATTTCCCGCGCCGGTCTGGTGCCGGGTGTCGATATTTCCGTCACCGGCTACGACGATCTGGAAGAGGCGGCGATTGCCACGCCGGCGTTGACCACGGTTTCCAACGGTCAGGCGGAGGTGGGGCGTCTCGCGGCCCGCGCGCTGCTGGACAGGCTGGCGGGCAGCCATGAGCCTGACGGCATTCACCTCATCAAGCCGGAAATGCGTATCCGGCAATCGACCGGGCCGGTGCGGCCGCGGGTTTGAATATATCGCCGGGGAATATGGATGCGGCAGGCTGCATGTTTCTGGTTGTTCGCGATGTTTCCTTCTTCCGTCATTCCGGCCTTGAGCCGGAATCCAGCCACCGCGTGTCTGCGCGGTGAAAAGGCTCTCTCAGCCCAGGGACTTGGGCTGACTGGATGCCGGATCAAGTCCGGCATGACGGTGAGGGGTGCCGAAAAAAAATCGGCATGAAACTTCCGTCTGCCCCCATAGCATCCCCTTATTGCCCTTTTCACGGCCGCCGTTGTTTGAAAAGATCGCCGCCCAGAGGAGTGGGATGGCGAGCGGTTCGCCTGAAATCCGCTCCGGCTATCGGAATGTTATCAGGAGGAATATCCGCTCATGTCTGACAAAAAGGCCGTCGTTCTCGTTCCCGGCAAGATAAACCCGCGCGTTCTCGAACGCCTCGAAGGCAAGGTCGAGATCGTGGCCGTGCCTGCCGGTGCCGAGCCGGTTCTGCCTGATGGTGCGGCGGAGCGCGTCAACGCCATCGCCGTTTCCGGCGTCGTCAACGCAAAGTGGATCGATGCGCTGCCGAAGCTTGAGATCATCGCCAATTTCGGCGTGGGTTATGATGGCGTCGATGCCAGACATGCCGCCACGCGCAACATCGTGGTGACCAATACGCCCGATGTGCTGAACGACGAGGTGGCCGATACGACGATTGCGCTTTTGATCAACACCGTGCGCCGTCTTTATCAGGCCGAGACCTGGCTGCGTGACGGAAAATGGGTTGGCGAAGGCCCGTTCGCGCTCTCGCCGTTCTCGCTGCGTGGCCGCAAGGTCGGTCTCTTCGGCATGGGCCGCATCGGCCAGGAAATCGCCAAGCGGCTGGAGCCCTTCAAGGTGGAAATCGGATACCACACCCGCAGCAAGCGGGATGGCCTCTCCTACACCTATTACGGCTCGCTGAAGGAGATGGCAAAAGCTGTCGATATCCTCATCTGCATCGTGCCCGGCACGCCGGAAACGCATAAGGCGATCAATGCCGAAATCCTGACGGCGCTTGGACCTGACGGCGTGTTCATCAATGTCGGTCGCGGGTCCAGCGTCGATGAGGATGCGCTGCTTGAGACGCTCAAGAGCGGCGCCCTGGGTGCTGCCGGTCTGGATGTGTTCTATGCCGAGCCGAAGGTGCCGGAAGCCTTCCTGTCGCTGCCGAACGTCTCCCTGCTGCCGCATGTCGCCTCCGCCTCGGTTCCGACGCGCAACGCCATGGCCGATCTGGTGGCCGACAATATTCTCGGCTGGTTCAGGGACGGCAAGGTGCTGACACCGGTACCGGAAACGCCGGTTAAGGGGTGAGGCCGGAACCTCCACACACCGTCACCCCGGACTTGATCCGGGGTCCAGCATGATCAAGTCGTTGATCATAAAAGACTCCTGTCACGGCGCAGACGCGCCGTGGCTGGATGCCGGATCAAGTCCGGCATGACGGAAGAGACGTTTCGCCCTTTGTCGGCGTCCTATTCCGCAATCTCCGAGCTTCCCACCCAGCGCCCTTCGGCAAATGACCGGGCCATGGCGTGGATGCTGCGCTCGATCTTCAGGCCTTCCTCGAAATCGATGATGTGGGCCTTTTTCCCCTCGATAGCCGCGATCAGTTCCCGGCATTCGATCACCTTCAGATCGTTGAAGCCGAGGCCGTGGCCCGGGGCGGGGATGAAGCGGTCATAGGGCTTGTGATGCGGCGCTGTGAGGATGGTTCTGAAACCCTGCTCTTCCGGGCGTCCATCCGTGGTGTAAAGCTGGAATTCGTTCATCCGCTCCTGATCGAACAGGATCGAGCCGGTGGAGCCGTAGATCTGGATGGCGATGCGGCCCTTGCGGCCCCAGGCGGAACGGTTGGCGATGAGCACGGCGGAAATGCCGCCTTCGAGCTTCAGCAGCACGCTGGCGAGGTCATGCGTCTCGACTGCGCGCTCGCCGCCACCGGCAAGCGGGCGGGTCTCGTAAGGTTTCACCATGTCGGTGATGGCGCTTTCGGCATGACCGAAAAGGGCATAGAGCAGCGATAGCGGATGCACGGCGAAATCATCCAGCGCGCCGTAACCGGAAGACGCCTCGCTCTTCCAGTAGAAGGGCTGGGTGGCGTCGGCCATGAAGTCCTCGTCCATTTCGGCGCGGACGTGATAGACGTTGCCGATGGCGCCTTCGTCGATCAGGCGGCGGATATGGCGGATGACGGGGTTCTGGATGTAATTGTAGCCCATCGCCGCCGCCTTGCCGGAACGGCGGGCCGCATTGCGCATCTTCACCGCGTCAGTAAAGGCGGGCGCCATCGGCTTTTCACACCAGACATGTTTGCCGGCCTCAAGGGCGGCAATCGCCATTTCCGGGTGGAAGGCGTTGGGCGTGGTGACCGAGATGACGTTAATCTCGGGATCGGACAGCAGGTCGCGCCAGTTGCCCGTCGAGCGGGCAAAACCGAACTCGGCCGCTTTCTTGGCGGCAAGCTCCGGGTTTACTTCCGCGAGCGTCACGAGGCGGGGGCGTTCCACATCGCCGAAGACGCTGGTGACGTTGTTCCACGCCAGCGCGTGGCATTTGCCCATGTAACCGGTGCCGATAAGGCCCACGCCAAGAGCGGCCATGCTATTCTCCTCCCGAGAGTTTTAGAATGAAATCAACGTATTGAGCGTTTATTGAAATGTGGCAGGCGAAACAAAGCCCCCTCTGTCCTCATCCCTGTGCTTGTCACAGGGATCCAGCCAGCCCAAGTCCTTGGGCTGGGAAGACTCTCCCCGTTGCGCAGACGCGCGCCGGCTGGATTCCTGTGACAAGCACAGGAATGAGGATAGGTGAGTGAATTACGGATTATCCCGCTTGAAAATCCAGTCATGATCCGGGTGGTTCTTGAAGCGCCATTTGCGCATCGGCCCTGCCATCACGTTCAGATAATACATCTCATAACCATAGGGCGCGCCGCAGGGGTGGTGGCCCTTGGGCACCAGCACGACATCGCCGTCCGACACCGCCATGGTCTCATCCAGCGATCCGTCTTCGGTGAAGACGCGCTGGAAGCCGAAACCCTGCGCCGGGTTGAGACGATGATAATAGGTCTCTTCCAGATAGGTCATGTCTGGGTAGTTATCCTCGTCATGCCGGTGCGGCGGATAGGACGACCAGTTGCCCGACGGCGTGAAGACTTCCGTCACCAGCAGGCTGTCGGCCACGTCGCGCTCTTCCATGGCGATGGGGAAGATATAACGCGTATTGGCGCCCTTGCCGCGTTCGGTCAGCTGCACGCCATTGGGGCCTATCTGCTGCGCCTCGCGGCTGCCTTTTTCGCCGGGCGCGGTGCAGACGCCGACGGTGCAATCGGTCGTGGCAGTCAGCGACCATTCGGAGCCGGCCGGGACATAGACGCAGTGCGGCGGCTTGCGCTCGAACACATTCATGCGGTCGCCGAGTTCACCGAAGTCCTTATCCCCTGCGGAAATCGTCGCCTTGCCTTCCACCAGCACGAGGATGACTTCCATATCGCCGGTGTTTTCCGCCGCCGTCTCGCCGGGCTTCAGGCGGTAGAGGCCGAAACCGACATAACCCCAATCCGCGCTTTGGGGCGTGATATCATGCACCTTGCCGCTGGTCGCGACCGGCTTGCGCAGAAGTGAGGTCATGGTGGTGTTCCTTTTTTGGTGAGTAGTGCGAATGGGCGTGCGAGCTATACGTGACGTTTCGGTTTCCTCATCCCTGTGCTTGTCACAGGGATCCAGCCAGCCCAAGTCATTGGGCTGAGAGGAGTCTTTCGCCGCGCAGACGCGCGTCGGCTGGATTCCTGTGACGAGCACAGGAATGAGGGAGAAGGGGTGCGCCGGAATATGCGATCCTTGGACGACGCATATGCCGGTGCTATCCCCCGACGCCTCAAGCAGCCTGAGCCTTATCCAGCCCCGCCTCGCGCGCAAAAGCCTTCAGCGATTTCAGCCCCAGGCTCTGATATTCGAACGGGTTGCGCACGTCAGGGTCCTGTTCGGCCTCGATCACCAGCCAGCCGCTGTAACCATGCTCGGCCGCCACCTTCAGCACCGGCGGGAAGTTGACGCCGCCTTCGCTGTCGCCGGGAACAGTGAACACACCACGGCGAACGCCTTCGAGGAAGGAGAGCCGCTCACCCCGAACCTGATCGGCAATGGCAGGGCGCACATTCTTGGCATGGATATGGCCGACACGGCCCATGTATTTCTGCGCGACGCGCACGGGATCGCCGCCGCCGAACAGGCAATGGCCGGTATCGAGCAGCAGATGCGTCTTCGGGCCGGTATGCTTCATCAGGAGATCGATTTCCTCTTCGCTCTCGACCACCGTTCCCATGTGGTGGTGATAAACGAGGGTGATACCCTGTTCTGCGGCAAAGGCGGCCAGCGCCTCGACGCCCGCGCCGAATTTGGCCCAGTCCTCGGCCGCAAGGCGCGGACGGTCGACCAGCGCCTTGTTGTCATCGCCATGGATGGCGTTGGAGGTTTCGCAGACGATGATGACCTTCGAGCCCATGGCTTTCAGCAGGTCAAGCGCCGGCTGCATCGCCTTCTTTTCGGATTCGATGTCATCGGTCAGAAGGTTCAGCGAATGCCAGCCGGAGACGAAGGAGAGGCCGCGCGGCGAAAGCACGCCCTTCAGGCCTTCCGGCTCAGTCGGGAACTTGTGGCCCTTCTCGATGCCGTCGAAGCCGATCTTCGCGGTCTCATCAAGGCATTGTTCGAGGCTGATATGCGCGCCCAGCGTGCGGTCGTCGTCGTTGGACCAGGCAATCGGGTTGGTACCGTAACGGATCATCTTACTGTCTTTCCTTGACATGGTTTTCATAACGGGCGCGGGCCGGGCCGATTTCGGCGCGGTCGGATACTTCAGGCACCGCGACATCCCACCAGTGACCGCCGGCCTGCGGCGTCGGGTAAGGGTCGGTATCGATGACGATGACAGTCGTGCGGCTGGAGGCGCGGGCCGCGGCAAGCGCCTCTTCCAGCTCGGTTATAGTGGAAACCTTGCGGGCATCCGCCCCCATCGAACCGGCATGGGCGACGAAATCGATGGCGATGGGGTTGACGTTGGTGTGGGCGTAGAGGTTGTTGAACTCCGCGCCGCCGGTTTCCATCTGCAGGCGGTTGATGCAGCCGTAGCCCCTGTTGTCGGTGATGACGAGCGTGATCTTCACGCCCATGGCAACCGATGTCGCAAGCTCGGAATTCATCATCATGTAGGAGCCGTCGCCGACCATGACGATCACGTCGCGGTCCGGTTCCGCCATCTTGATGCCGAGACCGCCGGCAACCTCATAGCCCATGCAGGAGAAGCCGTATTCCATGTGATAGGAGAGCGGCAGCCTGGATTTCCACAGCTGATGCAACTCACCCGGCATGGTGCCTGCGGCGCACATGACGACGGTATTGTCACGCGACTGGCGCTGCACCGCGCCGATGACCTGCATGTCGGTGGGCAGGCTGTTGGCGTTGTCCTCGCCCGGCGCTGCCGTATCGGCATCGGCTTTCTTAAACCATGCAGCCTTGAGACCGGCATCCGGCGCCGCAAAACGGTGGCTGCCAAGCGCTGCGGAGAGCTTTTCAAGCCCGATCTTCGCATCCGCCGTCAGGCTGATCGCATCATGCTTGGCGCTGTCATAGGGCTGAACGTTGAGCGCCAGAATTTTACGGTTCGGGTTTTTGAACAATGCCCATGAACCTGTCGTGAAATCCTGAAAACGTGTGCCGACACCGAAGACCAGATCGGCCTTCTCGCTGATGATATTGGCGCTTTCCGCACCGGTGACGCCGACGGGGCCGAAATTCAGATCATGATCCCAGGCGAGCGCCGATTTGCCGGCCTGCGTTTCAACGACGGGGATGGAATGGGTTTCGGCAAAGCGCTTCAGCGTCTCGGTTGCGCCGGCAAAATGCACGCCGCCGCCGGCAACGATGATCGGGTGCTTGGCTGCTTTAAGTGCAGCGACCGCTTCTTCGAACTCCACGACATCCGGCTCAGGACGACGCTGACGCCAGACACGCTTTTCGAAGAAGCTGACAGGGTAATCATAGGCTTCCGCCTGCACATCCTGGCAGAAGGCGAGCGTGACGGGGCCGCAATCGGCCGGGTCCGTCATGGTGCGCATGGCGCGGGGAAGCGCTGTCAGCAACTGTTCCGGCCGCATGATGCGGTCGAAATAACGGCTGACCGGGCGGAAGCAGTCATTCACCGTCATGGTGCCGTCGCCGAAATCTTCGAGCTGCTGCAGCACCGGGTCCGGGCCGCGATTGGCGAAGACATCGCCGGGGATCAACAGCACCGGCAGGCGGTTGACATGCGCCAGCGCTGCCGCCGTCACCATATTGGCCGCACCGGGGCCGATGGAGGAGGTGACCGCCATGGCGCGGCGGCGACGCAGCTGCTTCGAATAGGCAATGGCCGCATGGGCCATGGATTGCTCGTTCTGGCCACGATAGGTCGGCAGTTCGTCGCGGATGCCATAAAGCGCCTCGCCGATGCCGGCGACATTGCCATGGCCGAAAATGGCCCACATGCCGGCAATGTAGGTTTCACCGTGTTCATTCATCTGCGCTGCCAGGTAACGAACCATGGCCTGCGCAGCCGTCATTCTGATTGTCTTCACGCTGCCTCTCCCTTTTTGGCGCGCGCCTCATCCCAAATGCGGCACAGGCTGGTATAACGCTGCGCCATATCCTTTACCGCTTCCTCATCGGTCATCCTGCCACCGAGCCAGTTGCGGGCGGCATCCGCGAAAATCGTGCGGCCAACGGCGAAACCTTTGACCAGATCGAAACCGGCGGCAAGGCGGAAGCTCTCTTCCAACTCGCTTTGCGGCGCGTCGAGACCGAGAACGACGATGCCGCGCACATAAGGATCGTTGCGATGCACCGCGTCGCAGGCGTTCTTCCACGCGGCGCGGGTCTTCATCGGTTCCAGCTTCCACCAGTCGGGATAGACCCCGATCTCGTAAAAACGTTCGACGATGCGGGCGGCGGTCAAATCGTCGGTCGGGCCGACCTTGGAGGGAATGACCTCCAGCAACATTTCCAGCCGGTTGCGGCGTGTCGCCTGGAACAGACGCATGACGGTCTCTTCCTGCGCGGCGCGCATCTCATCCGTATCGTCGGGATGATAGAAACACAGAACCTTGACGACATTTTCAAGCGGCCATTCGGAAAGTCCGCCGAAATCCTTGCCGAGATCGGGTTCCAGCGTCAGCGGGCGCGAACCCGGCCATTCTACCGGGCGGCCGATCCAGAGACCGGAACCGCTGGCGGCAAACAGGGCGTCACGGCCAAGGCGGCCGTCGCAGAGAATGCCGTAACCCGGCCTGTCACCGGCAACCTGCTGCGCAGCCTGAAGGCAGAGTTTCTTGAAAGCGCCGATCTGCTCGTGCTTGACGCCAAGCTCGTCGGCGATGGCTTCCAGCTGCATGCGATGGTCGAAGGCGAAGACGCGCATCGTGTCCCAGTCGCCCTTGCGGTTGGTGGACCAGTGCACCTGCTCCAGCGCCTCGTCCTTGCGCAGCGCCTTGTTGCGAATGCCGGCCTTGAAGAAATATTGCAGCTCTTCCCAGCTCGGATAGGCGGGCGTGCAGCCATGGCGGGAGACGGCGAAAGCGCCGCAGGCATTGGCGTATTTCAGCGTCGTCGGCCAGTCTTCGCCGCGCAGCCAGCCACGGAACAGCCCGGCCATGAAGCCATCGCCGGCACCCAGAACGTTGAAGACCTCGATCGGAAAACCTTCGCCCGTCTCGCCATCGTCGAGGCTGGCAGGAATTTCGCCGGCGAAAACCGAAGCACCCATCGGCCCGCGTTTGCACACCAGTGTCGCATTCGAAACCTTGCGTACGGCCTTCAACGCGGTCAGCGTATCGGTGGAACCACCGGCAATGTGGAATTCCTCTTCCGTGCCGACGATCAGGTCGAACAGATGCAGGGTGGATTGCAGCTTGGCGGTGACCTTCTGCGATTCGACAAAACGGCTTTCGCCATCGCCATGGCCGGCCACACCCCAGAGGTTGGGCCGGTAATCGATATCGAGCGCGGTCTTCGCACCATTTTCGCGGGCGAGTTTCAGCGCCTTCAGCACCGCCGCTTCCGTCTTCGGATGCGACAGATGCGTGCCGGTGGCGCAGATGCAGCCGGCTTCGGCAATGAAGGCGGGATCGATATCGTCTTCGCTGAGCGCCATGTCGGCACAGTTTTCGCGATAGAAAATCAGCGGGAACTGGTTCTGGTCACGAATGCCGAGCAGCACCAGCGCGGTCAGCCGCTCCGGGTCCGTCTTCACGCCGCGCACATCGACGCCTTCGCGTACCAGCTGCTCGCGGATGAAGCGGCCCATATGCTCATCGCCAACGCGGGTGATGACGGCGCTGGCGAGCCCAAGGCGTGCAGCCCCGGCTGCGATGTTGGTCGGAGAGCCGCCGATATATTTGGCAAAGGAGGCCATGTCCTCCAGACGGCCGCCGACCTGCGAACCGTACAGGTCGACAGACGAGCGCCCGATCGTGATAAGATCAAGTTTTTTCAAAAGGTTCCTCCTTCGGGCCGCCTGTCGCGGCGGCCTGCCTCACATGTTTGGAGCGACACCGGGCGAAGCCGCCCGCATCTTTCGCCATCCCGCTCCGGTGAGCCTCCTCCGCCCACTGTCATCCGTCACGAGACGGACGACGATGGAATGTCCGTTTCATGGATTTGGATCATAAATTCTATTTTTTCCGTTTTCAATAAAAATATTCAGGCTGTTTTGCGAGTTCCCACAGCCACGGCCAGCGTGATGGCCAGACAGAGCGTGGCGGAAAGCGAGCGGAACGCGCCGAAATCGATCTCGGTGACGGTCAGCAGCGTCGCGCCGGATTTGCGCAGCGGATTGACGGCGGAATCGGAGAGCGCCACGACCGGAATACCGTTGGCGCGGGCGTTTTCCGCCAGTTCCAGTGTCTCGGCGGAGTAGGGGGAAAAGGTGATCGCGATCAGCGCGTCGTCGCGGGAAATGGCGCTGATATTGCCGAGCCCGCCGACCGCACTGTGCAGAACCGCCGGCACCTTCATCTTCTCGAAGGCATAGGCAAGGTAGCTGGCAATCGGGAAAGACCGCCGCAATCCGACAATATGCACGGTGCGCGCACCGGCCAGAGCCGAAACCGCCTCGTCAAGCTGGCGTGTATCGACCGATTTCAGCAGCATTTCCAGCGAGGACCGGCCGGCCTCCACGAATTCGGCAAGCAGGCCGGAGGCGCTTTCATCGCCCTTTTCACGCAGATGGTCGAGTCGCGTGGCATAATCCGGCCAGCCGCCGACATAGGAATCGCGGAACAGCCGCTGCATTTCCGAAAAGCCGGAAAAGCCCATGATCTGGCAGAAACGCATGAAGGCAGAAGGCTGCACACCAGCCCCTTCCGCCATTTCGGCGACGGTGGAAACGGCGATGCGATCCTGATTGGAGGCGACATAATCGGCGCATTGCCGCAATCGTTTCGGCAAACCCTCCGCGACCTGGAGCAACCGCTCCTCAAAAGCCTTTACGGATTCTGGCGCCTCGATTGCCGTCATTGTCGTTCCTTTGTGCAGACTGAAATCGTGTGCACTTTAACTGCAATGGAATTTTTATTCCATTGGGTTTTTTGAGGTATGAGTGATGGACGGTATTTGGGGCAGGAATGGCCAGCATACTCTCCTCATCCCTGTGCTCGTCACAGGGATCCAGCCGCCGCGCGTCCGCGCGGCGAGGGGAGTCCTTCCAGCCCAAGGACTTGGGCTGACTGGATTCCTGTGACGAGCACAGGAATGAGGGGAGCGCGGGTTTTCCCTTGTGAAGTAATCCAGAAAGATGCACGTTCATTTACATGAAGGGTTACGTTTATATTTTAGCATCCAAACGAAACGGCACGCTCTATACTGGTGTGACGAAGGATTTGCCGAACAGGATTTTCGAACATCAGAATGAACTAACACCCGGCTTTACTTCGCGATATGGCGTGAAGATGCTCGTGTGGTTCGAGGAATACGACCTGTTGACGAGCGCTATTACGCGCGAAAAAACGATCAAGAAATGGCCGCGGCAATGGAAGCTCAATCTGATTGAAAGCACCAATCCGGATTGGGGTGATATATCTGCTCATCTGCATGGCCTGTGACCCACGCCTTATGACCAAGCCACCGACGGTCACCACACACTCACCTCATCCCTGTGCTTGTCACAGGGATTCAGCCGACGCGCGTCTGCGCGGCGAGAGACTCGTTCTAGCCCAAGGACTTGGGCTGGCTGGATTCCTGTGACAGGCACAGGAATGAGGGTGGGTGGACTCAGTGAAGTCCGCCAACCCCAAGATGCGTATCGATAATATCCGGGTTCTCCGCAAGCTCGCTGGACGGCCCTTCCCAGACGATGCGGCCGCGTTCCATGATGATGGCGTGGTCGGCGAAGTCAATGGCCATCTGGATGCGCTGTTCCACAAGAAGAATGGTCATTTCACCGGATTGGGCGAGTTTGGAAAAGGCGGCCATCAGCTCCTCGCAGATGACGGGGGCGAGGCCTTCGAGCGGTTCGTCGAGCAGCAGCACGCGCGGCTGGCCGAGAATGGTGCGGGCGGTGGAGAGCATCTGCTGTTCGCCGCCGGAAAGTTGCGAGCCGAGATTGCGGCGGCGCTCCTTCAGGCGCGGAAACAGCGTATAGGCTTCTTCGATCGCGGATTTCGGTCGACCCTTGAGGCCGACGAACAGGTTCTCCTCGACGGTCAGCGTCGGGAAAACATCCCGCGTCTGCGGCACGTAACCGAGGCCGGCTTTGGCACGGGCGGCACTCGGCAAGGCGGCGATGTCCTGCCCGCCGATGCGGATATCGCCGGCGAAACGTTTCGTCTGGCCGGCCAGCGTGGCGAAGAGGCTGGTCTTGCCGACGCCGTTGCGGCCGAGAACGGCAAAACGCGAACCTGATGGCACCGAAAGCGACAGGCCCTCGATGACGCGGGTGGGGCCATAACCGGCGGTGAGGTTGACGATTTCAAGCGGCGCTGCGGGCATCGGCGTAACTTCCCAGATAGGCTTGGCGGACTTCCGCATTGCTGGTGACGTCTTCAGGCGAACCGTCGAAGATGACCGCACCTGCGGCGAGCACCACCACACGTTTGGCGAAGCGGAAAACCAGATCCATGTCGTGCTCGATCATCAGAATCGCGAGGTCGGCGGGCAGCCGGTCGAGCGCCTGTTCGATGCGCGCGGTTTCCGTTGAAGGCACGCCGGCGGCCGGTTCGTCGAGCAGCAGGATTTTCGGGCGAAGCGCCATGGCAAGCGCGATCTCGATCAGCCGCTGCTGGCCATAGGCGATTTCACGCACCCTTGTTTCGGCAAGCGCCAGAAGGCCGAGCGTGCCGAGAATGTCGCGTGCTTCGCTCGTCACCGCGGGCATGGCGCGGTAACGGCCGAAAATCCGGCCGGTCTTTCCCTCCCGCTGGAGAATGGCGAGCGCTACATGTTCCTCGGGCGTCATATCCTGAAACAGCCGTGTGACCTGAAACGAGCGGACGAGGCCGCGTTTCACCCGCTGGCTGGCGCTGAGGCCTGTCACATCCTCGCCGGCGATGCGCACCGTGCCTGAAGAGGGTTTTATATTGCCGGTGACGAGATTGACGAAGGTCGTCTTGCCGGCGCCATTGGGGCCGATCAGCACCGTGCGGTCTCCCGGCGATAGCGACAGCGAGACATTGTTGGTGACGACGAGGCCACCGAAATTCTTCTGCAGGCCGGATACTTCAAAAATGGCGCTCATTTGCGATCTCCCCGCAGGCGCGCAATGATCTGCTCACCCGCGCCGTAAAGCCCGCGTGGTGCAAAGAGCACGACGGCAATCAGCAGCAGGCCGACGATCGTCAGCCAATGGAACGGATTGGCGGCCGAAACGACATCTTCGAACCACATGAAGGTGACGGTGCCGATCAGCGCACCATAAAGCGAACCCGCGCCGCCGAGCACCAGCATGACCAGCGCTTCGGCCGAAAGCGTGAAGCTGAGGCTGTCGAGGCCGACGACCTGGGTTGAAATGGCGTTGAGCGCACCGCCAATGCCGGCGACGACGCCTGATATGACGAACATCTTCAAAATCGTGCCGTTGACGGAGCCGCCCATGGCCTGAATGCGGGTGCTGTCCTGCTTGACGCCGCGACACAGCATGCCGAAGGGTGAATGGACGATGACCCTGAGGGCGACGAAAACGAGGAGCAGCAGACAGACGCCATAGATATAAGCGGTGCGGCCGAAAAGATCGAATTCGAAGGTGCCGAACAGGGCATCCGGCGAGACGCCGGCAAGGCCGTCGCTGCCGCCCGTCCAGTTCGACGCCTTGTTGGCCGCCTCGTGAAACAGATGGATGACGGCGATGGAAAGCACCAGCTGCGGCAAGCCGTGGGCACGCAGCAGAACCGTGCCGGAGAGCAGCCCTGCGACGCCGCCGGCTGCGGCGCCGATGGCGGTCATGAGCAGCGGATCGGTGATCTCGAAATGGGCGGCAGCGATGCCGGCGGCATAGGCGCCGGCGCCGAAGAGCGCCGCATGGCCAAGCGTGGCGACGCCGCAATAACCGGTGACGAGATCAATCGACAGCACCAGCAGCGCAATGGCGATGATGCGGGTCAGAAGCGCCAGATTATCTGGAAACAGAAAGTAACCGAGGATGGCGGCGGCGATGATGATGAGCGGCCCGGCGACAGCGCGCAGCGGCGAACGTGTCTTCGGGGTGTCTGCCGTTTCAGTCACGTCGTTCATGAGCACCGCCATCTCATTTCGCCCTTCCAAGAAGGCCGCGCGGGAACAAGGTGATGATCACGATGACCGCTAGATAAAAGAAGAATTCGCCATATTCGGGCGCGAGATACCGCCCGGTCGTATCGATGGCGCCGAGCAGCAGGCAGGCGATCAGCGCGCCCGGAATGGAGCCCGCGCCGCCGACCGAGACCACCACGAGGAAGGTGACCATGTAACGCAGCGCATAATAGGGTTCGACCGGCAGCAATTCCGCGCCGATGACGCCGCCCATGGCGGCAAGGCCAACGGCGATGGCAAAGCTGACGGCGTAGATGACTTCGGTGCGCACGCCGAGCGCCGCGGCCATGGCGGCATTATCGACAGCAGCGCGCAGCTTGATGCCGAAGGCGGTCTTTTCGAAGGTGAACCACAATGCGCCGGCCACGGCCAGACCGCAGGCAATGGCGAAGATGCGGTGGGTGGCGATGGTGCGGAAGCCGAGATCGGTGGGGCCGGCCAGCTGCTGCGGCAGCGGAATGGTCTTCAGCGTCGGCCCGAAGACGAAATTGGCGATGCCGATAATGCAGAAGGTAATGCCGATGGTCATCAGCACCTGCGTCAGCTCCGGCGCGCCATAGATGCGGCGATAGAGGAAACGCTCAAGCGGAATGGCGATGACGATGGTGCCGACGATGGCGACGAGGATCGCCACGGCGTAACCGAGGCCGAGGCCATGCGCGGCATAGGAGGCGAGATAACCGCCGATCATGGCGAAGGCGCCATGCGCCAGATTGACCACCCGCATCAGCCCCATCGTCACCGAAAGGCCGATGGAAATGATGAACAGGACCATGCCATAGGCAAGCGCATCGATGAGGATGCTGAAGACCGTTTGCATGTTGAAAAGCTCCTCCCGGTGCTGCAACGCCCGTCCGGGCCGGAACCGAACCGCCATAGGGGCGGTTCGACCGTTTCAAGAATGGCCGCCATTGTGGCGGCGAGGCCCGTGTTGCCGGTTATTTCGCGGCGGCGAGGCCCGGATCGCCCTGTTTTTCGAAGGTCTGGACTTCCTTGTTGTAATAGCTGCCGTCATCGGCCTTGGCCACTTCGCGCAGATAGATGTTCTGCGTGATGTGGCGGCTTTCCGGATCGATGCTGACAGGGCCGCGCGGGCTTGTCCAGGAAAGACCCTTCACCGCGTCCACCGCCTTTTCCGCATCCTGTTTGCCGCCGGTCGCCTCGATCATCTTGCTGATGACATACATGCCGTCAAAGGCGCCGACTGCGGGGAAGGACAGTTCCTTGGGATTGCCGATCGCCTTGGCGGCGGCCTCCACGAAGGTCTTGTTCTCAGGGGAATCATGCGAGACGGCGTAATGGAAGGTCGTCTGCATGCCGAGTGCAGCCTCGCCAAGCGCCGGCAGGTCGGATTCCTGGGTGAGATCACCCGGTGCGAAGAGCTTGACGCCTGCGGATTTCAGGCCGTTATCATTGAAGGCCTTGACGAAGCCGAGCGTGGTGGGGCCCGACGGCAGGAAGGCGAAGACGCCCTGCGCGCCGGAATCCTTCACGCGCTGCATGATCGGGCTGAAATCATTGGTGGAGAGCGGCATGCGGATGGTTTCCACCACCTCGCCGCCGGCGGCGGTAAAGGCCGCCTTGAATGCGTTTTCGGCATCGACGCCCGGGCCGTAATCGCTGACCAGCGAAATGACCTTCTTCACGCCGCCGTCAAAGGCCACCTTGGCGATGGGGGTGGAGGTCTGCCAGGTGGTGAAAGAGGTGCGCACCACATAGGGGCTTTTCGTCACGATGGCCGAGGTGGCGGCATTCATGATGACCATCGGCACATTGCCCTGCTTCAGCAAAGGCGTGACGGCCATGGCGTCAGGGGTGAAATAGAAGCCGGCGAGATATTGCACGCCTTCCTTCACCACCAGCTCCTGCGCCAACGCCTTGGACTGCGCCGGATCGGCCTGCGGCACATCGCGATAGACGACCTCGACCGTGTCATCGCCGATCTTGTTGCCGTGAAGGGCGAACCAGGCGTCTATGCCGGCCTTGAAATTCTTGCCCTGCAGCGCAAACGGGCCGGAGAACGGACCGACCACGCCCACCTTGATCGTCTCGGCATAAGCGGCAGTACTGAAGCAGATGGCCGCGATTGCGGCGGTGATCCGTAGTTTCATGATTTCCTCCCAGTTGATCCGTGGCTCCCATCCACCGATCCAGGCTGCCAGATTGATGAGTGCCGTGGCCAAAGTAAAATGAAATAAGGGGGGTAATAAATAACCTGACGGTTATCAATACCCTGCCATTCCGATCTGCCCCATACCGGATCGGACATTAAGCGCCGCCCGGCGATTCTCAAACCGGCGACCGTCGGCGATGGCGTGAGGTGAAGACAGCTTCGGGCAAACCCGGTGCGGAATAGTGCTTGCAGGGAGGCGAAAACCCGGAACTTTAACCAGTTCGAAGGGGATTGTTCGTAGTCTCTCGAAGCATATTTTTGAACTTTACTTGGTGTCTTGATGGGTGAATATCAGAACAAAGCTGTTGAGCTGATGCGAAATCGCATTGGAGAAAATATGCTCAACAACAGGATCGAGCGTCGTGAGGCATTCCTGCGCAAGGCGCTCACGCTCTATCATGCCATGGGCGGAACGGCGGAAGATATTCAGGCGGCGTTGAAGGATGCCGCATCCACACCGGCTCCAGCCATCGATCTGGCCGTCGGCGACGTCATGTACAAGCTCGCGGCGATCGGCCACGTTGCCGATATCGATATCATTCAGGCGGGTTACAACAAGCTCGACGCAGCCAATCTGCATATTCTCAGCAAGGGAAAGAAGCTGCTGCAGAAGCAGCGGGATCAGAAGCTCGCCGCCGCCACGACGACGAAATAGGCTCACCGCATTTTTGCAGCGGGGTTGCAGTGCATGCTCCAAGGCGAGGCTGGAGCATGCATGGTCACAAGCTTGTGCCTCAGGTTATGATCGGAACCCAGATCTCCACGGTTCCACGCCCTGTTTGTGGATCGAAGCGCCGGTCATAAAGCTCGAAATCGGGAGAGGGAGCGGTCTTCAATCCGGCATCGGGCAGTGCCTTGTTCCAGATCGTATAGACCGTTCCGGGAAGATCCGAGACGTGGCCGTTATGGACAAAAACCGCATAGGATTGCGCGGGTAACTCGACATGATCCATGCCCGGCGTTTTCTTCAGCGCCCTGACGCCGGCGAGATATGTGCAGTTTCCGGCTTCATCGGCAACGCTGCAGACGCCGTAAGCGGCCCCGGCCACCGCCTCCTCGACGTCGCTTTCGCGCATGTTGAAGGCCTGCCACAGTGCCGGAATGGCGCCGTTGTTCTCCAGCGAGCAGGTGGCGCTGAGGCCGACCACCATAAAGGCGTCGCGCCGGCGTATTTCCGGCGGCTGGACGTCGACGAACATGTCTTTCTTCATTTTGAATGGCTCCATGAGATCAAGGGACGAGGTTGATCGGGCCTTGCGAACAATGCTCGGTAATGTGTTGAAATAATTCGCAAAGGCTCGTGTGAACGCCTCATGGGACCCGTATCCCGCACCGAGCGCGACGGTGAGGATGTCAGCATCGCACCCTGCGATGGTTCTGGCCGCCTCGGATAATCGGCGCGCGCGGACATAGGACATGATCGACAGACCGGTGGAAAGCTGAAACAACCGGCACATATGATGCGTGCTGATGGCGCAGCGGTCGGACAGGACCGTCAATGTCAGGTTTTTATGCAGATCGGTTTCGATCTGCCAGATGAGCTTGTCCAGAGCGGGCATGGGGTCTCCTGTGGTTCACACCCACACCATGCAAAACCGTTCCGCTTCATGCTTGATCGGGTTTGACTTGTTGTCGCGCATAAGGCCGACAATACAGGAGATACCCGAACATTGTCGGCTGTTGCGCCGCCTCTCGCAAATTAACGGCCATGCCAGCGCGCCCGAAGGTGAACACGCTGGCATGGCCGTTCCGTCTGGCGGCGTCAGGCGATTTGCGGCGACACAATCTCCTGCCATGCCTCATAGGCGGAGAGGACCGTTTCCATCTGCGCGGTATGGCCGGTGATGAAATCATCGCCATAGATGGTTTCATCGGGATATTCGGTGATCAGCGTCATCGGCACGGTGTGGCGGTCGTCGATGGAGGACAGGCACGGGAAGCCGTTGATGATGCGGAAACCGGTTTCGCCGGCGTGGATTTCATAAAGCGCGATCTGGCGGTTGTTGTAATCCAGAAGGCCGGGAATGGCGCCCAGATGGCGGGTTACCTTGTCGAGCAGGGCTTCCGCCTGACTTTCCCAGTCCGCGTGGTGGCGGATGATGAGGAAGAAGCCTTTCGGCAGCGTCCACATGGCGAAATTGCGCGGCACATAACCGGATAGAGGCCGGGTCCACTCGTGTGAGGGATAACCGTGCAGGTTCACATGCAGGCGCGCGCCGCTCATCTCCTGCGCCTTGAAGCGGATTTCCTTCTCGTTGAGATGCGCGCCCGAATTTTCCGGGGTGCGATATTCGAGATCGTCGCCAAGAGCGGTGTAACGCGCGGCATGGTGCATGTGGCGCGGATTGCCGACGCGCAGGCGCTGGTGCAGGGCGTAGCCGTCGGGGTTTTCCAGCGGCGAGATGGTGAAATGCGCGCCCTTGCGCTCCGCGAGTTTGCGGGCGGCGCGGATGGCGCCGACGATGCCTGTCGTCTCGTTGGGGTGCTGGCCGCCGCTGATCATCACCGCGGCATCGCTGCCGGCCACGTAACGGGCGGAAAGGACGCGGCCGGAGCGCGAGCGGGCCTCGAAGGTCTCGCCGCCGATCTCTTCAAGCAGCTTTACGAGCTGGCCTGCCGCGACCGGTTCGCGGGCCGTATCGATCGGCTGCTCGCCGCCATCGAGGAAGGTGGTGCTGAGCTTGCGGGTCTCGATGCGCAGCGAGATTTCGCCGGCGCTCTTGACAATCTCCGGCACGATCTGGCCGGGTTTCAGGCCCCGGTCACCCAGCGGGCGGCCGGATTTCTTCTGGAAGAATTCCAGGAGCGAGAAATAGAAATCCTCGTGCAGCGCCTCGCGCAGGCTGACGACCTCATCGCCGACGGAGAGGGCCAAATCTTCGGCCGGGTGCGCGACGCGGATGTTCAGTTCTTCGAAATAGGGCTCCTCATCGCCCCAGCCGTGGTTGGCGACGGCATGGATCGCCGCTTCGAAAAGCCGCTCGTAATCCGTCTCCAGCCGCTCGCCCGCAGCTTCGCCGGCGGGCCGGAACCAGCCGGTCGGCGAAACATTGGTTTCGCCGACGATATCGGTATGAACCCGGTTTGGGGCCAGAACCTTCAGGGTTTCCTTCCTGCCGTTGCGGCTCAGCGTAACGTCATAATGGAAGGCGTCGTCGTCGCGGGCGATAAAATCGATCTTCGCATCGCCCACCAGAGCCGCCAGCGGGTAGGCCTCCAGCCGGAAACGGTTGGCGGGGGCGTTGGCGTGCACGGGGTAACGCACCTCGATGGTGTCGACGCCATCCAGATTGATCTCTTCCAGAAAGGTGAAGAGAAGCGGTTTGTAGGCGCTGCGGATGCGGGCGCTGACGCCCTTTTTCTTCAGCCTCTCTTCGGCCTCGCGGCGGCTTTTGGCGTCATCGAAGGTCCATGCCTCGAAGGACTGGCCGGGTGTGGCGCGGCTGACGAGGGCATCCAGAATGCGCTCGAAGGTCTGGTCGAAAATCTGGCTCATCTGGATTACCTCGAGGTTCTGCCTGTTGGGTCAAGGCTGTCGCGCAGCCAGTCGCCGAGAAGGTTGAGGCCAAGCACAGTCAGCAGGATGGCAAGGCCGGGGAAAACGCTGACCCACCATGCGGTCTGCAGATAGGTGCGGCCATCCGCCAGCATGCCGCCCCAGCTCGGGATGGTCGGATCAACGCCGAGGCCGAGGAAGGTGAGGCTGCTTTCCAAGAGGATGTTGTTGGCGACATTCAGCGTCATCAGCACGATGACAGGGCCGATAAGGTTCGGCAGCAGGTGCTGGAGAATGATGCGCCAGTCCTTCACGCCGATGGCGCGGGCGGAAAGGATGAATTCCCGTTCCCGAAGCGTCAGCACCGAGCCGCGCACGAGGCGGGCATATTGCACCCATTGAGACACGATCAGCAGGATGATGGTGTTGGTGAGGCTGCCGCCGACAATGGCGATGAAGGTGATGGCCAAGAGAATGAAGGGCATGGCGAGCTGGATATCGGCAAAGCGCATGACCAGCATATCCCAGAAGCCGCGATAATAACCGGCGACCAGGCCGACCGCGACGCCGAAGATGACCGCGCCGATGACCGAGGTGAAACCGACCAGCAGCGAAATCTTGCCGCCGGCGACGACACGGGCGAGCACGTCACGGCCGAGCGGATCGGTGCCGAGCGGATGGGCGGCATTGGCGAAGGGCTTGGCAAGGCGGGCCATCAGGTCGATCTTGTCAGCCCCGCCTGGAAACAGCACGTCGGAAAAGACGACGGCAAGGCAGATGACTGTCGTGAGGAACGCGCCGAGGACGAATTCGAGATTGGTGAAGCGCGCGAGACGCGAGGTTTTGGCAGCCATCGTCACTTACTCCGTGCGGATGCGCGGATCGACAAGCCCGTAGGCGATATCGACCAGAAGGTTGATGCCGACGATCATCAGCGACAGCACGGTGATGACGGCCTGAAGCACGGGATAATCACGCGCGCCGACCGCGTCGAAAGCCAGCGTGCCGAGGCCCGGCCAGTTGAAGACACGCTCGATGACGACGATGCCGCCGAGCAGCCCGCCAAATTGCAGGCCGAAATAGGTGATGAGCGGAATGGCGCAGTTGCGCAGCGCGTGTTTGTAGAGAACCTTGCTTTCGCTGAGACCCTTGGCGCGCGCCACCATGACATATTGCGAGCGCAGCGTATCGAGCATGGCCGTGCGCACGAGGCGGACATTGGTGGCCGTCAGGATGACGCCCATGGTGACGGCGGGCATGATGTAGCTTGCAAAACCGCCCATGCCGCTGGGCGGCAGCCAGCCGAGCGTGATGGAGAACAAGAGCACCAGCATGGTGGCGAGCCAGAAGTTCGGGAAGGAAAGGCCGATGAGCGAGAAGATGCGGATCACCTGATCGGCCGTCTTGCCGCGCGAGGTCGCCGCCTTGATGCCGAGCGGGATGGAAAGCGCGATCGACACCGCCATGGAGATGAAGGCGAGCAAAAGCGTGGCGGGCAGGGCATCGGCGATGAGGCGCGAAACCGGCGTGCTGCCGGTGAAGCTGCGGCCGAAATCGAGTGTCACGAGGCCCTTCAGGAAACTGAAATATTGCACGAAGAACGGCCGGTCGGTACCGAGCGCCGCGCGGATGCGCGCCAGATCGTCTTCCGTCATGCTGCCGCCGCCCTGGAACATGGTGACAGCCGGATCGCCGGTGAGGCGAATGGCGAAAGAAACGAGAAGGGTGATGGCGATGACGACAAAAATCGCCTGCAGCAATCGCTTGATGAGGAAACCGGCCACGTTTTTTACCTTGAAGAGAAGTTCTGCCTTGCCCGCGCGTGGCGGGCAAGGCGACTTATGAGAGGATCAACCAGCTTATTCGACGGTGACGTCGGTCAGCTTCAGGCGGTTATCCGGCGGTGCGATGAAACCCTTGACCCGCTTGTTGATGCCGTAAATGGCATTGGTGTTGTAAAGCGGGATTTCCAGCGCGCGTTCGGCGGTATAGCTGCCGATTTCCTTGAGGATCTTTTCGCGCTCGGCACGGTCGGTCAGCGGACGCTGGGATTCAAGCAGCTTGTCCAGCTTTTCGTCCTTGTCGTAAGGGTTCCACTTTTCACCCGAGTGGTACATGGAATAGGCCGTGTTGTCGTAATCGAAGGTCCAGCCACCCCATTTCTGCTGGAACATCGCGCCGGTCTTGCCCTGCGGGATGATGTCGTTCAAGAGAACGTTGGTTTCATAGGGCTTGATGGTGGCGGTGATGCCGACCATGGAGAGGTAGCTGGAAATAACCTGCGCCACTTCGTTCATCGTCGCGTCATTGCCGCGGATATCGATCTGCAGCGCCGCACCTGCCTTGACGCCGGCTTCCGCGAGCAGCTTTTTCGCGCCTTCCGGATCGTAAGGCAGCGGCTTCAGTTCCGGATCGTAACCGAAGGACAGCGCGCTCTGGAAGCTTGCGATTTCCGATGCCTGGCCGGCGAGGATCGACTTGACGATGGTGCCGCGATCGACGGCCATGATGATCGCCTTGCGCACCTTCGGATCGGCGGTAATGCCGTCACGAGTGTTGAAACGCAGCGCATCGACGGTCGGGCCGGGAACGCTGACGATCTCAAGCTTGGAATCGCCTTGGATGACCGGGATCATGCCGATCGGGATGGTGGGCGGAATGACGAGATCGACGCGGCCGGCCTGCAATTCGGCAACGGCGGTCGCCGGCTCGGCGATGAAGCGATATTCAAGCTCGGAAAGTTTTGGCGCACCGCCCCAGTAATCGGGGTTGGCTTCCAGCTTGATATTGGTCTTCGGCGCGTAGGAAACGAATTTGAATGCGCCGGTGCCGACGGGGTTGAGGTTGAAATTGTCCTCGCCCTTTTCCTGAATGTACTTCGGCGGAACGATCATGCCGCCATAACCGGCAAGCTTGGTCAGCAGCACGGGATCCGGCGCCTTCAGCTTCATGTCGACGGTGTAATCGTCGATGACATCGACGCTTTCGATGGCGACATAGTTGGAGCGCTGCGGGCCCTTGGCACCCTGTTCGCCGAGAAGGCGCTCGAAGGTGAACTTGACGGCGGCGGCGTTGAAGGGTTCGCCATTGTGGAACTTGACGTTCTGGCGCAGCTTGAAGCGGATGCGCTTGCCCTCATCCAGCTCTTCCCAGGATTCGGCAAGGCCGGGCACAACCTTCAGGTCCGGGCCGCGATAGGTCAGGCCATCGAAGATGTTGGTGGCGACGGCAGCCCACTGCACGAGGAAGGTGTCGATCGGATCCCAGCTGCCCGGGTCCTGCGGGCTGGAAATGGTCATCTTGCCGGCGGCAAGAGCCGGTGCGGCGGTGAAGGCCGTGGCGGCCATGGCAAGCGCGACGAACGTTGTCGTCATCCCCTTCTTTATCATTGTCATCTACCTGTTCCTCTTCAGATGGTTGCGGTTCGGGTTGTTATTCAGGCGCTCTTCGCGATGAAGTGGCCCGGATTGATTTCCTCATGGGCGAGAATGGCCGGCTCATCGCCGACACGGCGCACGGGATTGGGTATTTCGCCCTCGATCATGGCGATGCGGCGCTCGATGGTTGGATCGGCAACCGGCACGGCCGAAAGCAGGCGGCGGGTATAATCATGCGTCGGCGTTTCGAACACCTGCCGACGGCTGCCCATTTCCATGATCTGGCCAAGATAAAGCACGGCAACGCGGTGGCTCATCTTTTCCACGACAGCCATGTCATGGCTGATGAAGAGATAGGCGAGGCCACGCTCCGCCTGCAGATCCATGAACAGATTGATGATCTGCGCCTGAATGGAGACATCGAGCGCCGAGAGCGCCTCGTCGGCGATGATCAGCTTCGGATCGGAAGCCAGCGCGCGGGCAATGCAGACGCGCTGGCGCTGGCCGCCGGAAAACTCGTGCGGATAACGCGCGGCATGTTCGGAGTTGAGGCCCACACGCTCCAGCAATTCATCCACCCGCCGGCGTACCGCCTTCTGATCATTGATCAAACCGTGGGTGTTGATCGGTTCGGCAATCGAAAAACCGACCGTCTTGCGCGGATCGAGCGAGGCGAAGGGGTCCTGGAAGATATATTGCACTTCCTGGCGCATGCGGAAGCGCTCCGCCGCCGACATTTCAGAATAGCTGCGTCCGTTGAAGGCGATCTCGCCTGATATTGCGGTCTGCAATTGCTGAATGGTGCGGCCGATGGTGGATTTGCCGGAACCGGACTCGCCCACCAGCGCCAGCGTCTCGCCGGCGTGAATATCGAAGCTCACCTTCTGCACGGCGCTGCAACGGTGCGTCGCCTTGCCGAACAGGTTCTTGCGAATATCGAAACGCACGAACAGGTCCTTGACCGACAAAAGCGGCTTGGCGTCATATTTCGCGGTGTTCTGCACGCGCTCCTCGCCGATCACCACCGGCTGGCCGTCCTGCAGCACGGTAAGCGGCAGGCGCTTGGGAAATTCTTCGCCTTCCATGCTGCCGAGGCGCGGCACGGCGGAAAGCAGGGCGCGCGTGTAAGGGTGCTGCGGGTTGGCGAAGATATCCTTCACCGGGCCTTCCTCAACCTTCTTGCCCTTCCACATGACAACGACGTCATCGGCCATTTCCGCCACCACGCCCATATCATGGGTGATGAAGACCATGCCCATGCCGAGCTTCTTCTGCAGGTCGCGCATGATGTTGAGGATCTGCGCCTGAATGGTCACGTCAAGCGCCGTCGTCGGCTCGTCGGCGATCAGAAGCTTCGGCCGGCAGGCGAGCGCCATGGCGATCATGACGCGCTGGCGCATACCGCCGGAAAGCTGGTGCGGATAACGCTTCAGAAGCTCGGCCGCATCGGGCAGGCGCACCATTTCGAGCAGCGTCTGTGCTTGCGCCAGCGCCGCCTGCTTGCCCATCTTTTCATGCAGCACAAGCACTTCGCAGATCTGGTCGCCGATGGTGAAGACGGGGTTGAGCGAGGTCATCGGCTCCTGGAAGATCATGGCGATCTCCTTGCCGCGGATCGCGCGCATCTCCTTCTGCGACGTCTTCAGCAGGTCCCTGCCTTCAAACAGGATCTTGCCGGTGGGGTAGGTGGCGCCCATCATATCGGCAAGGCGCATGGTGGACAGCGAGGTGACCGATTTTCCCGATCCGGACTCGCCGACAATCGCCATGGTCCGGCCGGGCTCCACGCTGAAAGAGATATCGTCCACGACGCGGCTATTACCGAACTCGACGCTCAGGCCTTCGACCGAGAGGAGGGCGTTGCGGTTTGCGGCAGTCATGTCAGCGTCTCCGGCTTGGCGTGCGCGGCAATTCTGGCGCGGCCATCTGAATTATGGAAGGGCAAAGGGCGTGGAATAAGGGCTCGGTATGCAGGGATGTGCGGGAGGCGGTGAATGTCGCGGAAAAGCGCATGGTGTCTCACGCCGCCTTGAGGGTGCGATACACATCGGATGCGGCTGGCGGACGCGGATATTGCGATCTTTTTCCGGCCCTGAAAGCAACCGCGTCGGTGCCGGCAAAACGCGCGGCATCGGCCCCGGAATCGATGATGTGCATGAAACTGTATTCCCCACCCTTGTTTTACAAAAAAAGCTAACAAAACCGGACAATCATGTCCAGAGTGTTGAACAATTTTTGTGTACTGCTCTACAAATGCGCAGGTGCATTTATTTTGGGCGCGGGGCGAGGGCGAGATGAACGTCAGCGTGTTTCCGGGCGGGCGCCGCCGGTTGGCCCACCGGGCATATGGATGTACGCAATCTCGCCATACACGAAATCATCCTCGTGTTTTTCTCGAAACTCCATTGATTTCAACGGTTGCAAATCCCCCCGGATGAGGCCCCCGAGCGGACTGCGGAGGGATTGGCGGGCGAATTTTGTCTTGATGTCCGCAAGCGTAGATGATTGTGCTGCTTCTCGTCGTAGAAGGCGGATATGGATCACTGAAAAGGATAGAGAATATGACGAATGGAACGGGTGCGGTCAGACTGTCCGGCTTCCTGCGCTGCGCATCGGTGGAGGATATCCAGCTTGTGGAAACCCATCTTCCCGAACATCTTCGTCTGACAAGAGCGGAACCCGGCTGCATTTCCTTCGACGTCACCCGGACCGACGATCCTCTGGTCTGGCGGGTGGAGGAGCTTTTTGCCGATCGCGCCGCCTTTGATTTCCATCAGCAGCGGACGCGGGCATCGGAGTGGTTCACGGCCACCGCCGCCATTCCACGCGATTATGAGATAACGACACTGGCTTGAATACGCGTTGGCCGCAGCGACATTCCTGCCGGCTGCGGCCTGATCCTATCGTGGCGATACCTATTCCCTCGGCATGCCGACCGGCGGGGCAAGGCGTCGCTGCGCGGCAATTCGGAAGGGTGCGTTCATCGCGCCATAACCACCGTAAGCGCCGCGCCTTTCGATGATCTCGAAAAAGAAACCTTCCCCGAAGGTGCGGCTGTAAATCTGGAAATATTCGCCATTATCGTCGCGGTCATAAAGAATGCTGGCGGCCCTCAGCGCATCGGAAAATTCTGGCTCCAGCCCGAAACGGGCTTCCAGATCGTCGTAATAATTGCGCGAGATCGGCAGGGCGTGAAAACCGCGCGCCTGCAAGGCTTTTGCGGTGGCGAAGATATCGTCGGTGGCAAAGGCGATGTGCTGGATGCTGGTGCCGAAACCCTCGGCCAGAAATTTGCCGGCGAAGGTCTTGCGATTGTCGGCACCGTTCATGGTCAGGCGGAAATGCGGTGCCGGCGCGCTTTCGATCGCCTGACTGCGCACCAGCCCGCCGGGATCGACGACGTCCACCATCGGCGTGCGGCGGGTGAAAAACAGCGAGGTGTAAAACAGAAGCCAGGTCAGCATTTCATCGTAATGCGTTGTTTGCGCAAGATGATCGATCCGCGTCAACCCGGCATCGCCCTGTGCCTTCGGGCTGCCTGTGGAGACGAATTCCTTGTCCCAGATGGAGGCGAGCGCCGGCGAGGCATCGAGGAAATAGATGACGCCGTTGCCCACGCCCTGAATGGCGGGAACGGCGACTTCGCCTGATTTGCGCGGTTCGGCAAAGGTCGGTGCGCCGAGCGCTTCCGCCCGGGCAAGGGCTGCCCCGGCATCATCGACCTTCAGGCCGAAGGCATAGGCATTGGTGCCGTGGATGGAATAGGACGCACCGGCGAAACTGTCGCCGTCATCGCTGGTATTGATGACAATGCGGATATCGCCCTGCGTATAAAGATCGACATTGCGATTGCGATGCCTTGCGGTTTTTTCAAAGCCGAGCGTGGCGAGCAGGGTCTCCAGATGGGCCTTTTCCTCCGGCGCGGTGGTGAATTCGACGAATTCCACCCCTTGCGTCTCAACCCGTTCCGGCATGGCGGGCACGTCGATGCGAATATCGGGTTCGAGGCGGCGCACCTGATCCATGAGGTTGACGAGCGAACGGTGCCCGTCTTCTGCGAGCAGCCGGGCCGAGCCGCCACGGAACTGGTCGTTGAAGATTTCCAGCGACAGCGGGCCGCTATAGCCGGTGGCGGCGACGGCGCGCATGAAATCCACGACAGGCAGATCGCCTTCGCCCGGCATATTGCGGAAATGGCGGCTCCAGTAGAGCAAATCCATATCGATCAGTGGCGCATCGGCCAGCTGCACGATGAAGATCTTGTCGCCGGGAATGGAGCGGATCGAATTGGGATCGATCTTGCGCGACAGCGTGTGGAAACTGTCGAGAATGATTCCGACATTGGCGTGGTCGGCGCGGCGCACCACCTCCCAGGCATCGCGGTGATCGCTGATATGGCGGCCCCAGGCCAGCGCCTCGTAACCGACGCGCACGCCATGTCTGGCCGCAAGCTCGCCCAGTTGATGGAAATCGGCCGCCGCGCGGTCGATGCCGCCAAGCGAGACCGGCGAGACATTGGAGCAGATCAGCATCAGGTCGGTGCCGAGTTCGCCCATGATGTCGAATTTTCGCTGCGCGCGCTCAAAGGCGCGGGTACGGTGCGGTTCCGGCATGCCCTCGAAATCGCGGAACGGCTGGAACAGGGTGATATCCAGACCGTGATCGGCGGCCAGTGCCTTCACCTCGCGCGGCGAGGCGTCATAGGTCAGGAAATCGTTTTCGAAAATCTCCACGCCGGAAAAGCCCGCCTTGGCGATGGCCGCCAGTTTTTCGGGGAATTCGCCGCTGATCGATACGGTTGCAATGGATGTGCGCATTGGCATGCCGTGTCTTATCGTGTCATAGCTCGCCATATTGCCTTCCTTTTCAGCCTTATGTACTGATTGGTTAATAATCAGGGCGTGACCGGAAGCCGGCCGCCCCACCGATGGAATGGATGATGACCAAAAGCGCGACTTCGAACGGAACCCGAGGCAGCCGGCAGGCGAAGCGCGATCCGGAAGGGGTTCGCCGCGACATTCTTTCGGTGGCCATGGAGGAGTTTTCGCAGAACGGCCTTTCCGGCGCCCGCATCGATGAAATCGCGGCGCGCACCCGCACGTCCAAGCGCATGATCTATTATTATTTCGGCGACAAGGAAGGCCTTTACAAACGCGTTCTGGAGGAGGCCTATGCGCAGGTGCGCGGCGGTGAGGGCAGTCTTGAGCTGGATGATCTCGAGCCGGTCGCCGCGCTTGAGAAGCTCTGTCGGTTTACCTTCGAGCACCATCGCCGCAACCCCGCTTTCGTGCGGATGGTGATGACGGAAAACATTCACCACGGCAGGCATATCAGGGTTTCCGAAGCGATCCGCGACGTCAACCGACCAGCCATTGAAATCATGCGCCGAATATTGAAGCGCGGGCAGGATGCCGGCCTGTTCCGGCCCGGACTGGACGCTCTTGAACTGCATTGGCAGATCAGCGCCCTGTCTTTTTATAACGTCTCGAATACCGAGACCTTTTCGTTCAATTTTGGCAACACGCTTTTTAGCGAGGCCGGCCAGGAAGCGCTGTCCGCGCATGTGGCGGAGATGTTGCTGCGTTATGTCTTGAGGCCCGAGCATATTACGCGGATCGGGAAAGGCGATTGATGAGGTGGCGCAGCGCCACCTCATAACCTTCGATGCCAAGGCCGGCGATGACGCCTTCGGCGCGGGTCGAGACATAGGAATGGTGCCGGAAAACCTCGCGTTTGTGGATGTTGGAAATATGCACTTCGATGACAGGTGCTTCGAAGGCGTTCAGCGCATCGAGGATCGCCACCGACGTATGGGTGAAGGCGCCGGGATTGATGACGATGCCCGATGATTTGCCGCGCGCCTCGTGAATCCAGTCGATCAGCTCATATTCGCGGTTGCTCTGGGCGAAAAACAGCGCATGACCGGCGGCTTCCGTGACGGTGCGGCAGTTGGTCTCGATATCGGCCAAGGTCTCATAGCCATAGATTTCCGGCTGGCGCTGGCCGAGCAGGTTGAGATTGGGTCCGTTCAAAACGGTGAAAAGGCTCATGCCACGCCCTCCGCCATGCAAAGTTCGGTGAAATGCGCCGTCATGCGCTCAGCATCCGGCTCGCGGCCGCAGAAGAGGCGGAATGCGCCAACGGCCTGAAACACGGTCATGCCGCCGCCGGGCAGGGTGCGACAGCCCTTTTTCGCCGCCGCCGCCAGCAATTCGGTGACGAGCGGCATATAGACGATATCCGCCACCCAATGCCGCTGCTCGATGAGAGCGGCCGCAACCGGCATGCCGGGATGGGCGGGCATGCCCATGGGCGTTGCATGGATCAGACCATCGGCGAAGGGCAGGGAGGCCGCCGGATCTGTTACGGCAAAGGCGCGGCCCTTGCCGAAACGGGCGTTCAGTTCGCCGGCCAGCTGCCGCGCACGCGCAAGGTCACGGTCGAAAATATCGAGATGGGCTATATCGAGCTTCAGCGCCGCATGGGCCACGGCCACGCCAGCCCCGCCTGCGCCGACCAGCAGCGCCCGGTCACGCCTGGCATCCGGCAGGCCGCGCACGAAGCTTTCGTAAAAACCGTACCAGTCGGTATTGTGGCCGATGCGGCGGCCATGCCTGAAGACCACGGTGTTGACGGCGCCCAGCATACGGGCATCGTCGGACAGCTCATCGAGGTGGGCGATAACCGCCTGCTTGAACGGATGGGTGATGTTGGTGCCGGCAAAACCGCGCCCCTCCAGCTCGTCGAGCAGCTCGGGAAGGGCGCTCGGCGGCAGCCTGCGGGCGGAGACATCCACCAGTTCGTAGGAATAGTCGAGGCCGTGGGCGGCGCCCTCGCGCATATGCAGCGCCGGCGATTTGGAAAGCTGGATATCGGCGCCAATCAGGCCGACCTTGAATGCGGTTTTCTCTGTCATGATCACGGGTCGCTCATCGGACGGGGTGGGAGAGGCGGGACAATCCCGCCTGTCTGCGAGCACGCGAACCTCAATGGTGGGCAAGGATTTCGCCGAGGAACGTGCGGGTACGCTGGTGCTTGGGGTCGCGGAAGAATTCCTCCGGCGGGCCTTCCTCGATGATCTCGCCTTCCGACATGAAGACCACGCGGTCGGCCACCTGCCGGGCAAAACCCATTTCATGGGTCACGCAGATCATTGTCATGCCGTCGCGGGCAAGGCCGATCATGGTGTCGAGCACTTCCTTCACCATTTCCGGATCGAGCGCCGAGGTCGGTTCGTCGAAGAGCATGGCTTTCGGCTCCATGCACAGCGCCCGGGCAATCGCCGCGCGTTGCTGCTGGCCGCCGGAAAGCTGGGCGGGGTACTTGTCCGCCTGATTGAGAATGCGCACGCGCTCCAGATATTTGCGCGCCGTCGCCTCCGCATCGGCTTTGGAGACACCCTTCACTCGCATGGGGGCGAGCGTGCAGTTTTCCATGATGGTCTTGTGCGGAAAGAGATTGAAGCTCTGGAACACCATGCCCACCTCGCGGCGCACCGCATCGATGGCGCGGCTGGAATCCGAAAGCGTGGTTCCCTCGACCGTGATCTTGCCCTCCTGGATTTCCTCCAGATGGTTGATGCAGCGGATGAGGGTGGATTTTCCCGAACCCGACGGCCCGCAAAGAACGATCTTCTCGCCCTTGCGAACGGTCATGTTGACGTTTTTGAGCGCATGGAAGGCTCCATACCACTTTCCAACCCCTTCAAGGGCGATCAGCGGAGCCTGAGCGGCGGATTGCGGCATGGAACTTTCCTTCATGCTTGGCAGCAGTTTCAGTTGACGGTGTAGGGGATGTCAGGAAGCGAGGCCGGGAATTGCGGCACCGGGCGTTTCATCCATTTGGCATAGACTTTTTCGAGGTCGCCATTGGCCTTGATCTTGTCCAGATAGGCGTTCAGCGCTTCGTTCCAGTCCTTTTCGCCGGGACGCGTGGCGGCGCTGTTGTAAAGGGTCACGAGATCGAACTTCACCTCGTAGTCCTTGCCGCCGGCCGCCGCGAGACGATCGCCGTAGAACTGGTTGCCGCCGATCGCCTCGATCTGGCCCGATAGGATCGCCTGAATGGTGGCGGCGTCGTCATCGAAGCGAAGGATATTCGCCTTGCTGCCCGCACCGGCGGTCAGGGCCGTATCCATCGGGCTGGATTTCGGCGCGCCGACGGTCATCCCCGTCAGGTCGTCGAAATTGGCGATCTTCCTGTCCCTGGTGGCATAGACCGACATGACATTATGCGCGTAAGGCTGCGCATACTGGACATTTTTCGCGCGTTCCGGCGTCATTCCCATCGATGCGAACAGGGCGTCGACCTTGCCGGTGCGAAGCGAAGGAATGCGGTTGGCGACCGCAAGCGGCACGAACTCCACCTTCACTCCGAGATAATCCGCAAACCCCCTTGCCAGATCGGCATCGTAGCCCTCCTGGACACCGGTGGAGTTTATGAAGCCCCAGGGCGCATTGTCGCCCTGGATGCCGATAATCACCTTGCCGCTGGATTTTGCCTCTTCCAGCGTTCTGGCATCCGCGCCTGCGGGTGTCAGGATTGGCAGCAGCGCTGCCAATCCGACTGCAAGGGCTGCCCGCCAACCTGTCCGGTTGTTGAAAATTCCCATCGGTTACTCCTCCCGATATCAGCCTCGCCTAGTGCTCACTTCACGGTGAACGGAATGTCGGGCAGGCTGTCCGGGAAGGCCGGCACTTCGCGCTTCATCCACTTGTCATAGATTTTGGCCAGCTGGCCGTCCGAGTTGATCTTGTCGAGGAAGGTGTTGATGGTCTCGTTCCAGTCCTTTTCACCCGGACGGGTGCCGGCGCCGTTATAAAGCGTCGTCAGATCGAATTTCGGCTCATATTTGCCTTCGGCCGCCGTGTTCAGGCGGTCGCCATAAAACTGGTTGCCGCCGACCACTTCGACCTGGCCGGAAATCAGCGCCTGAATATTGGCGGCGTCATCATCGAAACGCAGGATGTTGGCCTTGGAACCGGCGCCGGCGGTGATCGCCGTATCCATGGCGCTGGACTTCGGCACGCCGACGGCGATGCCGGTCAGATCGTCATAGCCGGCGATCTTCTTGTCCTTGGGGCCATAAACGGAAAGGACGTTGCCGGCATAGGGCTTGGAATACTGGATTGTCTTGGCGCGTTCGGCCGTCATGCCCATGGTGGCAAAAAGCACGTCGACCTTGCCGGTCAAAAGCGCCGGGATACGGTTTGCCACGGCGAGCGGCACGAACTCGACCTTGACGCCGAGATAGTCGGCAAAGGCCTTGCCGATATCGGCATCGAGACCGTCCTGCACGCCGCTCGAATTGACGAAGCCCCAGGGCGAGTTATCGCCCTGAATGCCGATGACGACCTTGCCCTTGGCCTTGGCTTCCTCCACCGTGCCGGCGAAAGCGTCTGCCGGTGCGACGAAGGGCAGCGCAACCGCTGCCGCGGCAAGCGCCATGAGGGTGCGACGTGAAAATTTCATGCTGGTGGTTTTCATCTTTTGCTCCTCCTTACAAAGCTGATGAGATGATTTTGACTAGCGGGACGCGGCCTGCAGCCGCTTTTCGACGCCGGCGCCCCACAGGGAGAGCGGCCAGCAGATCAGGAAATAGATGATGCCGACGAGGGCAAAGACGGTGAGCGGGCGGAACGTCTGGTTGGAGACGATCTGGCCCGCCCGCGACAGCTCGACGAAACCGACGATTGCCGCAAGCGAGGTGCCCTTGATGAGCTGCACGAGGAAGCCGATGGTGGCCGGCAGCGAAATCTTGAAGGCCTGCGGCAGGACCACGTCCTTCATACGCGACAGGTAATGCAGGCCGAGGGCGTTGGCGGCCTCCGTCTGGCCCTTCGGCACCGCCTGGATGCCGCCGCGCCAGATTTCGCCGAGGAAGGCGCTGGCGTGCAGGGTAAAGGCGATGGCGACCGCAATCCAGGCATCGACATTGAGGCCGGCGAGCGCCACGCCGTAATAGACCACGAAAAGCTGCATCAGGAGCGGCGTGCCCTGAAAGACGGCGATGTATCCGGTGCTGGCCCGCTGGATCGCCACGTTATCGGCGACGCGGGCAAGCGCCACGCACAGGCCGAAGACGCCGCCGCCGATGAAACCGATCAGGGTCAGGGCAAGCGTCCATTTCAGGCCTTGCAGCAGGAAGAAGAGTTCGTTGGGACCGATGGAAGCCATTGTCTTTTCCTCACTTGACCGGATAGCTGAACGATGCGCGGGAGATGAGCGAGAAGACGCCCATCATCAGCGAGGAGATGATGAGATAGAGCAGGGTGATCGAGAAATAGACCTCGAACGACCGGAAGGTGTCCGCCTCGATCTTCTGCGCCACCGAGGTAAGCTCGTAAGCGGCGATGGAGGTGCAGACGGAAGTGGTCAGCGTCAGCATGATGAACTGGCTGGTGAGCGAGGGATAGACCGCCCGCAGCGCCGGCTTCAGAATGATGTGGCGGAAGATCTGCGCGCGGTGCAGGCCGAGCGCCAGTCCCGCCTCCACCTGGCCTTTTGGAATGGAATCGACGCCGCCGCGAATGATTTCAATGGCATAGGCGCCGCCGTTGAGGGCCAGCGCGATGATGGCGGTAACCGTGGGGTTGAGCCTTATGCCGATCTGCGGCAGGGCGAAGAAGATGAAGAATATCTGCACCAGAAACGGCGTGTTGCGGATGACTTCCACAAAACCGATGACGAGACCGCGCAGCAGCCGGAACCGTGAACGGCGGGCGATGACACCGAATACCCCGATGACGGTTGCCAGCGACATGCCGGCAATGGCAAGGCCGATCGTCGCCAGACAGGCCAAAAGCAGCTCCGGCAGCTGGTCGAGGACCGCTGAAAAATCGAGACTGTAAGACATTCTTCCTCCCAACCCGTGCGGGTCCGGACAGGCGTTCCGCCTTGTCCGCATCGCCCTGGAAACCTTTCGGCGCCAAAGCCCTCCATTCGTCTGGCCTTGCCCCGAGGGTTCTTTCTCCTCGCTCGCGGCATGGCGTCGACAAGATTGTTTGTACCAGTTAGTTCATTTTTGTGTCAAGCGCTTCAGCCGGTTAAAAAGCAGCTGAAAAGCTGTTTTTTATGCATCTGTCATTTTTGAGAAAGTCTTGTGTTATCAATGGCTAATGCGCGGATGCGCAAGCGTTTTCAAGGCACGGCGACGCCGCCGCCGAAGAGGTGGCGGGAGGCGTTCGGGATGCCGATTCCAAAGCGAAAACCGTCAGGTTTGCCGGCTAGTCTTCGCCCGTGCCCAGCCTGTCCATCTGTCCGGCGAGGCGTTCGGCGATCAGCAGGCAAGCGCCCGTCGCCGTCACCATTTGCGGCAGCGTCATCCATTCCAGCATCCAGCCCGCGCCCGACCTTTCCTGTTCATGGACAAGCGACTGGTGCAGCGCGGAGATCTGCACCGCATTGAAGCGTGCCAGTGTCACCAGCGTTTCGGCATTCACCGGATTCTGCTTGTGCGGCATGGCCGAGGAGCCGCCGCCGCCGGAGAGACGGATTTCGGCGCCGAGTTCCGCCATCAGCGCGATATCCTGGCCGAACTTGCCGAGCGTGCCGGTGATGAGGGAGAGAATATTGCCGAATTCGGCAATGCCGTCGCGCTGGCTCTGCCATTGCGGCCTGTCGGCAAGGCCAAGGCGCTTTGCAAGATCGGTGCGCACGGCAGCGGCATGGTCGCCAAGCTTTTCCAGCGTGCCGGCCGCGCCGCCGAATTGCAGGGCAAAGCCGTTCCGGGAAAAGGTTTCAAGCCGCAGCAGGTGGCGCTCCAGCGGCGCGATCCAGCTCGCCGCCCGGTCGGCGACGGTGATGTCGATGGCGGCCTGCATGCGGGTATAGCCCGTCAACGGATTATGGCCATCGCGAGAGGAGATGTCTCCTAGCGTATCAATGAGGTGGCCGAGGCGGGTGGCAATGATTTCCGCCGCCGCCTTCAACCGCAGCATCAGGCTGGTATCGATGACATCCTGGCTGGTGGCGCCGAAGTGCACCTTCTCCGCCGCTGGAGAGGTGACCGCCGCCCGCATCTGCCGCACCAGTTCCGGCACCACCACGCCATCCTTTGCGACGCCGTGGCGAAGCGCCGTCATATCGGCGGCGAAGTCGGCAAGCCCCGAAACGATCGTTTCCGCCACATCTTCCGGGATGAGGCCTGTCCCTGCTTCCGCCTCGGCCAATGCCCGCTCGAAACGGACCATGGCGTCGATATCCGCTCTCGCTGAAAACAGCTCGACAATCTCGCTGTCGCCGAACAGGCCGGACAGGAACGGATGTTCGAAAGGGGAAAGGCTCATTCTTCCGTCTCGCTCAGATATCGAAAAACACGGTTTCGCCTTCGCCCTGAAGGCGGATATCGAAACGATAGACGTTGCCTTCCTCTTTTTTAGCGACAAGCGTGGCGATGCGGCTCTTCTGTTCGACGCGGGCAAGAACCGGGTCGGCCGCATTGGCCTCCTGTTCTTCCGGGAAATACATGCGGGTCTGCAGGCCGATATTGATGCCGCGCGCCACGATCCAGAAGGTGATGTGCGGCGCCATCGGCCGGCCATCGCGGAACGGCACGGTGCCCGGCTTGATGGTTTCGAAGATGAATTCACCCGTATCCATGTCGCCCGGGGAACGGCCCCATCCGATGAAATTCGGATCGGCCTTGCCGCGTGTTTCGCTCGGGCTGTTGTAATAGCCGTCCGTATCCGCCTGCCAGATTTCGATCAGGGCGTCCTTCAGCGGCATTCCCGCGCCGTCATAGACCGTGCCGCGCACGCTGATGCGCTCACCGCGCGCCTTGTCGTTATAAAGCGGACCGGAACCCAGATCCTTTTCGAACACCCCTTCGATGCCGACGAAATTGGGCGTGCAGCCGATATGCACATAGGGGCCGGCCGTCTGCGAGGCGGTTTCCTTGAAATAGTTGAGCGGCTGAACCATGGTCAGTTGCCCTCCATGCGGTTTTCGAAAAGGGTCGAGCGCCGACCGCGCAGGACGATATCGAACTTATAGGCCAGCATGTCCATCGGCAGCGTCGCATTCATGTCCAGCGGCGCGATCAGCCGCCTGATGGCATCCTCGTCCGGAATGGTCTTGACGATCGGACATTTCCAGATCAGCGGGTCGCCCTCGAAATACATCTGGGTGATCAGCCGCTGGGCAAATCCGTGGCCGAAGACCGAGAAATGGATATGGGCCGGCCGCCAGTCATTGACGCCGTTCGGCCAGGGGTAAGCACCCGGCTGGATGGTCTTGAACCAGTAATACCCGTTCTCATCGGTGATCGTGCGGCCAACGCCGCCGAAATTCGGATCGATGGCGGCGAGATAGCTTTCCTTCTTGTGGCGATAGCGTCCGCCGGCATTGGCCTGCCAGAATTCCACCAGCGCGCCATCCACACCGCGGCCGCGTTCGTCCAGCACCCGGCCGTGCACCAGAATGCGCGGGCCAACCGGCATTTCGCCGGGGCGGGCATAGTTGAGGATGAGGTCGTTATCCAGCGGGTTCAGCATGCCATGGCCGAAGACGGGGCCGGTGATCTCACTTTTCGTGCCTTCCAGCGAAATCAGCGCGCGCTGCGGCGAGCGCAGGATCGAGGTCTTGTAGCCGGGCGCATAGGCGAGCGGATGAATGTCGCGATTGCGCGCAAAGAACGGCCCGGTTTCGGGTGGCTGGTTGCTCATTTCGTCTCCTCCCCATCGCCAGAATTATCAAGGGAACTATCGGCCTTCATGCTGGCGAGGGCAAGCTTGGCGATCTTGAAAGCATGGTTGGCGGCGGGCACGCCGGCATAGATCGCCACATGCAGCAGCGCCTCGCGGATATCGGCTTCGGTGGCGCCGGTATTGGCGGTGGCGCGCACATGCATGGCCAGCTCTTCGTCCTGCCCCAGCGCGGCAAGCAAGGCAATAGTCACCATCGAGCGCTCGCGCTTCGTCCAGTGATTGCCGGACCAAACCGTGCCCCAGGCGGCTTCGGTGATGAGCTGCTGGAATGGCTGGTCGAAGCCGGACGTCATGGTCTGCGCCCGGTTGACATGGGCGTCGCCCAGCACCGAGCGGCGGGTCTTCATGCCCTGTTCGAAACGTTCATTCTTGTCGATATGGTCCGCCATCGGTCAATGCTCCGGCAAGGTCTTCAGAAAAATGGAGGCCGCCTGTGTGTAGGCAAGCGGCTGTTCAAGGCAGGGGATGTGTCCGCAGCCGGCAATGGTGACGAAACGGCTTGCCGGGATAAGATCGGCTAGCGACCGCACCAGTTCCGGCGGTGTCGAGCCGTCCTGATCACCCGCGACGCAGAGTGTGGGCACGGCGATGCGGCCCGCTTCATCGGTAAAGTCGGCATCGCGGATGGCGGCGCAGGTGCCGCTGTAGCCGGCCTCCGGCTGCTGCGAAAGCATGTTGCGCGCACCGGCATAGGCGGCATTGTCAGGCTGGCGAAACGCTGGCGTGAACCAGCGCTCCATGACGGGATCGACCAGCGAGACGAGGCCGTCTGCGGCGATCTTGTCGATGCGGGCGTTCCACATTTCGGCCGTGCCGATCCTGTGGGCGGTGTTGCTGAGCACGAGTGCGCGCACCAGATCGGGACGGCAGGCATAAAGCCCCTGCGCAATCAGTCCGCCGACCGACAGGCCCCAGATGATCGCGCCTTTGACGCCGAGATGATCGAGAAGCGCGATCAGGTCACCGGCATGATCGTCGATGGAATAGGGAGCGCCTCCGACATCCGAAAGCCCGTGGCCCCGCTTGTCGTGCAGGACATAGGCATAATCATCGCCAAGCGCTTCGGTGACCGCATCCCAGATGCGGAAATCGCTGCCGAGCGAATTGATGAAGGCGATGACCGGCTTGCCGCTGTCCAATCCCTTGACGCGATAATGGATCACGGTCTCGCCGCAGCGCAGAAAATGCATGATGTGCTCCTCCTGCCCGGGATATTGCAAGCCGGTTCCGGTTAAGTAAAATGACATTATCGATGAAAATCATAACCTGTGGATTATACAAGCGATGGTCGACCAGCGTATCAAGTTCCGCCACCTGCAGACTTTCGTGGAGGTGGCGCGGCAGAAAAGCGTCATCCGCGCCGCCGAAATCCTGCATGTCAGCCAGCCGGCGGTGACGAAGACCATCCGCGAGCTGGAAGAGATTCTTGGCGTCTCGCTGTTCGACCGGGAAGGGCGCGGCATCCGCATCAGCCGTTATGGCGAGGTCTTTCTGCGTCATGCCGGCGCGACGATGACGGCGCTGCGACAGGCGGTCGATTCGGTTTCGCAGGAGGCGGCGCGGGCCGGTCCGCCGGTGCGGGTCGGCGCTCTGCCCACGGTTTCGGTGCGGATCATGCCGCAGGCGATGGCCGGTTTTCTGGCGGAAAAGACCGGCAGCCCGGTGAAGATCGTGACGGGCGAAAATGCCGTGCTTCTGGAGCAGCTGCGTGTCGGCGATCTCGATCTTGTCGTTGGGCGTCTTGCCGCGCCGCAGAAAATGGCGGGCTTTTCCTTCGAGCATCTCTATTCTGAAAAGGTGCGCTTCGTGGTGCGCGCCGGCCACCCGCTGCTGTCACCCGGCCTTTCGGTGTTCGATCACCTGCATGAATATCCGGTACTGATGCCGACGCGGCAATCGGTGATTGGCCCTGTCGTCGAGCAGTTCCTGATCGCCAACGGCGTGCCGGCCCTGCCGATCCGTATCGAAACCGTGTCCGACGCCTTCGGCCGCGCCTTCCTGCGCACCAGCGATGCGATCTGGATCATCTCCGAAGGCGTGGTGGCGGCGGATGTGACGGACGGCATTCTGGCGATCCTGCCGGTTGAAACCGGCGATACCAGCGGCCCGGTGGGGCTGACGGTGAGGGCCGATACGCAGCCCTCGCTGCCGCTGTCGCTGCTGATGCAGGCTATTCGTGAGGCGGCGGGTGAGCTGCTGGATGGGAGGGCGGAGGCTGGCTCTTGAGATGAGGGTGAGGGTCGGAAAAGTCGGAGAAGCTCTCCTCCGTCATTCCTGCCTTGAGCCGGAATCCAGCCACGGCGCGTCTGCGCCGTGAAAAGAGTCTTTTGCGATCAAGGACTTGATCGCGCTGGACCCCGGATCGGGTCCGGGGTGACGGGTGTGGAAACGGTAGAGATAAAAGCCGCGTGTCTGGGGCAGCCCCTAATAGGGAAGCCCGACATAATTCTCCGCAAGCGCTGTCGAGGCGGCGCGCGATTGCACGAGGTAATCCAGTTCCGCTTCCTGGATGCGCTGGCCGAAATCTCCCGTATCGGGAAAACGATGCATCATCGTCGTCATCCACCACGAGAAACGAACGGCCTTCCAGACGCGGGAAAGCGCCTTCTGCGAATAGGCATCGATGCCGGCTTCAGATTTTTCGCGATAAAACTCGACCAGCGCCTCGCTCAGATAATGCACATCGCTGGCGGCAAGGTTCAGGCCCTTGGCGCCGGTCGGCGGCACGATATGGGCGGCGTCGCCGGCCAGAAACAGTCGTCCAAACCGCATCGGTTCACTGACGAAGGACCGGAGCGGCGCGATGGATTTTTCGAAGGACGGGCCGGTCACCATCACATCCGCATGGTTTTCCGGCAGGCGGCGGCGGATTTCATCCCAGAAGCGCTCGTCGCTCCAGTCCTCCGGCCGGTCCTCCAGCGAACATTGGATGTAATAGCGGCTGCGCGTGTTTGAGCGCATGGAACAGAGGGCAAAACCGCGCGGGTGGTTGGCATAGATGAGTTCGTGGTTGACCGGCGGCACATCGGCGAGAATGCCGAGCCAGCCGAAGGGATAGACCTTCTCGAATTCCTTGATCGCGCCTTGCGGCACGGATTTGCGGCTGATGCCGTGGAAACCGTCGCAGCCGGCGATAAAATCGCAATCGATTCTGTGGGTTACGCCGTCTTTCTGATAGGTGACATAGGGGCTTTCGCCGTCGAAATCATGCGGCTCGACATTTCCGGCGTCGTAGATGGTGACGAGGTTCGCCGCCTCGCGCGCATCCATCAGATCATGCGTCACCTCGGTCTGACCATAGACCATAACGCGTTTGCCGCCCGTCAGATCGAACAGATCGATACGGTGGTCTCGGCCGTCGAAGGTCAGCGAAAAACCGTCATGCGGCAGGCCCTCGCGGCGCAGGCGCTTGTCCGCACCGACCTTTTCCATCAGCTGCACGGTGCCTTCTTCCAGCACGCCGGCGCGAACACGGCCGAGGATGTAATCCTTGCTGACCCGATCGAGAATGACGGTCTCGACGCCGGCTCCCGCCAGAAGCTGGCCTAGCAGCAGCCCCGATGGGCCGGAGCCGATGATGACGACCTGTGTGCGCATTGTTTCCTCCCGAACTTGTCTCCGGTCAAGAAATTGACCAAGGCGGGTCACAAGCTCAATGGACTTTCCGGTCCGTAAATTGCACAATCCGACCATCAGGCGCAGGAGTGGGGTGAGATGCGGGCGACTGCCAATGAAGGGCTTTATGGCGAGGAAGCCTTGCAAGGCACCGATTTTCGCTTCCATTGCGAGACGCTTTTTTCGCGAAGCAGCCTGCACCGCTTTGAAATCGGCCTGCACCGTCATGCCGCCTTTCTGCAAATCTTGTACATTTTTGGCGGCGAGGGTGATGCGTTGCTGGATGGCCGCATCGAACCTATCCGCCCGCCGGTCGCCATCATCGTGCCGCCGGGCTTCGAACATGGCTTCCGCTTCTCACGCGATATTGGCGGGGTGATTGTCACCATGCTGCCGGGGGCGCTGCCAGCGTCGGTGCAGGCGTTGTTGCTGCGGAATTTCCAGCAGCCAGTGCTTTTGCCCTTACGGGATTTTGCTGAGGGAGAATGCCTACGCAGTGGTTTTGAACGGATTTCCGCGGAATATGAGGCGCGCGAGATCGGTCGCGATGCGATGATCGAAGGCCAGCTCGCCACCGTGGTTGCGCTTCTTTCACGGGCGGCGCGACCGCTTTTGGAAACCAGCGGCGAGGGCCTTGCCGAGCAACGTTTCGAACGGTTGCTGTCGCTGATCGCCCGCCATATCCGCGAGCCGCAAAAAGCCGGGTTTTATGCAGGGAAACTCGGGCTTTCCGAAACCCACCTTAACCGGCTCGTTCGTTCGGTTTCCGGCCTCAGCCTGCAGCGGCTGATCGCTAAGCGTCAGATCGAGATCGCCCAGCAGGAACTGGTCTTCACGGTTTCCAGCGTGCAGATGATCGCCGAAGGGCTTGGTTTTGCCGATCCCGCTTATTTCAACCGCTTCTTCAGGCGGGAAACCGGCATGACGCCGCGCGCCTGGCGGCTGGAGGAGCAGCGCAAAATGGGTGATATGGGCGGGCGGCTGACACCGTCTCAGTCTCAGACCAGCATTCGCGCCAGTTCCTGCTGAACGGAAAGAAGCGCCGGCAGATAACGCTCCACCAGATATTCCATTGAGGCGACTGAAGCGGCAAGCCCGACATTGAGCGCGGCAACCGTCTGGCCACGCACGCTTTTCAGCGGCACGGCGATGGAGCGAAGGCCGATCTCCACTTCCTGATCGATCAGCGCATAACCGCGATGGCCGGTCACCTCGATTTCGGTGAGCAGGGCTTGCATGTCGGTGATCGTATTTTCCGTGCGGGCAACCAGCCGGGAAGCTCCGAGGATGTCGCGCTGCCGCTCGGGTGTTTGTGCGGAAAGCAGAACGCGACCCATGGAGGTGCAATAGGCGGGCAGGCGTGACCCCGGCATCAGCGCAATGGACATGACCCGCTGTTGCGCGGCGCGGGCGACATAAACGATTTCGGTCTCGTCCAGAATGGAAACCGAGGTGCTCTGGCCGATTTCCTCTGAGAGACGGTCGATGAGCGGCTGGACGATCTTCGGCAGCGGCATGGTGGCGAGGCAGCCGGTGCCAAGCCGCAGCACTTTCGGCGTGACGGTGAAGAACTTGCCGTCATAGGCGGCATAACCAAGCTCCGAAAGGGTCAGCAGACAGCGGCGTGTGGTGGCGCGGTCCAGCCCGGCGATCTCGGCGGCGTCGGAGATGGACAGGCGCGGCCGCTCGGCGCTGAAAGCTTCGATCACCCGCAATCCCTTGGCGAGACCGCCCATCATGTCTCTTTCGCTGACGGCCATGCCCAAGCTCCATTTGTGCGATATACGAACAAAAATCATATAACGCACAAAACCCTTGCCGTCGAGGCAATTTCGGCCTTACCTCATGGCCAAGCAGCCTTGCCGGTTCCATCCGCCTGGCTGGATGGAGGTTTTGAGAATGGACAAGACAATCAAGAGCGCGGAAGAGGCGCTTGCCGGCATCGGTGACGGTGCGACGATCATGATCGGCGGTTTCGGCGGCTCCGGCGCGCCCATCGAGCTGATTCATGCGCTGATCGACAGGGGACCGAAGAACCTGACCGTCATCAACAACAATGCCGGCAACGGCCGCATCGGCATCGCCGCGATGATCGATGCCGGCATGGTCAGGAAGATGATCTGCTCCTTCCCGCGCTCTTCCGATCCGCGCGCCTTTACAGACCGCTATCTGGCCGGTGAAATCGAGCTGGAACTGGTGCCGCAGGGCACGCTGGCCGAGCGCATCCGCGCTGGTGGCGCCGGTATTCCGGCCTTCTACACCCCGACCGGCTTCGGCACGGAACTGGCTGAAGGCGGGGTGATCGCGGAATTCGACGGCCGCTCTTACGTTCAGGAACGCTGGCTGAAGGCGGATTTCGCCATCGTCAAGGCCGAGCTTGGTGATACCTATGGCAACCTCACCTACAACAAGGCGGGGCGCAATTTTAACCCGCTGATGTGCATGGCCGCGAAGACCACCATCGCGCAGGTCACGAAGATCGTCGCCGCCGGCGAGATCGACCCGGAGCATGTCGTGACGCCCGGCATTTTCGTGAACGGCGTCGTGGAAATTCCCGATCCGCAACAGGAAGAAGTCCTCATTCGTGCGGGAGTAGCCTACGCATGACCCAGACCATCGACACCCGCGAAGACATCAAGCTTTCCAACGCCCAGATCGCATGGCGCGCGGCGCAGGACATCGAAGACGGTGCTTACGTCAACCTTGGCATCGGCTTTCCTGAAATGGTGGCGCGTTACCAGCCGCCCGGTCGACAGGCGATTTTCCATACCGAAAACGGTATTCTCAATTTTGGCGAAGCGCCGCCGGAAGGCGAAGAGGACTGGAACCTCATCAATGCCGGCAAGAAGGCCGTGACGCTGAAACCCGGTGCCGCCTTTTTCCACCATGCCGACAGCTTCGCCATGGTGCGCGGCGGGCATCTGGATGTGGCGATCCTCGGGGCCTATCAGGTGGCGCAGAATGGCGATCTCGCCAATTGGCGCGTCGGCTCCAAGGGCGTGCCGGCAGTGGGTGGCGCCATGGATCTGGTGCATGGCGCCAAGCAGGTCTTCGTCATCACCGAACATGTGACCAAGAAGGGCGAACCGAAGCTGGTGGAAAAATGCAGCTTTCCGTTGACCGGCGTTGGCTGCATCACCCGCATCTATACCAGCCACGCTGTCATCGACGTGGTGGATGGCCGTTTCGTGCTGCGCGAGAAGCTGCCGGCGATGACGTTTGAGGAGTTGCAGGCCATGACCGGTGCGCCGCTCAGTGTGGATGGCGAGGTAACCGATCTCGTCGCGCCGGAACTTTAAGGCCAGAACTCCAGATCGTTTTGGTTTTTCTTCGAATCGCCAAACCGATCTATCTCTTTGATTTTACGCGTTGTCCGGACGTAAAAGCGTTACCGCTTTTGACTTGAAACGCTCTAAGGAAAGACCGATGACCGAAGCCTATATCTGCGATTATATCCGCACGCCCATCGGCCGCTTCGGCGGCGCGCTCTCCTCGGTTCGCGCTGACGATCTCGGCGCGGTGCCGCTGAAGGCGCTGATGGAACGCAATGCCTCCGTCGATTGGGAGGCCATCGAGGATGTGATCTTCGGCTGCGCCAACCAGGCGGGCGAGGATAACCGCAATGTGGCGCGCATGTCGCTGCTGCTCGCCGGCCTGCCGGTTTCCGTGACCGGAACGACGATCAACCGGCTTTGCGGCTCGGGCATGGATGCCGTCATTGCGGCCGCCCGTGCCGTCAAATCGGGCGAGGCGGAACTGATGATCGCCGGCGGCGTGGAAAGCATGAGCCGCGCGCCCTTCGTTCTGCCGAAGGCGGAGAGCGCCTTTTCGCGCAATGCCGAAATCTATGACACCACCATCGGCTGGCGTTTCGTCAACCCGCTGATGAAGGCGCAATATGGCGTCGATTCCATGCCGGAAACCGGTGATAACGTCGCGATTGATTATCAGGTTTCCCGCGAGGATCAGGACGCTTTCGCCGTTCGCAGCCAGCAGAAGGCGGCGGATGCGCAGGCCAATGGCCGTCTCGACAAGGAAATCGTCTCGGTGACGATCCCGCAGCGCAAGGGCGATCCGCTTGTCGTCTCCAGAGACGAACATCCGCGTGCGACCAGTCTCGAAGCACTGGCAAAGCTGAAGCCGGTGAACAGGCGCGATGGCGCGACGGTGACGGCGGGCAATGCGTCCGGTGTCAATGACGGTGCCGCCGCGCTCATCATAGCCTCGGCGGAAGCGGCGAAGAAATACGGTCTGACGCCGATTGCCCGCATTCTCGGCGGTGCCGCCGCGGGCGTGCCGCCGCGCGTCATGGGCATCGGCCCGGCTCCGGCCTCGGCCAAGCTCTTGGCGCGGCTCGGGTTGAAGCAGGAACAGCTTGACGTGATCGAGCTGAACGAGGCCTTTGCCAGCCAGGGCCTCGCGACCCTTCGCCAGCTCGGCATTGCCGATGACGATGCGCGGGTCAACGCAAACGGCGGCGCAATTGCACTCGGCCATCCGCTCGGCATGTCCGGTGCGCGCATTGCCGGCACGGCGGCGCTCGAACTCTCGCTGACCGGCAAGCGGCTTGCGCTCGCCACCATGTGCATCGGCGTCGGGCAGGGTATTGCCGTGGCACTGGAGCGGGTCTGACGGGACAAGCGGCTTCCGTATAGGGATCAGGCGAGTGCCGTTATGATACGGTGCGAATGCTGATGTGAAACGGTGCGAATGCTCATTTAAATGGGTATGAATGTCGCTGCCGCGGTTTCATGACGATGGTTGGGCCGTTCAGGCCGCTGGCCGACGATTTGCTTGCGTTGGCCCATACCACCCAGCCCACCCATTCCCCTCATTTCTGTGCTTGTCACAGGAATCCAGCCGACGCGGTCTGCGCGGCGGAGAAACTCCTTCAGCCCAAGGACTTGGGCTGGCTGGATCCCTGTGACAAGCACAGGGATGAGGGAGGAGGCGTGGTGGACTAGTCGCAGTGGCAGTCGTGATGGACTGGCAAAGCTGGAACTGTTCAAGCGGCGGCGGGTCGGAATTTTTCCCATGACGCTCCCAGCCATATCCCTTCGCCATATTGGATTCCATCATCATCCGTGACATGTTTTGCGAGATATGACGGAAATCTTTCCGCCTGCGGGAGCCAGCATGAAGCGTCCAACCATCACCGATGTCGCAAAAGCCGCCGGCGTCAGCGTCGCCACCGTCGACCGGGTGCTGAACGGTCGCCTGCCGGTGCGGGAGGAGACCGCGCGGCGGGTGTTCGAGGCGGCGGAGAAGATCGGTTTCCACGCCACCAACATCATTCGCCAGCGCATGCTGGCCGATATGCCGTCCTACAGTCTCGGCATCATATTGCGCAAGGAACGGCACGCCTTTTACCAGACCTTCGCCGATGAGCTGGAGCTTGCGGCGCGCAACATCCGCGATCGCCACCTCAACCTGCGCATCGAATTCGCGCAGTCCGGCGAGCCGGGAGAACTTGCGGCGCTGCTGACCGGCATGAAGGGCCGTGTGCAGGCGGTTGCCGCCACGGGGCCGGACCATCACGATGTCACGGCCGCTGTCGAGGCGCTGAAGGCCAAGGGCATTCCCACTTTTTCGCTGCTGTCCGATTTTGCTCAGGGCGTGCGAGAAGCCTATCTCGGCGCCAACAATATGAAGGTCGGGCGCACGGCAGCCTGGATGATCTCGCAGCTGGCGCGCAGCAGGGGCAAGGTGCTTCTGCTGCTGGGCGGGCACCGTTTCCACGGCCATTCGCTGCGCGAAACCGGCTTTCGCAGCTACATGCGGGAATATGCGCCGGAATTTGAGGTGATGGATGCCCTCATCACGCTGGAAACGCGTCGCCTGACCTATGAGCTTGTGATGGACACCATCGCCAAGCACCGCGATCTCGTCGGCATCTATTGCATCGGCGGTGGCATGGAAGGGGTGATTGAGGCGCTGCAGCAGGAAAACCGGCACGAAAACATCGTCTGCCTCGTGAATGAACTGACGCCCGAATCCCGCCAGGCGCTGCTGGAAAGGCGCATCAGCGGCGTTTTCCAGACACCGTTACGCGAGCTGTGCGCCGACCTTCTGGCCACCATGGTTCACACCATCGAACACGGCATGGCGGAAACGCCGGGACAGCGTTTTGTGCCTGCGCATCTGTGGGTTCCTGAGAGCCTTTGATGGTTTGATGGATTCCATCATAAATCCGGTGCCCGTTTCTATCAGGCTTGATGGTTTCGGCGGTCCCTGACGCGTTGACGCCGGGGCCGGACTAGGAAATCTTGGCCTGCGTGCGGAACGGGCAGGAGGCCGGACCCACACGACATTAGATTATTTCAAGGCTGTTTGCGCTGCGGGTTTCCTTCGCGGCGAAGGCCAGCTTTTGCCGGAAGGCGGTGGCGGCGCGATGCGCTCAGGCCGGCTCGACCGGTTCTTTTCAAAGGGGTTTGGAGGAGAACGACATGAAAAGACATTTCGCAATTGCAGCTTTCGCCGTCATGCTGGCAACGGGCGCATCGGCGCAGACCGTCGGGGTTTCGATGGCCCTGTTCGACGATAATTTCCTGACCGTGCTGCGCAACGGCATGATCGATTATTCCAAGGGCATGAGCGGCGTGTCGCTGCAGGTCGAGGATGCGCAGAACGATGTCGGCAAGCAGCTGAGCCAGGTGCAGAATTTCGTCGCCGCCGGCGTGGACGCCATCATCGTCAATCCTGTCGATACGGACGCGACCGTGGCGCTTTCGCAGGCCGCTGCCGCCGCCGGCATTCCGCTCGTTTACGTCAACCGCCAGCCGGTCAATCTCGACAGCCTGCCGGACAAACAGGCCTTTGTCGCCTCGGATGAAAAACAGTCGGGCACGCTGCAGACGCAGGAAGTCTGCCGGCTGTTGAAGGAAGCGGGCAAGACGGAAGCCAGGGCCGTAGTGATGATGGGCGAGCTTTCCAACCAGGCGGCGCGCATGCGCACCCAGGATATCAAGGATGTGGTCGCTACGCCCGAATGCAGCTTCATCAAGCTAGTCGAGGAACAGTCCGCCAACTGGTCGCGCACGCAGGGCTCGGACCTGATGACCAACTGGCTTTCAGCCGGCGTCGAGTTCGATGCGGTCATTTCCAACAATGACGAGATGGCCATTGGCGCCATCCAGTCGCTGAAGGCGGCAGGCCGGTCGATGGACAGCGTCATCATCGCCGGCATCGACGCCACGCAGGATGCGCTGGCCGCCATGGCGGCGGGCGATCTGGATGTGAGCGTTTTCCAGAACGCCGCAGGCCAGGGCAAGGGTGCGCTGGATGCGGCGCTGAAACTCGCCAAGGGCGATGCGGTGGACAAGAAGGTCTTCGTGCCCTTCGAACTCGTCACGCCTGACAACCTCAAGAACTATCAGGCCAAGAACTGAGCCATGGTCTTGCCCAGGCGGCTTCTCCGCTCCCGGGGAGTGCCGCCGGGCAGGCCGAACGCGCCGGAGCCGGCAGGATGGCCGGCTCCGGCGACACGACATGAAGCAACCAGCAGCGATTTCCGTGGGAGGAAACCTTGAAGAAACTATTGATGGCGACGGCACTCTGCATCTTCGCGACACCGGCCCTTGCCGAGACCCGTATCGCTGTGTCCATGACGTCTTTCGACAATCCGTTTCTGACGATCCTGCTCAATGGTATCAGGGCCGAGGCCGGGCGCGATAAAAACATCGAGCTTCTGGTTGAGGATGCCCAGCTTGATCCGTCGAAGCAGCTTAATCAGGTGCAGAATTTCATCGCCAATGGTGTTGACGCGATCATCGTCAATGCCGTGGATGGCGACGCCACCGCCGCAATCACCAAGGCCGCATCAGCCGCAAAAATTCCGCTGGTGTATGTCAACCATCCGCCGGCCGAACTGGAAACCGGCCTGCCTGACGGAACGGCCTTCGTCGGTTCCAACGAACTCGATTCCGGCACCATGGAAGCTGAAGCAGCCTGCAAGCTGATGGGCGGCAAGGGCAAGGCCGTCATCCTGATGGGACCATTAGAAAATCACGCGGCGCTGGTGCGCACCAAGGATGTCGAAACGGTATTTTCCAAACCGGAATGCAAGATCGAAATCCTCGAAAAGCAGACAGCGAACTGGAGCCGCACGCAGGCGCAGGACCTTGTCTCCTCCTGGCTGACGGCGGGCATCCAGTTCGATGCCGTCATCGCCAATAATGATGAAATGGCGATCGGCGCCGCGCAGGCCCTCAAGGCAGCGGGCGTTTCCATGAAGGATGTCGTCATCGCCGGCATCGACGCCACGCCGGACGGTCTTGCCGCCATGCAGGCCGGAGACCTCGATATCACCGTTTACCAGAATGCGACGAAGCAGGGCGAGGTCTCCGTCCAGACGGCGGTGAAGGCCGCTGCCGGGCAAAGCACTGAGAAGACGCTTTGGGTGCCGTTCGAACTCGTCACCCCGGAAAACATGACCGCTTACGCGAAATAGACGGGGCTTCGGCCCCGGTCTATCTATCACTCCACTGGAAACAGCCATGAAACATACGCTCGATCCCCACATGTTCCGGCACCTCTCCCTGGCCGAAACCTGCCGCAAGGTCGCAGACCTCGGTTATGAATACGTCGAACTTTCGCCGCGCCCGGATTTTCTCTCGTGGTGGACACGGCCGAAGGTCTATCCCGAACGGGTCGCCGAATTCAAAAAGGCGTTGAAGGACCATGGTGTCGGCCTCGCCACGCTGCAGCCGATGTATCGCTGGGCAAGCCCCTATCCCGACGAATGGGAGGTGGCGATCGACAACTGGAAACGCGCCATCGAGATCGCCGTCGAGATGGAATGCCCGATGTTCGTTTCGGAATTCGGCCGTGGCGGCTCGCCGGAGCGCAGCCTTAACGACCGTTCCGGCCTGCACCGCCCGGAAACCTGCGAGGCGCAGTTCTTCCGCGCTATGGATATTCTGGTGCCGATCCTCGAGCGGGAAGGGCTGGTGCTGTCGCTGGAGGCGCATCCCGAAGACTGGCTCGAGGAAATCGCCCCGGCCATCGACATCATCAAGACCATCAATTCCAAGGCGGTGAAGGCCTCCTTCATCGCGCCGCACACGTTCTTTTACGGGCCGGACATGGTGGCGAACCTGCGCGCGACCGAGGGCCATCTGGTGCATGTGCGTCTTGCCGATACCTATGACCACAACAAGTCGTCGCAGCTGCGTTACATCGTCAATCCGCCCGGCTCGAAGGTGAGGGTGCATCAGCACACCGATTTCGGCCAGGGCGAGATCGACTGGGAGACCTTCTTTGCGACGCTCGCCGACATGAAATTCGATGGCGTGCTGTCGAACTGCGTCTTTGCCTGGGAAGACCGCGTCGATGAAAGCGCGCGGTTCATGCTCAGCGAAACCCGGCGATACGTCGCCAAATACTGGAAATGAGGTTTTTCAGATGACTGTGAGAATTGGTGTCGTCGGCACCGGCGCAATCGGGCGTGATCACGCCCGCCGTATCAACAAGGTTCTGGGCGGCGCGAAGATCGTTGCGCTCAGCGACGTCAACCGCGCCTCGGCCGAGGCGGTCAAAAACGACATCGCCCCGGATGCCGTCGTGTTCGCCACCGGCGAAGAGCTGATCGCATCGCCCGATGTGGATGCCGTGCTCGTCACGTCATGGGGCGCAACCCATGAGCAATATGTGCTGGCGGCCATTGCCGCCGGCAAGCCGTGCTTCTGCGAAAAACCGCTGGCGACAACGGCCGAAGGCGCAAGACGCATCGTCGACGCCGAGGTGGCGCATGGCAAACGGCTGGTTCAGGTGGGCTTCATGCGCCGTTACGACGCCGGTTACGTGGCGCTGAAACAGGCCGTCGATAGCAAGATCGGCGCGCCGATCATGGTGCATGCCGCCCACCGCAACCCGACGGTCCCGGAGCAATATGTCACGCCCATGGCGATCCATGACACGATGATTCATGAGATCGACGTGCTGCGCTGGCTGCTTGACGATGACTATGTTTCGGCCCGCGTTCTCTTTCCCCGCTCCGCCGCCCGCAGCCATGCCAAACTGAAGGACCCGCAGATCGTCATTCTGGAAACCGCCAAGGGCACGATCATCGACGTCGAAATCTTCGTCAATTGCCACTATGGCTACGATATCCAGTGCCAGGTGGTGGGCGAAGACGGTATTGCCAGCCTGCCGGAGCCGATGTCGGTGCAGACCCGCCTCGGCGCCAAGCTGCAGAACGATATCCTCACCGACTGGAAGGATCGCTTCATCGCCAGCTACGATGTCGAATTGCAGGATTTCATCCACGCGGCGGCAAAGGGCACGGCTTCGGGACCGAATTCCTGGGACGGCTACGTGGCCGCCATCACCTCCGACGCCTGCGTGGCCGCGCAGGAGAAGGACGGGGCGGCCGTCGCCATTGAGCTTCCCACCCGTCCCGCCCTTTATCAGTGAGGTCTTTCATGCGTTTTGCCATCAACCACATCACCGCGCCGAAGCTTTCCCTTGAGGCATTCTTCGCAACCGCCCGCGAACTCGGCCTTACCGAAGTCGAAATCCGCAACGACCTGCCTGATATCGTCGGCACGGTGGAGCCGGCCGCGGTAAAGGCGGCGGCCGAAAAGGCGGGTGTGACGATCATCTCGATCAATGCGCTTTACCCCTTCAACGTCTGGTCGGGCGACCTGCCTGCGTGGGCCGTTGCGATGGCCGATTATGCGGCGGCAAGCGGCGCGAAAGCGCTGGTCATGTGCCCGCTCAACGACGGTACGGCGGTGTCCTTTGACGATCTCGTCACGGCGCTGAAGGCCATGAAGCCGATCCTTAGGGAACGCGGCCTGATCGGTTTCGTTGAGCCGCTCGGTTTCCCGATCTCTTCGCTGCGCACCAAGGCCGAAGCGATCAGGGCCATCGATGCGGCCGGTGGCGGCGATGTCTACAGGCTGGTGCACGACACCTTCCATCATCACCTTGCAGGCGAGACCGAGTTCTTCCCGGAGCGAACGGGACTGGTCCACATTTCCGGCGTGATCGATCCCGCCGTCTCCGTCGCCGACATGCTCGACGCCCACCGCGTTCTGGTGGATGGCGGCGACCGGCTGGAAAATATCGCCCAGATCAGGACGCTCGAGGCGGCCGGTTACAGGGGACCTTACAGCTTCGAACCCTTCGCGACGGAAGTGCACGACCTGAAAGACCCCGCCGCTGCCGTAAAGAGCAGCATCGACCATATCTCCCAGGCGCTCTGACCGCCTTGCCGCCCGCGGTTCGCCGCGGGCGGCGTTTCTTGCAGGGGATTAAAAACCCAAAGAAATCAATTCCGCATTTACGGATGATGCTGTAGTCTTCCGCAGATTAGAGAGCAGCAAACGGGCACGGGTATTCTTCAGATCGACTGCGTGAGGCAGGCTTTCTGCCCGCACCGTCCGAAGAAGAGTGGTTGAATTTCCCCTTTATGAAAATAGACAGGAAAACGACGCTTAAGGACGTGGCGCGGGAGGCGAATGTTTCGCTGAGTACCGCTTCGCATGCCCTCAACGGCACCGCACCCTTGACCGCACAGGTTCGCGAGCGGGTGCTGGAGGCGGCTCGCACGCTTGGTTATCTCGAAAACCGCCGGCAGAAGGCGACCATCGCCACCCTGCGCGTCGTGCTGCTCGCCATGACCAATGACGCCGCGCCGCAGAGCGATCTGAACATGGTCAGCTGGACGATGCTGAACGGCTTCCGTCGCGAATGCGAGCGGCGCGGCATTCGTATCGTTCCCTATGTCAGCGCGACGAGCCGGCTTGATCCGGTCGCTGTGGCGGAGGCTGCCGATGCCGACAATGTCGATGGTATCGTGGTCTTGAATGATGACAGGTCGCAGCTGGTCGAGGCGCTGTCCGCGCTTTCCAGGCCGGTGGTTCTGATCAATGGCGAAGACCCGGCCATGATCGTCGATACGGTGACGGCCGAAAACCGTTTTGGCGCGCGGCTCGGTATCGAGCATCTGCTTTCCCTCGGGCACCGCAATATCCTGCATATCACCTGGAAGGGGCGCACGACGATCCGCCGCCGTTATGACGGTTATAGCGACGCCTTTCTGGCGGCCGGCCTGACTGTTCCGGCCGATATGGTCATCGAGGTGGAGAGTTATGAGCCGGAATGGGGCGAGATCGCCATTCGCCGCCTGCTGGCCGAGGAATACCCGCTCAGAAACGCCACCGCCATCTTCTGCGCTGCCGACAATCTGGCGCTTGGCTGTCTGAAGGCGCTGACGGAAGCCGGTATCCGGGTTCCCGATGATGTCTCGGTGCTGGGTTTTGACGATATCATGCCGGCCGCCTTCAGCGCGCCGCCGCTCAGCACCATCCAGCTGCCGGCCGACCGGCTGGGCGGCGCGGCGCTTTCGCTGCTGGAGCAGCGGCTTGTGGCGGCCGATCCGACGCGTCCGGCGCACCGGCTGGAACTCGGCTGTCGGCTGGTTTTAAGGGGCAGCATCGCGCCGCCACCGAAGTAGGGTGATCCAACGCCTCCGGCGCTCGTGGCCATATGTCTTTAGGGCGATTAGCTTTCCTCCCGTCATTCCGGCCTTGAGCCGGAATCCAGCTGACGCGCGTCCGCGCGACGGGAAGACTCCTTTCAGCCCAAAGACTTGGGCTGGCTGGATCCCGGCTCAAGGCCGGGATGACGGGGTGAAAGGAGCACCTGTGACGTCACCAAGCCAACGGTGAAGTTAGGGTTTCAACGCGAGTGTCCATAATCCCCTTTACTTCATCCCCGTGCCGGCAATGCCTGTCGTGATGTAGCGCTGCAGGAACAGGAAGACGACGGTAACAGGTGCCAGGCTGAGGAAGGTCATGGCGAGAATATAGTGCCATTGCACCGAGAACTCGCCCTGGAAGGCGTTCAACCCCACCTGCAGTGTGAAGTTCTCGCGACTGCTGAGAACGATCAGCGGCCAGAGGAAGTCGTTCCAGCGCCAGAGCACCGAGAAGATGGCGAGAACCGCGAGCGCCGGCGCCGTCAACGGCAGGATGATGCGCCAGAAGATGCGGAATTCGCTTGCCGCATCGACGCGGGCGGCCTCGATCAGCTCGTCGGGTATGGTCAGCATATATTGCCGCAGCAGGAATACGCCGGTTGGCGTCGCGACCGTTGGGATGATGACGCCCCAGAGATTGTCGACGAGGCCGACACCGACGATGACGAGATAGGCCGGCACCATGACGACGGTGAGCGGGATCATCAGGGTGGAGATGATCAGCACGAAGATCGCCTTCTCGCCGCGGAAGCGGTATTTCGACAGCGCGAAGGCTGCCATGGCATTGACGATCAGCGTCAGGATGGTCGCGACAAAGGTGACGAAGACCGAGTTCTTGAGGAAGGTCAGGAAGCTGAAGCGGGTCAGCGGATCGGTGAAGTTCTCCGTCGCGACGGTCAGCTTCTGGACGGGCGTTATTTCCCGTGTGTCGACGCTGACCGGCGGGCCGGGATTGGCGGGATCGACCATCTGGGCTTTCAGGCCAACGCGGCGGACCATGGCCATTTCCCGCTCCACACCATCGATGGTGGCTTTCCACAGGCTGAGCTGTTTGTCGTAACCTGGCACCTCCACCTGTACGGCGGCGCGCGGCAGAAGGCTCGGCGGAAACCGGGTGATTTCGGCTTCCGGTTTCAGCGAAGACATGGCGGCCCAGACGACCGGGATGAGGACGGCGAGCGTGCCGCCGATGAGCCAGACCCACGACAGGATATCGGTAAGGCCGATCCGGCCGGGGCGGCGGGTGCGCGTGAGGAAGGAGACGGCGTTGGACATGGTCAGGACTCCATCTTTTTGCCGAGGCGCAGCTGCACGAGGGTGAGTGCGAGAAGCACAAGGCCCATCAGAACCGATGCGGCGGAAGCCAGGCCGAACAGCCTCAGATCGCTGCCGAAGGCCATCTGGTAGATATATTGCACGACGAATGTATTGGCTGTGCCCGGTCCGCCGCCGTTGGTAAGAACCCAAGCCTCATCAAAGATTTGCACCGATCTGATCATCAGAAGGATGAGCACGACGAGCAGGTTGGGGCCGAGAAGCGGCAGGGTGATGCGGAAAAGCGTGCGCCGGGGTGAGGCGGCGTCGATGGCGGCGGCTTCATAAAGGTCCTTCGGGATGGCCTGAAGGCCGGCCAGCAGGATCAGCGTATAAAAGCCCATATGGAACCAGACCGAGACCACCACGACGAAGAAACGCGACCAGCCGACATCCAGCAGGAAGATTTCCGGCGGCACGCCGAGCATCTGGAAAAAGGCGTTGAGCAGGCCGTTGCGGTCGAGGAACCATTTCCAGATGAGGCCGATGACGACGGGCGACAGCAGGACGGGATAAAAGAACATGGCGCGGAAGAAGCCGCGTGCGGCTATCGCCCGGTTGAGGATGAGGGCGGTGATGAGCGCAACCAGCAGCGTGGCGACGACATTGAAGCCGACGAACCACAGCGTGTTCCAGATTGCCGTCCAGAACAGCGATTCCCGGCAGCTTCCGGGGTCCATGTAACTCTGGCAATCCAGCAGCTTGCCGAAGTTTTCCAGCCCGACGAAGGGGCGGTCGGTGATGAGAAGTTCGGTGCCGCCGGTAAAGGCGTAACCGACGGCAATGGCAATCGGCAGGAAGGTGAAGATGCCGAAGAGAACGAGGTTCGGCATCAGGAAAATATAGGGCATGCGCCTTTTGCCGATCAGCCGCTCGATGAAGTTGAGCGGCACTTCGGCAATTGCCATCACGGCATCGAGCGCACGGTCGGACAGTCTCGCAAGCGTCGGATTGGCCATGCTAACCTCTCCCTTCGCTGCCGAGGCGCGGCAGCGCCAGTTCCGTTACGGGATCGAAGACATGCACCTTTTCCCGCGCCGGCATGATCTTCAGCACAGAGCCGGAAGCGGGGGCGAAATGACCGGCCTGATGCACGATGATCTGCTCTTTCTCGCCCTGGAGGTTGCCGTAGAGATAGGTCTCGGTGCCGAGGCTTTCGTGATACTGCACCTCGAAGGGCAGGCCGGCATTGTCGGTGATGGTGAAATGCGAAGGGCGGATGCCCGCCAGAACCGCCTGTCCGGGGCTGACGGTTGCCGGGTCGACAAGGCAGGGCAGGGAGACGCCATAACCGGCGTCGATGGCGATGCTGCCGTCGCTGCCCTTGGTGATGGTGCCCTTCAGCATGTTCATGCGCGGCGAGCCGAGGAAGCCGGCGACAAAGAGATTGCGCGGATTGTCGAAAAGCTGAAGCGGGCTGCCCACCTGCTCGATGCATCCGGCACGCAGCACCACGATCTTGTCGGCCATGGTCATGGCTTCCACCTGATCGTGGGTGACATAGATCATCGTCGTCTTGATATCGCGATGCAGGCGGGTGATTTCGGCGCGCGTCTGCACGCGCAGCGCCGCATCGAGGTTCGACAGCGGCTCATCGAACAGGAAGATGTCAGGCTCGCGCACGATGGCGCGGCCGATGGCGACGCGCTGGCGCTGGCCGCCGGAAAGCTGCTTCGGCTTGCGGTCGAGATAGGGCTCGATGGCGAGCATACGCGCCGCCTCGTTGATGCGGCTTTCGATTTCCGCCCGCTTGAAACGCAGGTTTTCCAGACCGAAGGCAAGGTTCTTGCGCACGCTCATATGTGGATAAAGCGCGTAGGACTGGAACACCATGGCGATCTTGCGCTCGGCCGGAGACAGCGCGCTGACATCGCGCCCGCCAATGCCGATGGTGCCTGACGTGACATCCTCAAGGCCGGCGATGATGCGCAGCAGCGTCGACTTTCCGCAGCCCGAGGGGCCGACGAAAACGACGAACTCGCCGTCCTCAATATCGAGGTCGATGTCATGCAGCACATGAACGGCGCCGAAGGCCTTGTTGAGGTTTTCCAGTTTCAGACTTCCCATTACCTGCTCCCTTCGGACAAGTTCGTCGTCGCGACGATCTCTTGGCTGTTCCAGCCCTCGGGCAAGGGCATCGTTCTTTTAATGGCGACATCGTGTGCCGCAAATCCTTCCACGCCGGCAAGATAGACCGCCGGCATTCCGCCGGGGTAATCCTGAAGACCGACGATCCTGCCTTCGGCATCCCGCGTCCAGGCATTGGCGCGGCCGGCGGCATCGGGGCTTGGGGCAATATCGGCATTGGTGGGGCGCAGATCATATTGCAGGCCGGTGCCGAGCTTGCCGGGCCGCTGCGCCAGCGTGATGCGCTCCAGCCTGACATTGTGGATACCGGCTTTCGACGTGGCGACGAGATTGATTGCGCCTTCCATCGAGCCACTCAGATCTTCCACGACCAGATTGTCGACGCTGCCGGCCTGACGCTCGGGGCGGCGGTCGACGACGGTGACGGTCACGGCCTCGCCGGAGCCCCAGAAGCCGCCCGGCGTTTCGTGGCACTCGGCCTCGATCCGTGAAAAGCGGATATTGCGCATGGCGCCGCCATCCCGGGAGAAAAGGCCGATGCCGCGATTGGACTCGACGATTTTGCAATCCTCGAACACCACATTGGTGAAATCGCCGAAGGATTCCGTGCCAAGCTTCAGGGCGCAGCTGACGCTGGAGACGGTGCAGCGGCGAACCGTGATATCATCGCAGACGCCGACCGCCTCGCCGTCCGGCCCGGCGCTGGTCTTCAGGCAGATGCCGTCATCGGCAGTCGAGATAAAGCAATCCTCGATCAGCGCGCGCCGGCAGGCATCCAGCACGATGCCATCCGTATTGGGCAGGCGGCGGTCGTTTTCGATGCGGAGATTGCGGAAATTGAGATCGTCGCAATCGACCATATGCAGCGTCCACATGGGCGAGCCACTGACGAAAAGGTTTTCAAGGCGCACGTTGCGGCAGGCTTCCAGCACCATCACGCGTGGACGCCGTGCCGCCGGGATATAGGTTCCCATCGCCTCGTCATCGCCGGTGATGAAGTGCTCGCCGCCGGCCTCGATGCGGCCGGGACCGGTGACGGCGATGTTGCTTGCGCCCCGGGCAATGATCATGCCGCGATTGGATTCCTCGGCGATCACCGAAACCGTTGTATGGGCATAGGCCTCATAGTCTGAAATGGGGGCAAGCACCGCATCTTCGGCAAGGTGCAGTTCCACGCCGCTCTTGAGCTGGAGGCCGCCGCTGACATGGCGACCGGCCAGAAGCGACACGCGACCGCCGCCCGCTGCCGAAACCGTATCGATCGCCCGCTGGATGTCAGCCGTGGCGTCATGGCCGCCGGCCGTGATGGTGATGTCAGGCTGAACACTCATGATACCTGCGGCCTCTTCAGAAATACGTCGATCAAAAGCAGCATCGTCAGCGCCTGCCCGTAGGGCGTCGGCAGATTGGGAATGCGGCGGTAAAATTCGAGATCATGGCCCATGGGCGTGCCGTCGGAGACGCCGTGAACGACACCTTCGTCGTCAATATTGCCAAGCACTGCCTTCAGCGCGCGGTCGGCATGTGGGCGGTTCTCCTCGCCGAGAATGCCGGCCTCGATGCCGCGCAGGATGCCATAGGCTATACCCGCCGTTGCCGATGTCTCGACCGGCGAGGTCGGGTCGTCGAGAAGCGTGTGGAACATGCCGTCCTCGCGCTGATATTGCCTGAGCGACCGCACCTGGCTTGCCAGCACATTGGCGAGGAAACGTTTGTCCTTTTCGCCGAGCGTCGGCACCAGTTCGAAAAGTTCGGGAATGGCAACCGTGATCCAGGAATTGCCGCGCGCCCAGAAGGCATGAGCGAAATTGTGACGCCCGTTGAAGGTCCAGCCGTGATACCAGAGCCCGGTGACGGGGTCCGACAGATAACGCGTATGGATCATGAACTGGTAGACCGCCTCGTCGATCCAGTCCTGGCGTTTGCAGACGACGCCGGCGCGGGCGATGAACAGACATGCCATGAACAGCGTGTCGTCCCAGAGTTCACCCTCGTTCAGCCGCTCCTTGACGACATGCTGGAAGCCGCCATCTTCGGTTTTCGGCAATTGATGCACCAGCCAGTCGGCCCAGTCTTCCACCAGCGCCCGGAAATCCGGCCGGTCGACATGTTCGGTGAGGATGACAAGCGGCAGCATCGGCGCGGAGCTGTTGATCTGGCGCGGCGGCAGGCCGCGCTCGATCTGCCAGCCATACCATGTCACGAGGTCGTCCAATGCCTTTCGGTCGTTGGCGGCGAGAGCCCGGCGCAGGAAGCCGTAAAGGCCCACACCCACTTCCCAGTCCCACTCATCGAACTGGATCTTGCCATCGGAGCTGCCGCTGACCAGACCTTCCTGAATGCCCTTGAGGCGGCTGAAGGCGGCGGCGACATTGTCGATCGTCGTCCTGAGAGTGTCTTTTTCCATGCTTGGCTGGTTCATCTGTCAAATTCCGCTTAGGAGTAGAATGGTCGTGCCGCGCCGCCCGATGCGGGGGCGGCACTGTCGAAGGTGATTTCGGGCTGGGGCTGGTCATGGTCGAAGGCCATGGCCTGCCCGCCGATGGTGAATACGCCGTCCCAGGTGAGGGTAAGCTCAGGCCCGCCCGGCGTCATGACGGAGAGCAGCCGGCTTTCGGCATCGAAGGCGACCCGCGTGGCGAGGATTTTTTCCCGAAAACGGGCAAATTCCGCGACATCCCCGCAGCCGATGATGCCGACCCAGCCGGCGCGGCGGCCGGGCGATCTGATTTCGCGATTGGCGGTGGCGCCTGCGGTGATGGGCTGAAGCCCGTTCGTCGCATAAAGCGCGGCAAAGCCGCGACCCGAGCGGGTGATGAGCCAGTTGCCTTCCACCAGAACTTCGTCCAGTCCGTCGCGGCCGAGATAGGCATGGGTCCAGTCGTTGCGGTGATCGTGCGTATCGAAGATCATCATCGCCAGATCGCGATGTTGCGCCACGCGTGGCAGGATGCCGCTTCCCGCCCAATAGGAGGGGCGTTGCGTGCCCCACGGATCGTCTTCGCCGGGATGATTGACCCAGAGCCGCGCCATGGGATGGCCGGCGAGTTTGATATCCATGACGTGCTGTTGGTGGCCCTTGCGGCCGGTCTTGTGGTCGACAACGGTGGAAAGCTGGGCGGCCTCGTTCTTGAACAGCACGAGCTTGCCGGGCTCCAGCCCCTGCGCGTAACGCGCCTCGACCATGCGACCGCTTTCCAGCTGCGAAAGGGCGGCAAGATGCGCCGGCGGCAGGTAATCGCCGCAGCAGAACATCGGCAGCGAAGCGACACCGTTGTTGAGCCAGCCCTGACCGAAGGCGACCTCGGCGAAGGGTGCCAATTCCGTCAGCGGCCCGGCGCGCAACTCCTTGTCATAGGCTCTGCCTTGAGAGCCGGAGGGAACGCCGCCGAGCGTATGCAACGCGATCATTTCGAAAATGAGATCGAGCTGGTGGCGGGCGCGGGCGGCAAGCTCCGGTCCGGCCCAATGTTCGATGGCGAGAAGGCCGATGAAATCCACGGGATAATAGGCGGCCGAATTCCATTCGGCGAGGCCATGCGCCTCGACGCTGTCGAACCAGCGCTCCAGCCGCTCAGTGGCGAGCGCGGCCTGCTCTCTGCCGGTGCGGCCGGAGGCGGTGAAGATTGCGTCGGGCAGATAGTGTCCGGCGAGCAGCTGGCTGGTGTGGAAGCAGAGAACATGGTTCTCGCTCCAGAACCACATGACGTCATTGCCGGGTTCGTCCACCCAGTAGCGATAGCCAAGGATCGAAGCGTCGATCCGCGCCCGCATTTCGGCCGGCAGGCGGTCACTATGGGCGCGCACCAGCCAGAGCAGCGGGATCATGATGAAATCGGAGCAGTCCTCGCGCCGGTCGATGGAACGCAGCGTCGCATCGACGATGCCGCCGATGGTCTTGAAGTCATCGCTGCCGGTGGCGACCATCGCCAGCGCCCGGCCGATGCGCCATGCGCCGAAACGGGCGCTGAAGGAGAGGGCGGCCTTTTTTCGCCCGTTGATATCGGCATTGGAGGCTTCCGGCGCGATATCATGCATGAAGGCGGCGTCGATGACGCGGGTGACCGTTCCCGCACCCGAGCCCATGGTGATCCTGACGCCGTGATATCCGTCCGAAATGCCTGTCGTCCCGGGGATTGTCAGCGTGGATTGCCCGGCCTTCAGCACGGCATCCACTTCCGCCAGCGCCGCGCGCTCGTGCCCATGGCTTTTCACCGCGATGTGCACGGGCAGGTCGCTTGCAGGGGCTGCTCCGAAGACCAGTTCGAGAGCGGTGCCGCAAAACACGTCGCGTGCCGGGCGAACATCGCGCACCAGCGCGGCAAGGCGCTTCGTTTCCTCGCGGTCGAGCGGCACGGGCAACACGACTGTCAGCGGCGTCGGATCGATAACCTCAAGCTCGAAGAACCAGATGATGTCGCGTTCCGCCAGATCCTCGCAGAGCAGCAGCACCTCGTTGTCGCCGGCTGCAAGGTCGAGCGTCACGTCGCTGTTGGTTTCGACATTGCGGATGAAGGGTTCGAAACGCACCTGTTCAGCGCCGTTCACCCAGATGCGGACGCCGCCGCAGGTGCGCAGCCGGAAATGCGCCTTTCTGGCGGCATCGCTGCGGAACGTCCCCTTCAGCCAGCGCTGCACATGGGTGGGAACATGCCAGAAACCGGTGAATTCGACGCGGCGGTTGGAACCCGGCAGGTTGAGGTGAGACACCGCAAAGCCAGTCTCGGGCGCGATGTCGCGGCCGATCATGGTCTGCTGGAAAGCCTTACGGCAGGGAAGGTCGCCGACATCGACGAAACCATTGATGAAACGGTAATTGACCCGGTCTTCCGCCGGCGCGGGTATTCCCGGAAACGACGTCTCCACCAGATCCGAAACGATCCACGCGGTCACCGTCTCGCCGTCGGCGACGGTATATGTGGGCTGCGACGCATCCGTCGCCAAAGGTCCATCCGTCATAATGGATCGCCTCCCTTCGATCTTTATGAAATTATTTTCACAATTCGATTTTCGCTTTTTCGCGTCGATTTGTGCGATTTATGTAAAACAAACAGCTTGACGTTTATTCTGTCAAGCCGCAAAACAGGATAAATCGAATTAAGCAGAGGAGCTTCCGTTCGATTTGTGAAAATATTTTCATTGGGAGGATGAGCATGATGAAATTGTTTTCGGGCGTCAGCGCCCTGGTAATTGCCTCCGTCGCCGGTCTTGCGGCCGCGCAGGCCGAAACCCGCACGATCACTTTCCTTTTTACGGATGACGACCAGGGTTACGTGCAGCGCATGGCCGATCTCAGCAAAGAGTTTGAAACGGCCAATCCGGGCGTGAAGATCAACTTCGTGTCCTCGGGGTATGACGCCGTTTCCAAGCAGCTGCCGGTGCAGCTGGCGGTCGGCGAAGGTCCTGACATTGCCAAGATCACCGACTGGCAGCTTGCGCCCTATTATCTCGACATGCGGCCTTACATGAAAGATGCGGAAGCCTTCGCGAAACTGCATGGTTCGAGCCTCAACCAGCTTCGTCTGCCCAACGTCAACGACCCGCAGTCGATCAACGGTTACATGGCGTCGCAGACGCTGAACCTGCCCTTCGTCAACAAGACCCTGTTCGAGCAGGCGGGTGAGCCCTTGCCCGGCCCGACCGCGAAATTCAGCGAGATCGTCGAGGTTTCCGCCCGTGTCGCCAAGGCGACCGGCGTGCAGATCCCCTTTACCATGGACCGTTCCGGCCACCGCTTTTCCGGCGGCGCCTTTGCTTACGGTTCGAGCTATGTGAAGGACGGCAAGTTCAGCTTCCCGGACGATGCGGCGAAGAAATACATCGCCGATATCTATTCATGGACGCAGAATGGCAGCTTCCCCAAGGAAATGTGGGGTGCGGCCGGCGGTTCGCAGTACAAGAACATGGGTGACGAGTTCGTCAACGGCAATGTCGTGACCTATCTGGCCGGCAACTGGATGGTCAATCCGTTCCAGAACAAGATCGGCGACAGTTTCGAATGGACGGCGATCAATGCGCCCTGCGGCGATGCCGGATGCTACGCCATGCCCGGCGGCACCGCGATTGTCGGCTTCAAGCGCACCAAATACCCGGAAGATGTCGCTCATTTCGTCGAATTCCTCGGCTCCGAGAAGGTGCAGCGGGAAATCGCTGAAAATTACGTCATCCTGACGGGTGCCGAGATCGTCGATCCGCAATACAAGCTGAAAAGCGAAGACGCCAAGGCGGCGATGAAGGTCTTCCTCGACAACAAGAAGAACGTGCCGCAGGCGGCCCGCGATTTCGAACGCGCCAAGGGCGGCAGCGCCATGTATCAGCAGATCGTGCAGCGCATGAGCCAGCTGATCGTCGGCGAGTTGACGCTCGACCAGACCTACAAGGTTCTGGAAGATGACGTCGCCAAGATCAACGAGGCTGTCGCGGTCAAGAAATAAGGGGTTGCCATTCCGGCTTTGCCGGAAGAGCCAAGCATCGAACGATATGCCCGGAGCCGGTCTCCGGGCATATCTTACCGCTTTTTCCGGGCGGATAGTGCCGCATATGCTGTCTCGATCAGCACCATCGAAAAACTGAAATACGCTCCGTTTAAACCTGATGACGAGGCGCGCGGGAGACCGTGCCGCCTGTTTTCGTCACGCGTCAATCGCTGCAAATCATAGGATTCGTCATGGCCAAACTGAAGATGTCGTCTTTTCCGTCCGCACGCCCGACCCTGCTTGCCTCCGTCGCATTGCTGGTTCTTGTCCCGAGCGCGCAAGCATTCGATCGCACCGGACCGGCAGGTCAGGGCTACGCCATCACGGTGCCGGAACCTGCCGCGACCTATCCGCTGCCGCTTGCCGACAATTATCGCAACCAGACCGGCAAGAATGAGAAGGGCGAGGACGTCCGCGCCTATGACGACCGGGATAATCCGATCATCGAAATCCTCTCGGGTTTCAACCGTATCTGGACGCTCGGCGATGAGAAATGGGCGGATGGCGGCGCCAATGGCGACGGCCCCTCGGATTTCAGCCATGTGAAGATCGTCGATCCCGCCGTCTGGCAGGAAAACATGCGTTACGTGCTGTCCGTGACCGGTGAAAACCGCACGCGCGCTGCCGCTTTCGAAGCCTATATGAATGATCGCCGCTCACAGGGTTACAGCGTCATCGACGGCATGGGCCCGCTTGCCGACTGGTATCGCGAAGGCGCGGGCGCGACGACGACGATCAATCATACGCTTTCGGATTTCGATCCGAACGAGGTCATCACCCGCAAGGAGGACGACAAGGGCACCGAGGCGGGTGCGGCCGATAGCGAGCTGAAGGATTTCGTCGCCTTCATGAAGGTGATCCGTGGCCCGGAAGGCACGACATCGCCGGCGAAATATTTCTATTCCACACCGCGGCCCTGGCGCATGAACGCCAAGGGCGAGGTGATCGAGACCGGCAAGGAAACGATTGGCGACCGCAGCTTCGAAAGTCACGACAGCGACCCTGATATCATCGTGCCGGCGCTGAAATATGCCCGTGAAAATCGCGGCCGCGCCAAGGATGGCGGTTTTCCGAGCGGGCACACCAATGCCGCCTATCTTGCCGCCATCGCCTATGCCTATGCCGTGCCGGAGCGTTTTTCCGAACTGCTGACGGCGGCCTCCGAACTCGGTGAAAGCCGCATCGTCGCCGGCATGCATTCGCCGCTCGACGTGATCGGCGGCCGCATCACCGCGACCGCCATGGCTGCCGCCATGTTGCAGGACCCGAAAAATGCGGAGGTGAAGAAGGCCGCGCATGAGGCCTTGCAGGCCTATTTCGCCAAACGTCTGCCGCAGGGCCAGTCGCTCATCGATTTCGCCCATGGCGCGAAGCCGGATGTCGACCAATTTGCCGATGCGGCGAAGAACGGTGCGGATTATCGCAGGCGCATGACCTATTCCTTCAGCCGCGACAAGGCCGCGGGCGATGCGGCGATGGTGGTGCCGAAGGGGGCGGAGGTCCTGCTGGAAACGCGCCTGCCTTATCTCGATGCCGCAGAGCGGCGCGCCGTGCTGTTTTCCACCGGCATCGAGGCCGGTTATCCGCTGCTGGATGACAGCAACGGCTGGGGCCGTATCAATCTGGTGGCCGCCGCCGGTGGCTACGGCGCGTTTGACGGCGATGTCGAGGTGACCATGGATGCCGCAGCCGGCGGCTTTAATGCAGCAGACAGCTGGACGAACGATATTGCCGGGGCGGGACGCCTCGTCAAATCCGGTAGCGGCGCGCTGACGCTCAGCGGCCACAACAGCTATGGCGGCGGCACGATTGTCAGGGACGGAGCGCTGGTGGCATCGTCTGCCGATGCGCTGGGAACCGGCGGCGTGCTGGTCAGCGGCGGCACGCTCTCGCTTGCGGGAGAACAGGATGCCGTCATCGGCGGTGATTATGCGCAGTCGGGCGGCACGCTGGCGGTCGATCCGCAGAAGGCTGCGTTGCGGATCAAGGGCAATGCGGTGCTGGACGGCGCGGCGCTGAAGCTCGTTTTTGACGGCGGCGCACCCGCAGCCGGCACGCGGTTCGACGTGATCTCCGCCAACGGCCTGACCGGGACATTCGCCACGATAGATGCGGGCAATGTGAAGGTGCGGCCGGTCTATACCGGCTCGGCACTGTCGGTGGTGGTCGAATAGGCCGATGCAAAGTCCTGCCGGGCGCGGTTGAAGACACCGCGCCCGGTGGGGTTTTATTCAGGCGTGCTGCCGCCGCATCAGCAGAAAGATGACGGGTGCGGCGAGCAGGGAGACGATGGCGGCCAGTGCGAAGGAGGCCTGATAGCCGAATTTTTCGGCGATAGCGCCGGCCCCCAGACCGCCGGCCATGCTGACGATGCCATCCATGCACTGGAACAGGGTAAAATCGACCCCGGCCTGCCGTGGATCGGACCAGCCCATGAAACAGGCATAAAGTGCGACGAAGCCGATGGACATGATGCCCGACGAGCTTGCCACCGCCACCGCCATGACCACCCATTGCGAGACATCGCGGTGGACGCTGAAATAAGCGAAGACGCAAAGCAGCGCCGTCTGCACGAAGATGGCGACGAGCAGAACCCGCGACGCGCCGTAAAGCCTGACCAGCGTGCCGCCGAGCAGTGCACCGGCAAAACCGATGATCATGCTGCCGACACCGTTCAGCGCGCCGATGGTGGCGAGATCAAAGCCGTAATCGACCAGAAACGGGCCGAGCATGGCCAGCCCCCATTTCTGCGCGGCGACATAAACGGCCGCAACCAGGAGGCCGGTGTGCACCTCACGCCGCCGCAGGGCATTTCCGATGGAGGGCAGGTGATTCCGGGTCTGCGCCACCGTTCTTGCCGCCGGGCCGAACAGGAAGGGCAGGGCAAGCAGGATGACCAGTCCGGCCATGACCAGCGTGGCGCTCATCCAGCCGGCGCGTTCCACCAGCACCAGAAACAGGCCCGCGCCGATAGCCGACCCGAGATAGGAGCCGCCCACCTGCGCGGCATTGCCCCAGCCGTGATGTTCGGCCGCCAGCGTTTCGACTGCATAACCGTCGCAGGCGATGTCGACGGTCGCCGTCACCAGCGCGATCACCGACAGGATGGCGATGGCAACGGAAACCGGCGAAGGGCCGGTGAAGGCGAGCAGCGCGAGGCCGCAGGCGCAGGTGATGATGCCGGCGCCGACGATCACCCGCGAGCGGTTCCTGCCGACCGGCGGCAGCCGGTAACGCTCCACATGCGGCGACCACAGGAATTTCAGCGCCCAGGGCAGAACGGTGAGATAGAGCAGGCCGATCTGGTCCAGCGGCAGGCCGGCGGTTCTGAGCACGGCGGGCAGGCCGAGAAAGGTCAGCCCGCCAATCACGCTCTGGCCGACATAAAGCCCGCCGACCGCCACGAAGACGGCGGCCGGCGAGGGCTTTGTTGCGACGGGGTTCTGCTGCAGCATCAGAAACGATACCGGATGCTGCCGACGACCTTGCGGCCTTCGTCATAATAGCAGAAGCCCGTGGTGCAGACCTGTTTCACCTCGTCGAGAAGGTTGGTGGCATTGATCTGCAGCTTCACGCCTTCCAGCGAGGGCAGGGCCTTGCCGAGATCGTAGCGCAGCGAAGCATCAACGAAGGTGCGGGCCTCATTGTCGAGAATGGGCGTGTGCTGGTTGTCGCCGAAGCTCGATCCGACATAACGCAGGCCCGCGCCGATGCCGAGGCCTTCAAACGCGCCATCCTGGAACTCGTAATCGGCCCAGAGCGAGAAGGTGTGATAGGGTGAGGAATTGAGCTGCTTGCCCACCGTTTCCGATGTCAGCTTGGTGATTTCAACGTCGTTATAGGAATAGGAGGCGATGACGCTCCAGCCATTGTCGAGCGAGGCCGTGGCTTCCAGTTCCACCCCGCGTGAGCGCAGATCGAGTTGGCGCAGCAGGTTGATGCCGGAGGAGGTCTCGTAGACCGTGGCGTTGTCCTGATCGAGATTGAAGAAGGCGGCGCTCAGCAGGGCATTATATTGCGGCAGGGCGTATTTGACGCCGAGTTCATATTGCTTTCCGACCGTCGGCTGCGCCTGCCCCGTCACCGTTCCCGAGGTGATGATGACGCCCGGATTGGCGACGAAGGAGGTGCCGTAGCTGACATAGGGCATCACGCCGCTATCGAAGACATAACCGAGGCTGGCGCGGCCCGTCGTTTTGGTTTCATCGCCATCATAGGTGGGAGCCGTCGCCGCGCCGACGGTCTGGGCTTGATATTCGGTGTCCAGCCAGTCGTGTCGGATGCCCGCCGTCAGGCGCCAGCGGTCAAGCTCGATCTGGTCCTGCGCATAGATGCCCAGCGTGTTCATGCGCTGCGTCAGGATCAGCGATACGTCGGGCGTATAGGTGTAGGTGTCGGTGAACAGGTCCGGACCGCCGCCCTGTTTCGAGGTGTAGGACATGTGGCTGAAGTCGATGCCGGTCAGCAGCGTGTGTTTTGCCGGGCCGGTGTCGAATTCGGTCTTCAGGTAATTGTCGGCGGAAACGCCCTCATTTTCCTCGATGGTGATGCCGGGCCAGCTGTCGAATACCCATTGCTGGTCGGCCGAAAGGGCGGAATAGCGCGCCTTGCTGTAGAAGGTGACGTTATCGTTGATTTCGTGCTCGAACTCATAGCTGATACGCCATTGTTTTTGTTCGAAATCATTAAAGCGGGAATCGCCGCCATAGACCGATGTCGCACCGATGGAGGTGCCGCTGGCGCCATATTTGTTGATGTAGCCCCAGGTGCCGCCGGTGGTGCTGTCCATATATTCGCCGAGCAGCGTCAGTTTGGTGCCGGCATCCGGCTGGAAGGTGAAGGCGGGCGCGATGAACAGCCGGTCGTCCTTGATGGCGCTGATTTCGTTGCGGCCGTCGCGGGCAAGGCCTGTCAGGCGGTAAAGCATGGTTTTTTCATCGTCGACGGCGCCGGAAAGATCGAAGGCGCCCTGCACGCGGCCGAAGGAACCATATTGCAGTTCCACCTCGCGCAGCGTCTCTTCCGTCGGGCGCTTCGAGATGATGTCGACAATGCCGCCGGAGCTGCTTGCGCCATAGATGGAAGCGGCAGGTCCACGCAGGATGGAGACGGCTTCCACGCCATAGGGTTCCAGCCGGGCGCTGCCGTTCTGGCTGCTGACCTGCCGCAGCCCGTCGCGGAAAATGCCGGTGGTGCTGAGATCGGTGCCGCGCACCTTGAAGGCGTCGAAACGCGGTTCGGCGCCATATTGGCCGATGCGTGCGCCGGGCGTGTAGTTCAACGCTTCCGAGAGGTTCTGCGGTTTCAGGTCATCGAGCTGCTTGCGGCTGACGGTGGTGATCGACTGGGCGGTTTCGGCAATCGGCGTGTCGGTCTTGGTGGCGGTGCGGCCGGATTTGCCGACATAGCCCTTGCTCTCCAGAACGCCCCTGGCGCCTTCCAGACCGTTGCCCTGCACGGTGATGGGGGCGAGCAGGGTGGTGCCGGCGGCGGCCGATCCGCCGCTCTCTCCGGCCTGATTTGCGGGATCGAAAATGCGGACCGTGTTGCCGCCGGCCAGACTATAGTTCAGTCCCGATCCGGCCAGAAGCCCGCTGACGGCGGCCGAGACGCTGAGCGTGCCCTTGACGCCCGCCGTGCTGCGGCCCCTGGTGATGGCGGAGGGATAGACCATACGCAGATTGGCCTGACGGCCGAAGGTCAGGATGGCGTTTTCCAGCGGGCCGGCGGGAATGGAGACCGTGACCGTTGCGGGTGCACCGCTTGCGGCGGGCGGTGTCTGCGCTCTGGCGCCGGTGGCGCCGGGACCTGCCGCGACGATGCCCCCGATGATCGCCGTCGTCGTCAGCCAGAACCAGCCGCGTGCCTGCTTGCCCAAATTCATGTCTTTCCCTCTCAACTCATGATCTCAAGCCGTCCCGGCGAAAGCCGAAACGGGTACTGATTGCCTAGAGTGAAAAGGCGGGCTGCCTCCTGACGTCGGAGCCGTAAAAAAGTTACTTTTTATCGCGAGCGGACAAAAACCAGCATGTTTGAAAGCCGTGACACCGAAACGGGAAGGCTTTCTTCGAGAATGGTCAGGGCCTGATCGGTATCCTTCAGGTCGAATATGCCGGATACGTGCTGCCTTGCCGCCGCCTCATCCAGAATGACGATGCGGCCCCGGCGATATTGGGAGAGGGTATCGAGAACCTCGCGCAGCGGCTGGCCGGAAAAGACGAGCTTGCCTTCCCGCCAGGCCATGCTGTTGGCAACATCCTTGCGGGCGCGCACCAGCCTGCCATTGTCGTCAAGCGTGACGGTTTCGCCGGGCGTGAGAACGGCGACATCGGTATCCGTCGTCACCTCGACGCGGCCTTCCTCCACCTGCACTTCCTGCGGCAGCGCGCCGCTGCCGGCGCGCACCGAATAATGGGTGCCGAGCGCCTTGGCCGTCAACGATCCATCCGTGACGATGAAGGGGCGCTCCGGGTTCTTCGTGACATCGAAATAGGCTTCGCCGCGAAGAAGGGTGATGCGCCGCTCGTCTTGCGAATAGTGCACGGCAATCGCCGTGTCGGTATTCAGGCTGATGCGGCTGCCGTCTTCCAGCGCCAGCACCCGCGTCTCACCGATTTCGGTGTAATAATCCGCCTGCCAGCGGTCCTTAAGCCCGCTGTTCTCCGCAAACAGCGCCGCAAGCCCGATCATGCAGAGACCGGCCACACCCGCCAGCGCCGCCCGGCGTGGCCCGCGCCTTTTTGGCTGTTCAGCCGGTGCAAGCTCGATATCGCCAAGCTCGCCCCAGAGGCTCTGCATGTCCTCATAGGCGCTAGCATGGGCGGCATCGGCCCGCAGCCAGACATGAAACGCCTCGCGCTCCGCTTCCGTCGCATCTGCGGATTGCATGCGCGCCACCCACAGCGCCGCCTCTTCGGCCAGACCGTCATCGGTCAGGCCATCATCGGTTAGGCCGCCATCCTCCAGGCCGTACGGGCGTTCGTTCATGTCCTGATCTGCCGTTTTGTTGCGTGCCGATGTTTATTCCTTTTCCCTTATAGAGTGAAAAAGGATGCGAACACCTGATGCCGGTTTACATTTTTATTTCCGCGCGGATCCGACGGCAGTGCAGCAGCGCCTTGATGATGTGTTTTTCCACCATGTTGCGGGAAATGCCGAGACGGGCGGCGATCTCGCCATTGGAATGGCCATGCAGACGGCTCAGTACGAAAACCTGCTGGCACCGCGTCGGCAGGGCCTCGATGGCGCCTGCCATCAGGACGAGATGCTGCCGGCCGGCGACAATCCGTTCCTGCCCGGGTTCCTCGCAGGCAACGGCAAGACCCGTCTCGTAAGGGGCAAATAACGGCCGCTCGCGCGACTGGCGGATGACCGTCAGGCGGGCGACCGACCGGGCGATCTGGAAGAGATAGGCCTGCGGATTGTCGATCAGCGTCGCATGAGAAACCTCCAGCGCCCGCAGCAGGGTTTCCTGCATGGCGTCGGCGGCGTCTTCCCGGTTCTGCAGGCGCCGGCGGAAAAACCGCATCAGGCGGTTTTCTTCCTTGGCATCAAGAACCTCAAACAGGGCTTTGCTCATCAATCGACCCGGTGGCGTATTGGCCTGGCGCATGAGGCGGGCGAGGGACAGGCGCACCGCATCATGTCGCAATAAACATGATTATTGTTGTCATATTTACTGCCTTCCGGCGCCGGCTGCCAACCGGTAAAAAACCGGGGGGCGGATCAGGCTCACGTTTCCGTGATGATTGTTGCGGGATTACATCAGCTTGTCTGGCCCGCCCCTTAAAGGAAGTAGCGCACCCTGAGCGGCAGCAGCGCAGCACCGATGGCGGATGGATCGCCCTTGGTTTCACTGAGAACCAGCTTCGCCTCCTTTGGCCCGACACCATAACGATGTTCGCGCTGGGAGGGCATGTGCGTGCGTTCGATCATCATCTGGCCGAGCGCGCGCGGCAATTGCCCGCCGAAGACGATGGCCTGCGGATCGAGGACCGCGATCAGGCTCGCCACCAGCCTGTCCACCTGCGGCATGGTTTCGGTCAGCCATTCCTCGACGCCCGGCCATGCGGGGTCGAACTGCTGATAAAGCGGTTCGATCGAGTGGATGTCGACGCCGTTTTTCTGGAGCGTGGCGATGAGATATTGCAGCGCCGGTCGTTTGGGCGATTCGTCCGGGCTGTATATGCCGCTGAATTCCCCGGCATTGCCATGAAAGCCGTGAAACGGCTGGCCGCCGAGGATCAGCCCGCCACCGAAACCGTAGTTGAACGACAGATAGGCGAAAGTCTGGCACCAGGAGCCGACACCGCGAAGGCTTTCGCCGATCGCCCCCGTGGTGGCGTTGTTCTCCAGCCAGACCGGCAGGTGGAACCGTTTCTCAAGGATCGGCTTCAGGTCCATCAGCGACCAGTCGCGCAGGGGCTCCGGCGCATTGAAGGCGCGGTCCTCAGACACGAAGAAGCCGGACATGGAAAAACCGAGGCCAAGCAGGCGCTCGCGCGGGATGCCGTGTTCCAAGAGCTGTCTTTCGAGGGCCTGTGACAAGGCCGCCAGCGTCTCCTCCCGGTCCTCCGGAAGCATCTTCAGCTTTTCCTCGACGACGACGTCGCAGCGGAAATCGGCGATGCAGATCACCACGGAGTCGGTGTTGATGGAAATGCCGAGCGAATAAGCCGCCTCCGGCACCAGCTCGATGGTGGGGCTAGGCTGGCCGCGCGTGCCCTTGAGCGGCGCGCCGGTTTGCAGAAGCCCGCGCTCCAGCAGGCCTTCGATCAGCCGGTGCACGGATTGCTGCGTCAGGTTGGTGTGGCCGGTGATCGATGCACGGGCAATGGGGCCGTGGCGGCGCACGATATCCAGAATGAGACGCTCGTTTTCGCTGGCAAGCGGCTGGCGGTCAAAGGTCTGGTGCGGCGTCTGATCTGTTGTCATGGCCTTGGATAACGGCTGCGCGGAGCGGCGGCAACATGGGGCATTGGTTTGCGACAGCATTTTTCACTGGACTGTCACAAATATTACACTTAGAGTGTATTAATAAGGGGCCGGTCAACAACGGGTCCTCAGGAGGAACCATTCAATGCGCATGAAATTTCTTGCGATCGCCGCGCTTGCGCTGGCGACGACGGCAGCGCCGTGCCTTTCGGCTGACAGCAATATGAAAAACCTCGACTTCGATCTGTCGAAGGTCACGCGCGACAATTTCTATGAGATCGTCGTTCCCGCTGCCAAAGCCGAGGGCGCGGTGACGATGTATAATTTCGCCGGTAGTTTCGCCGATACGTGGAAGGAGCTGATCAGCCGTTTCGAAGCCAAGTATGGTATCAAGGTCGCCTATAGCGACGTGAAGGGCGATCAGGCGAACCAGCAGCTGATCGCGGTACAGGCGGCAGGGCAGGATTCACCCGTCGATGCCTATTTCGCGGGTGGCGGCAGCTATCCGCTTCTTTCCGCCAAGGGTGTTGTCGGCAATATTGCGCTGACGAAAATTCTGCCGAACATGGCCAACTATAATCCGGAAATGGCCGAGACCGTCTTCGGCAAGCCGCATGGTGGCAGCTTCCCGCTGGTGCATCTCAACCAGACGGCTATCGGTTATGACTCTGCCTTCGTGAAAGCCGAGGATGTGCCGAAGAGCTTCGAGGACCTGCTGGTCTGGGCCGAAAAGAACCCCAAGCGGCTTGGCGTCACCCTGCCGGCCAAAGGCGGTTCCGGTGGCGGTTTCATCTATTCGGTGGCGCTCAATTATCTCACCGGCGACTGCCGTGCAAAGCTCACCGACTATAACCAGACGCTGCAGCAGGCCGAGGACTGGGCCATGGAGTCCGAGTGCCTTACGCCTGTCTGGGACTATTACCGCCGTCTTCTGGCCGTCGCTGAACTGACCAATGGCAATGCCGATACGCTCAACCTCATCAACAACCAGCAGCTTCACATGGGCACCGTCTGGGAAGATCAGGTCATGAGTTTCCTCGGCACCAAACAATTGCCTGACAGTTTCCGCATCACGCTTCTGGAAAAAGGCCAGGTCGGCTCTGGCGATGCCATGTTCGTGCCGGCCAACGCCAAGAATGTCGCCTCGGCGCTGCTGCTGATCGACATGGCGATGAGCAAGGAATTCCAGCTCTGGAAGCTGGAAAACAAGGCCTCCCGCTCTCCGCGCGCCGATGTCACCAATGATCTGATGCCGAAGGCCGTACAGGAGCATGTGCTGCCGCAGAGTGTCTATCCGCGCCTGTCGCTGCCGGCTTTCTGGGACATGTCGACAGCGCTTGCCGAAGCGCTCGATGAAAAAGTCCTCAACCAGTAACGCGACAAGGATTGCCGGATCGTGTGCCGCAAGTGGCTGCACGGTCCGGATAGCCTTGGTCAAAAATATGAGGGAGGCTCGCCATGAGTGAACTCGAGATCAGCAATATCAGCAAGGATTACGGCGCAAGCCGGGCGCTTCATCCCGTGTCGATCACCGTGGAGCGGGGCGAATTCGTCACTATTCTCGGCCCTTCCGGTTGTGGCAAGTCCACGCTTTTGCGCATCCTCACCGGTATCAGCCAGCCTTCGGGCGGTGAAATCCACCTTGGTGGCAAACGCATCGATCAGGCGCCGCCGGAGGCGCGCGACATCGCCATGGTGTTCCAGTCCTATGCGCTTTTCCCGCATATGTCGGTCGCCAAAAATCTCGGCTTCGGGCTGAAGATGAAGAAGGTCGCGAAGGACGAGCGGGCGCGGCGCATCGCCCATGCGCTGGAGATTTGCAATCTCACCGGGCTGGTGGATCGCATGCCCCGGCAATTGTCCGGCGGCCAGCAGCAGCGTGTGGCGCTGGCGCGGGCCATTGTCATGCAGCCGAGCCTGCTTCTGTTCGACGAGCCGCTTTCCAATCTCGATGCCAAACTCCGTGATACGCTGCGCCATGAGCTGACCGAGCTTCACCGTCGTATCGGCGCCACCAGCCTTTACGTGACGCATGATCAGGCCGAGGCGATGGCGATGTCGGACCGGATCGTCGTCATGAATGCCGGCCGGGTGGTCGAGATCGGCACGCCGCTCGAGCTTTACCGCGCGCCGAAACACGCCTTTACCGCCGGCTTTCTCGGCCAGACCAATCTGCTGCCCGTATCCGCTGAAGGCCAGCAGGCGCAATTGCCCTGGGGGCAGTCCGTGACGCTTGACCGGGTTGCCGCCGGCAACGTCCAGATTTCCGTTCGTCCGGAAAATATCCACATCCGCGCCGATCAGGCCGGTGAGGGCACGGTTTCCGCCGTTTCTTTCATGGGCGCCAATGCGCTCTATACGGTCGAGATCGGCGGCCGCCAGATCCGGATCAGCCAGTCCGGTGCGGAAACTCTGATCGATGCCGGGCAAAGGGTCGCCCTGCAATTTCCCGGTTCGGTCCATCTTCTCGATGACAGGATGGCGGGGGAGGCGGCATGATGGCCGGGCTCCTTCGAAACAGGCGCGCCCAGCTTCTATTCCTGCTTTTGCCGGGTGTCGGGTATCTTCTGGTCTTCTTCGGCGGGCCGCTGCTGTCGGCGCTGATCGGTAGTTTCAGGCAGGAGGATGGCGGCTTCACGCTGATGTTCTACCAGCGGATTTTCACCCGCGCGTCAATGATCCGGGGGCTTACGACCTCCATCTATTACGGCGTCATGCCTGTCATCGTCTCGCTTGCGGCCTCGGTGCCGCTGGCGCTTCTGATCCGCAAGAGCTTTCTCGGTCGAAAACTGTTCAGCGGCCTTTACAAGCTGCCGATGGCGGTGCCGGGCATCATCGTCGGCCTGATGGTGATCGTCGTTTTCGAAAGGGGCGGGTTCCTCGACCGGCTGGTCGCGCCGCTCGGGCTGGAACTGCCCAAGCTCGTGCGCGATGACTGGGGCATCGGCGTCATTCTCGCCAGCGTCTGGAAACAGATACCCTTTATGACGCTGATCATCACCAGCGCCTTTGCGGCCATTCCCGAGGATATACGTTATGCCTCGCGCACGCTTGGAGCGTCGCGGCTGAAGACATTTTTCTTCGTGGAAGTGCCGCTCGCCATGCCCGGCATCACCGCCGCCATTCTTCTGACCTTCATCGGCTCCATGGGCTCCTATGCCATTCCCGATATCGTCGGCCCGCCGACGGCCCGGCCGCTTTCGGTGCTGATGATCCAGGAGTTCAATCAGGGCCGTTTTAATCAGGTCTATGCCATGGGCATGGTGCTGAGCCTCTTCGCGGTCTCCGTCCTCATTCTCTATTATTCGCTGACATCCCGCATCGGCCCCAGCCAAACCCGCGGAGACGCATGATGAGCGCTATCACCATTGAACCTACAATCACTCCCCGCCGCCGTGCCTTTACGCCGGAGGACAGGATTTTCGTCTCCATCGGGCTTTATGGCGCGCTGACGCTCGCCATCGCCGTGCCGCTGGCTCTCATGTTCCTCTGGAGCATCGCAGACGGCTGGTCGCCGCCGCTTGTCGTGCCGGAGCATTACACCACGGCGCGCTGGGCGGGCATTCTCGGCGATGCAAGCCTTATCCGCGCCGCGATCAACAGTATCCTCATCGCCATCGTCGTCACCTTCCTGACGGCGGCCATCGCGTTACCCACGGCCTGGGCCATGGCGCGTTTTCCCTTCCGGCTGAAACGGCTGGTGGAGATTTTCATTCTGGCGCCGATCATCATTCCGGGGCTGGTCGTCGCCGTCGGCATCGGGCAGGTGTTTCTTCTCTTCGGCCTTGCCTATTCGGTAACGGGGGTCATTCTCGTGCAGATCGTCGGCACCCTGCCGCTGATGATCCGGCTGATGACGGCGGCGCTGGAAACCATTCCAGACGATCTCATCCATGCCGCCCGCTCGCTTGGCGCGGGAACAATCGGCATCGTCCTGCACATCATATTGCCGCTGGCGGTGCCCGGCCTTCTCGCTGGCGGGCTGATGTCCTTCATCGGCAGCTTCGAGGAATTCGACAAGTCCTTCATCGTCGGGGCGCCTGTTGTCGAGACGCTGCCGATCAAGCTCTACATGTATCTCGATCCCTATTCGATGCAGCTGCCGCTCGCCTCCATCGTCTCCTTCATCCTGCTTCTTCCCGCACTCATCGTCTTCATCATCGCCGGCCGCATCCTGCGCGACGATCTGATGGCGGCGGGCATGGGGAAAATCTGATCCGGGCGCTCAAACCCCGGTAATTGCAACGTCCGAAAGTGAAAATCATGCACCAGACCCTTGCCACCTCCCGAAAGACCTCCACCGCCTGCAATGTGCTTGCGCTCTGCTCACGCGACAATCCGGCCATCCTCACCATCGCCCATCGCGGATTCTGGACCGCCACCGCCGAAAACTCGCTCGCCTCCGTCCGCGCCGCAGTTGCCGCCGGCGTCGAGATGATCGAGATCGACACGCAGGCGACGGCCGATGGCCGGCTGGTCGTCATTCATGACGAAACGCTCGACCGCACCACGACGGGCAAGGGGACCGTGAGCGCGCTGCCTTTCGAGGTGGTCCGCGCAGCGAAATTGAAGGCCGGTGCGGGCGGCGATGCGGCTGGCGTGACCGATGAATGCGTGCCGACGCTGGAGGAATTGCTGGAAGAGGCGCGCGGCAGGATCACCGTCAATATCGACACCAAATTCACCCGCGATCTGCCACAGGTCATGGAAACCGTGCTGCGGCTTGGCGTCGAGGATCAGGTGCTGGTGAAAACCGATATCGATCCTGAGGCCGGCCATTTCGAAGTGCTGGAAACCGGCTGGTTCGGCAAAATCCCGCATATGCCGATGTTCCCGGTGCGAAAGGGCAGGTTTGCCGAGGACCTGCGCCGGATCGAAGCCTTGAAGGCGCCGATGATCGAGGTGAAATTCACCGATATCGCCGATCTGGCCGAGGGCCGTGCCGAGATGGAGCGCCAGAATATCCGCCTCTGGATCAACTCGCTCGACGTTTCCCATTGCCTTGATTTCAACGATACGCGGGCGCTTTCAAATCCCGAAGCCGTCTGGGGTGCTCTCGCCGGGGCGGGCGTCGGCGCGATCCAGACCGATGAAGTCGAAGCCTTCACCAACTGGCTGAAGGCGGGCGCCGGCGAGACGGGCAGGGCGTGGACACGATGAACGAGCGTCTCGACCGCGCCGTCGCCATCATCGAGGAAGCGATGGGCCTTGCCCTTCGCTTTTTCGAGGCCCGCGACGCCATCGCCACCCGGACGAAGGGTTTTCAGGATTTCGTCTCGGAAGCCGATACCACAGTCGAAAAGCTGGTGCGCGACCGTCTGGCGGCCGCTTTTCCCGGAGAAACGGTGCTGGGGGAAGAAATGGGCGGCGTTGCCGATGACGCCTATTGGATCATCGATCCCATCGACGGCACCGCCAATTTCCTGCGCGGTTCGCCGCTCTGGGGCATCTCCCTCGGCTTCGTGCGCAACGGCCGGCCGGAACTCGGCGTCGTCGCCATGCCGGTTTTCAAGGACATTTATGCGGCGGCGGATGGAACCGGGCTGATGCTGAACGGCAAGCCGCTTGCCCGCCATGTGCCCTTCGAGGGTGTGCAGGTCATGTCGCTTGGCGACAGCGCCGCTGCCGATGCGGAAGAGGTGGCGGCTCTTACCGTCGGGCTTCGGCATGCGGGCTGGGTGGTGGAATCCATCCGCACGACATCGATCGGCCTTGCCTTTGCCGCGCGCGGTATCTTCGACGGCCATCTGCAGAAGCTGACGACCATGTGGGATATCGCCGGCGGCGTCGTTCTCGCAAGGGAAGCGGGCTTGGACGTCCGTATCGGAACGCGCCTCGGCAGCGGTATCCCCTGGGTCGCAGCCGCAACGCCGGCGCTGATGGCGGTGACGGAAGGGCTCTGGCCGGAAATCAGGCAGAAACTGCCGGCGGAGCCCGCGTGAATCTTCTGAAAAGCAGAGGCCGGGTGCTCTTCAGACACTCGGCATCCTGCTGCTTTCTGAATCTCAGTGTTTGCGGGCCAGAGCAACGGCATCCGCGCCCGCTGGAAAGTGGAGCTGTCCCGAGGTGTCATGCACCGCGCTCCAAACCGCTTCGGCGACATCACTTTCATGGGTGGTCAACGCTGGTTGGGCGAAAGTCTCGAGAATTGGTCCTGCGAAGCCCATGTAATCTTCGGGAAGCAGCTGCTCAAGCGGCAGAATGGCGTTGTTCGTGAAGCCGGTTGTCGGGGCATAACCCGGCTCGACCAGCTTCACGCCAATGTTGAAATGCGCCAGTTCATGCGTGAGCGAGCCGGTAAATCCCTCAATGGCCTGCTTGCTGGCGGTATAGGCGGCGGCAAGCGGGAAAGAAGCAAGCGTAACACTGGACGTGACGTTGATGATCATGCCGGACTGGCGTTTTCTCATCTGCGGGATGACGGCCTGTGTCATGGCCATCACACCGAAGCTGTTGGTGTCGAAGATCGTGCGCACCGCCGACATCGGTGTAGCCTCAAAGGCGCCGACCATACCGATGCCGGCATTATTCACCAAGACGTCGATCGGGCCGGCGGCATCGATCACTGCCGCAATGCTATCCTCGTCTGTCACATCCAGTGACAACACGCGCAACCGGCCGGTATCATCAGCAAAGCGGGCAGCGCTTGGACGCCGCATGGTGGCGATGACGTTCCAGCCGCGTGCCAGGAACAGTTCGGCAATCGCTTTGCCATAACCCGACGACGTGCCGGTGATGAGGATGGTGTTGGTCATGGTGAATCTCCGTTGTTGATGTGCAGGAGATAGACGGGCCGACGTGGATGATATATGCTCAAATGGCTATTATTTGTTATTGATCGTCCAAACATGGATCCTCTCAGCGATATCGTCGACCTTTTGCGACCCAGCGCCGCCGTCTCGAAGCCGATTTCCGGCAAGGGCAGATGGGGAGTGCGCTATCGTCCGCATGATGCGCCGGGTTTCGCGCTCGTCCTTGCCGGTGCCGCATGGGTGATGATGGAAGGCCGGGCTCCTCTCAGGTTGACATGCGGAGATTTCCTGCTTCTGCCCACAACGCCCGCTTTTTCGCTTTGTAGCGAGACCGATGTCGAGTGCGTCCCCGTCGAACCGCAGGATCGGGCTGTCCGTCATGGCGAACAGGAGGGTGCGCCCGATTTTGTCGCGCTGGGCGGAAGCTTCAGGTTCGAACGCATCAATGCTTCACTTCTGCTGTCACTGATGCCCGAAATGATCTACGTGCCGGCAGAGGAGAAAGGCGCATCGCGGCTGGCGCGGCTGATCGAGCTATTGTCAGAGGAATGCGCCGGGGAGGATCCTGGCAAGGAACTGATCATCCGGCGCATGCTGGAAGTTCTTCTGGTGGAAGCGCTGCGCAGGCCGGGAGCGGGCAATGCGGCAATTCCTGCGGGATTGGTAAAGGCAATGCGTTTACCCGGCCTTGCCCGCGCATTATCGGCGATGCATGAAGATGTTCGTGTGGGCTGGACGGTTGCGGAACTGGCGGGAATCGCCGGCATGTCGCGTTCGGCCTTTTCCGCGCGCTTCGTTGAAATGGTGGGCTGCGCGCCGATCGAATATCTCGCCCGGTGGCGGATGGCGCTTGCCAGAGATGCGCTCCTGCGCGGGGTAAAATCGCTCGACCGCATTGCCGATGAAATCGGCTATGAGTCCGCCAGCGCATTCAGCACCGCGTTCCGCCGGAGAATGGGCGTTGCTCCAGGAAGCTTTGCCCGGGCAAACAATGACGATCATCCCCATTCCACGGCTTTTCTCTAGCTATTGCCCTCATGGCAACGCCTGAAACCCTTCAGGAGTTGGCTCTGCGTTCCCCCGTGCCGGTGTAGGAGCGTTCGCTCCAGAGCAGGGCTTTGCGCGTCGGATCAGACGCCGCTTCGATGATGGCCCCGACGAACAGGATATGGTCGGCGGCATCGATGGAGCCGACGAGTTCGCAATCCATGGACAGCAGCGTATCTGCAAGCCTCGGGTTTCCCGAAGGCCAGAGATCCCAGTCGCCAACGGAAAACCGGTCCGGCAGGTTGCCCTTTCCGGCAAACACGCCGGCAACCTCTTCCTGCCCTCTGGCCAGCGCCGAAACGGAGAAGCGCCGGCTTGCGGCGATGAGATCGACCATGCGGCTGCTGGCGTCGATGGAGATCATCAGAAGCGGCGGCTCCGCGCTGAGTGGCATGAAGGAGGTGATCGTTCGCCCGATCCGCTCTCCGGCATGGGCGGCGGCGGCCAAAGCCACGGTGAAGGCGAGGCCGGCCATCGCATCCTTGAATTCACGCGGTGAGATCGCCGGGGAGGCCGAGGCTTTCAGCGGGATATGCGCGTGATTGACGACACCGCCATCGATCAGCCTGAGATTATGAGACATGCAGTGCCGGGCTAACCGCCCGCTCCCGGGTTCTTCGAAAAAATGGAAAACTTGGCTGCGGCACCATTCATGATGTCGGCATTGTCAGGCGGCGTCCTTTTCTGATGCACGCGTGGCCAGATGCCGGAATAGTGGCGGTTGAGGTCGAGCCAGACATGCAGCCCGGCCTCGGTATCCGGCCGGATTGCCGCCGCAGGACATTCCCGTTCGCAGATGCCGCAATCGATACATTGGTCGGGATGGATGACGAGCATGTTCTCGCCTTCGTAGAAACATTCGACCGGGCAGACCTCCACGCAGTCCATATATTTGCAGGCGATGCAGTTCTCGGTGACGACATAGGGCATGGCAATGCTCGAATGGAGTTGCAGCCGGACGGCGGCTGTCCGGCTGCGCCTGATCCGGCCAGTCGCCCGGGGCAGCGGGGCCGGCCGGATCGGTGGGGCTCAGATCAGAGGCGGGCGGCCACTGCCTGCCAGTTCACCAGATTGTCGAGGAAGTTCTCGATATAGGCCGGACGCTTGTTGCGGAAATCGATGTAATAGCTGTGTTCCCACACATCGCAGCCAAGAAGCGCCTTCTGCCCGAAGCAGAGCGGATTGACCCCGTTTTCGGTGCGGGTGATCTTCAGCGTGCCGTCGGTATCCACCACCAGCCACGCCCAGCCCGAGCCGAACTGCGAGGCGCCGGCAAGGGCGAAGTTCTGCTTGAACAGCGATACCGAACCGAAGGATTGCGTCAGCGCGTCTTCCAGCGCCTTCGGGATGGCATGGTTTCCCGGCCCCATGATCTCCCAGAAGAGATTGTGGTTCCAGTGCTGGGAGGCATTGTTGAAGATGCCGGACTGCGCCACCGCGCCCTTCTCATAGGTGCCGCAGACGATGTCCTCGAGGCTGCTTTTCTCCCATTCGGTACCTGATATCGCCTTGTTGAGGTTATCGACATAGGCCTTGTGATGGAGATCGTGATGAAACTTCAGCGTCTCCTCGGACATGCCCGAGTGGGCCAGCGCATCATGGGCATAGGGGAGATCGGGAAGCTGGAAAGCCATGGGGTATCCTTTGTCAACTGTTCGCTCAAGAGCATGGAAAGAGCCTTGCGAAAACAAGGTGACACCACTTCTAGAACTTCAACCTTGGTTGAGGTCAAGAGGTATTTTGAGGGGTGAAGACGTGGATATCGGATGCCGGACTTATTTTCTGCCAAGCCCGGATGGCGGGTGGGGCAGGGATTGCGATTAGATATCGTCAAAAGCCCGCTTGCTCCTGTATCGGCACCCGGATTTTTCCAAATGGTCCGTATGCCGGCAGTTGAAGTCCGTTGTGGCCTTGACACAGCGAGCCCGGCGACTAGACGGGTCAGGTGTTCATTTTGGGAGTATAGACATGAAAACGCTGGCAGCCGTTTCGGCTTTCGTGGGCAAGACCTTTGCCGCCTGGGTCATCCTGTTCGCCGTGCTTGGCTTTTTCTTTCCGGATACGTTCAAACAGATTGCACCGTGGATCGTCACACTTTTGTCGATCATCATGTTCGGCATGGGGCTCACTCTCTCGGTCGATGACTTCAGGGAGGTCGTCAAAAGGCCGTTCGATGTGACGATCGGCGTACTCGGCCAGTTTCTCATCATGCCGCTTCTGGCGGTGCTGCTGACCCGGATCATTCCCATGCCGCCGGAAGTCGCCGCTGGCGTCATTCTGGTTGGTTGCTGCCCGGGCGGCACCTCTTCCAACGTCATGACCTATCTCTCCAAGGGCGATGTCGCCTTGTCCGTTGCCTGCACCTCGGTAACCACGCTTGCCGCGCCGCTGGTGACGCCATTCCTCGTCTGGCTGTTTGCGAGCCAGTTCCTGCCCGTTGATGGCTGGGCCATGTTCCTCAGCATCGTCAAGGTCGTTCTGGTTCCGCTCGCCCTCGGCGCTGCCCTGCAGAAACTCCTGCCCGGCCTCGTCAAGACCGCCGTTCCGGCACTGCCGCTTGTGAGCGTCATCGGCATCGTCCTCATCGTTTCGGCCGTCGTGGGAGGATCAAAAGCCGCGATCGCCCAGTCCGGACTGATGATTTTCGCTGTCGTCGTGCTGCATAACGGGCTTGGCTATCTCCTCGGTTATCTAGCGGCAAAGGCAACGGGCCTGTCGCTCGCCAAACGCAAGGCCATTGCGATCGAGGTGGGCATGCAGAACTCCGGCCTTGGCGCCGCACTCGCCACGGCCTATTTCTCACCTCTCGCCGCGGTTCCGAGCGCCATTTTCAGCGTCTGGCACAATATTTCCGGCGCGGTTCTGGCGAACTGGTTTTCGGGACGGGTGGACGCAGGCTCCGCCAACAAAGCCGGCTGAATCTCCATATCTGTCAGGCCGCCTGTAATTCAGGCGGCCTGACGCTGCCTTAGAGCGGCATAGTCTGACGTGTTATGGCCGGTGGATTAAGCCGGGCAAAGCCCTCTTGGCGCTGATACGGGAAATGCGGATAGGGAGCAGTCGTCTCGCTGGCCTCGTCCAGCTTCGCCACCTGTGCGGATGTCACTTCCCATCCCACGGCATCGAGGTTCTGGCGAAGCTGTTCCTCATTGCGTGCGCCGATGATTACCGTGGAAACAGTGGGGCGTCTGAGCAGCCAGTTGAGGGCGACCTGTGGCACCGTTCTGCCGGTTTCTTCCGCGACAGCGTCGAGCGCATCGATCACGCGGTAGAGATGTTCATCCTCCACCGGCGGGCCGAAGCTGGCGGTCTCATGCAGGCGGCTACCTTCGGGCAGCGGCGCGCCGCGGCGGATTTTTCCGGTCAGCCGCCCCCAGCCGAGCGGGCTCCAGACCATTGCGCCAAGACCCTGATCCGCGCCGAGCGGCATCAGATCCCATTCGTAATCCCGGCCGATCAGGGAGTAATAGACCTGATTGACCACATAACGCGGCCAGCCATATCGGTCCGCGACGGCAAGCGATTTCATGATCTGCCAGCCTGAAAAATTCGAGACACCTGTATACCGCACCTTGCCGGACCGGACGAGCGTATCGAGCGTCGACAGCACCTCCTCAACCGGCGTGAAGGCATCGAAGGCATGGAGCTGAAGGATGTCGATATGGTCGGTCTTTAGGCGGCGCAGGGCGTTATCCACCGCGCGCAGCAGCCGGAAGCGGGAGGACCCGGCCTCGTTTGGCCCGTCGCCCATCGGTAGGCTGGTCTTGGTTGAGATCAGAATGCTGTCACGCCTTCCCTTGACGGCTTCGCCAAGCACTTCCTCCGATGCTCCATTGGAATAGACGTCGGCGGTATCGAACAGGTTGACGCCGGCTTCCAGACAAATATCGATCATGCGCCGGGCTTCCGTGGCGTCTGAATTGCCCCAGTTGCTGAAGAGCGGGCCGGAGCCGCCGAAGGTTCCGGTGCCGAAACTCAAGACCGGCACTTTCAGGCCGGATTGGCCGAGATGGCGATATTCCATGGAGCGTTCCTTTGTTGCTTCGAAATGGTCGCGGACGGGGCTCTGGCCGCGCCGCGCTCTGTCCATCCCGTCATGATCTGGCAGATGAAGATTGCGATGCGTTTCAATCGCTGTCTGAAGATAGACGCTCGCTCTTCAATGAAATAGAATGCCGAAAATACTATCACTTGTGAGATGAAGTCATCATGGCGCGACTGGAGACCAACCGGGCAGGGGAGATGGAAATCTTCGTGCGGGTCGTCGAACTCGGTGGTTTTTCCCGCGCGGCCGCGGCGGCAAACATGACGCCTTCGGCGGTGAGCAAGCTGATCGCACGGCTGGAAGGCCGCCTTGGCGCGCGTCTGCTCAACCGTTCCACCCGGCAGCTTCAGATAACGCCGGAGGGCTGCGCCTTCTATGAAAGGGCCACCCGCATCCTCGCCGATCTCGAAGAGGCCGAACGCGCCGCCGGTCGGGGCGAACAGCCCGTCGGCCGCGTGCGGATCAACACCAGCGCGTCCTACGCAACGCATATTCTTGCGCCCGTCCTGCCGCGGTTTCTGGCGCTTCATCCGGGTATCACGCTCGATATCGTCCAGACGGATCTGGTGGTCGACCTTCTTGCGGAACGCATGGATGTCGCGGTGCGTGCCGGGCCGCTGAAGAGTTCAACTCTCGTCGCCAGGAAACTCGGTGAGACAAGGATGATCATCGCCGCAGCCCCGGATTATCTGGAGCGCTGTGGCGTGCCGCAAACCATCGCCGATCTGGAGGATCACAATCGCCTCGGATTTGGCTATACCCGGTCAGTCGAGGGGTGGCCGTTGCGGGAGGGCGGAAAGACCGCCGTCATTCCGGCGACCGGGCGCGTGCAGGTCAGTGATGGCGAGGGCCTTCGCCGTCTTGCCCTTGCCGGTGTCGGTCTGGTTCGCCTTGCTGCCTTCACCGTGCGGGAGGATATCGCCGCCGGCCGGCTCATATCGATCCTCGATCACCTCGATACGGGCGAGACGGAGATGTTTCATGCCGTTTATGTCGGTCAGCGCGGACCTCTTCCAGCACGCATCCGGGCGCTGCTCGATTTTCTGGGCGAATACGGGCGGGTGAAATGACCTTTCGATGGCATCGGAAGTCGCGGCGGGGATGAAGGCGGCAGGCGGCCGAAAAAGGAGCATCCGGAGGACCGGACGCCTATGGCCTCGGACCGGACAGTGTGAAGGCACCAACCGATTCCAGCGTTATGTGTGTCTTGCCGGCAAGCATGTTCGGTATCGCGCCGCAAAGGCTGCCCGTCGTCACCACATTGCCTGCCTTGAGCATCCCGCCTGTGTTGAATGCCGCATTGGCAAAGGCGACCAGCGGCGCGAGCGGATCACCATTCGGATGCTTTACTGTAGCATCGAACAACGATAACTGCCCCTCGGTAACGGTGAGCTGCGGCAGGTTCTCGCCATTTCCGGCAAAGACATCCACGATGTCCTTATCGACTTCCGGGCCGATGACGAAGCCGTGGTTGGCGAG